>NZ_JANUEW010000011.1:0-189053 GCF_024807515.1 Pseudomonas sp. BIGb0558
CGGTGGGGCGGTGGGCGGGGGGGGGTTGGCGGCTATCCCCCCACCCCCCCCACCCCCCCCCCCCCACGCCTCGACAGCTGCTACGGGGCGGGGGCGGCGGCGGGGGCGGTTTGTCAGGCCTTCAAGGTCGCCATGTCGATCACGAAGCGGTACTTCACATCACCGGCAATCATGCGGGTGTAGGCTTCGTTGATCTGGCGGATGTCGAGCATTTCGATGTCGCAGGTGATGCCGTGCTCGGCGCAGAAATCCAGGACTTCCTGGGTTTCGGCAATGCCACCGATCAACGAACCGGCCAGTACCTTGCGGCCCAGCACCAGCTTGGCGGCGTTGACGGGCGGGTCTACCGGCTCGATCAAACCCACCAGGATATGCACGCCGTCAAAGCGCAGCACGTCGAGGTACGGGTTCAAGTCGTGCTGCACCGGAATGGTGTCCAGCAGGAAATCGAAGTGCCCGGCAGCGGCTTTCATCTGGGCCTCGTCGGTGGACACGATCACGTGATCGGCGCCCTGGCGACGGCCTTCTTCAGCCTTGCTCGCGGAGCGGGTGAACAGCGTCACTTCCGCGCCCATGGCCTTGGCGAACTTGATGCCCATGTGGCCCAGGCCGCCCATGCCCAGCACCCCAACTTTGTCGCCGGCCTTCACGCCGTAGTGCTTGAGTGGCGAGTAAGTGGTGATGCCGGCGCAAAGGATCGGCGCGGCGCTGGCCAGGTCGAGCTTGGCCGGGATCTTCACCACGAAGTGCTCGCTGACCACGATGCTGTCGGAGTAGCCGCCCATGGTGTTGCTGCCATCGACCCGGTCCGGGGTGGCGTAGGTCATGGTCGGGCCTTCGAGGCAGTATTGCTCAAGATCCGCGTGGCAGGCGTCGCAATGACGGCAGGAGTCGACCATGCAGCCAACGCCCACCAGGTCGCCGATTTTATGCGCGGTGACATTGGCGCCGACGGCGGTGACTTTGCCGACGATCTCGTGGCCCGGCATCAGCGGGTACACGGCGATGCCCCATTCGTTGCGGGCCTGGTGGATATCGGAGTGGCAGACGCCGCAGTAGAGGATTTCGATCGCCACGTCATCGGCGCGCGGGCTGCGGCGTTCGAAGGACATGGGGGCGAGGGGAGTGGTGGCCGATTGAGCGGCGTAACCGATAGCGGTGTACATGCAGAAACCTCGCAGGAGCAGTGACAGGTGAGGTGGCGCATTCTCCGCGCCGTGCCTGGGGGCGGCCATGGCGATTGCTCCGAGTCTCATGCCTATTCGTCCGGGAGTGCCCCCGGATTGGATCACTGTGGCGCCAGACCTGCGATGATGGTCACATCCCCTTTTTCGCGAAGTTTTTGCCATGCTGTTGACCCGCCATGTCGACGCCAATGCCGCGTTGGTTGCCCTGATCGAACCGTTGACGCCCCGCGATGGTTTCTCGCCCACGAACCTGCCCGGCGTGCAGGTATTGCGCGCCAGTTGCGACGTAGCGCGCGGCCCGCAGATTTATGAGCCGAGCCTGATGATCGTGGCCCAGGGCAGCAAGGTCGCCTACCTGGGCCCGCGTACCCTGGAATATGGCGCCGGGCATTACCTGATCCAGGCGATGCCGGTGCCGTTCGAATGCGAGACCTTTGCCATGCCCAATGCGCCGCTCTTGGGCGTGACGGTGGGGATTGACCGGGTGGTGCTCGGCGAATTGGTGATGGCGATGGGCATCCAGAGTGGGCCACCGCCGGCGGCGCAGACGTTGGAGTCGATGAGTTCGGTGGTGCTGGATGACGCGATGCGTGGCTGTGTCGAACGGCTGTTGCAGTGCCTGCACGATCCGCTGGAGAGTCGGATCATGGGCCCGGCGCGGGTGCGGGAATTGTTGTTCACCGCGTTGCGCGGGCCACAGGCGGATGTGCTGCGGGCGCTGGTGGAGCAGCAGGGGCAGTTTTCCCGGGTGGCGACGTCGTTGAACCACCTGCATGCGCATTACGCCGAGCCGCTGAATATCGAGACGCTGGCGGGTTATGCGCACATGAGTGCTTCGACTTTTCATGAGCACTTCAAGCGCTGCACGCTGTTGTCGCCGGTGCAGTACCTCAAGCGGTTGCGGTTGCTCAAGGCCCAGCAGTTGCTGCTGGTGGAAGGCATGGGCGTGGCGCAGGCGGCACATAGTGTGGGGTATCAGAGCACGTCGCAGTTCAGCCGGGAATACAAGCGCTACTTCGAGCGCAGCCCCGGGGATGAGCGGGCGGCATAACTCTTGTTGATTCCCGTAGCAGCTGTCGAGCCTTAGCGAGGCTGCGTCAGCCGCGACTCGGTTCCAGATCAGTGGCGCGCCCGACGCAGCCTCGCCGGGGCTCGACAGCTGCTACGAACAATGGGCCACAAAAAAGGCCCCCATTCGGGAGCCTTTTGTTCAAGCCAATACCTTACATATTCGGGTAAGTCGGCCCACCCGCACCTTCCGGTGTCACCCAGGTGATGTTCTGCGAAGGGTCCTTGATGTCACAGGTCTTGCAGTGCACGCAGTTCTGGGCGTTGATCTGGAAGCGCTTCTCGCCGTCTTCCTTGGTGATCACTTCATACACGCCGGCCGGGCAGTAGCGCTGCGCCGGTTCATCGTAGAGCGGCAGGTTGGTGCCGATCGGGATGCTCGGGTCTTTCAGCTTCAGGTGGCACGGCTGTTCTTCTTCGTGGTTGGTACCGGAGATGAACACCGAGCTCAGCTTGTCGAAGCTCAGCTTGCCGTCGGGTTTGGGGTAGTCGATTTTCTTGCTGTCCTTGGCCAGCTTCAGGCAGGCGTAGTCCGGCTTGGTGTCGTGCAGGGTGAACGGCATTTTGCCGCCGAGGATGTTCTGGTCGAACCAGTTGAAGCCGGCACCGATGATCGGGCCGAACTTGTGCATCGCCGGGCCGAAGTTGCGGCTGGCGAACAGTTCTTCGTACAGCCAGCTGTTCTTGAAGCTGTCGACGTAAGCGGTCAGTTCGTCGCCGCCTTCGGATTCGGCGAACAGGCGGTCGGCCACGGCGTCAGCGGCGAGCATGCCGGACTTCATGGCGGTGTGGCTGCCCTTGATCTTGGCGAAGTTCAGGGTGCCCAGGTCGCAACCGATCAGCGCGCCGCCCTTGAAGACCATTTTCGGCAGCGAATTCAGGCCGCCTTTGCAGATGGCGCGGGCGCCGTAGCTGATGCGCTTGCCGCCTTCCAGGTACTGGGCCAGCACCGGGTGATGCTTGAGGCGCTGGAACTCGTCGAACGGCGACAGGAAGGTGTTGCTGTAGGACAGGTCGACGATCAAACCGACCACCACCTGGTTGTTTTCCAGGTGATAGAGGAACGAACCACCGGTGTTCTCGGCACTCATGATGTCCAGCGGCCAGCCGGCGGTGTGTACCACCAGGCCCGGCTGGTGCTTGGCCGGGTCGATTTCCCAGATTTCCTTCAGGCCGATGCCGTAGTGCTGGGCGTCGGCGTCGCTGTCCAGGTTGAAACGCTGGATCAGTTGCTTGCCGATGTGCCCGCGGCAACCTTCGGCGAACAGCGTGTATTTGCCACGCAGTTCCATGCCCGGGGTGTAGACGCCTTCTTTTGGATGACCTTCACGGTCGACGCCGAGGTCACCGGTGATGATCCCGCGTACCACGCCGTTCTCGTCGAACAGCGCTTCTTGGGCGGCGAAGCCCGGGTAGACTTCCACGCCCAGGTTCTCGGCCTGCTGGGCGAGCCAGCGGCACAGGTTGCCCAGGGAGATAATGTAGTTGCCTTCGTTGTGCATGGTCTTGGGCACAAAGAAGTCTGGCACCTTGGTGGAAGCTTCGCTGGAGCGCAGTACATAGATGTCATCACGCACAACAGGAGTGTTGAGCGGCGCACCGAGTTCTTTCCAGTCCGGGAACAATTCGTTCAGGGCGCGGGGTTCAAACACGGCACCGGACAGGATGTGAGCGCCGACTTCGGAGCCTTTTTCGACCACGCAGACGCTGATTTCCTTACCGGCTTCGGCGGCCTTCTGCTTCAATCGGCAGGCGGCAGACAGGCCTGCCGGGCCAGCGCCGACGATGACCACGTCGAATTCCATGTATTCGCGTTCCACAGGCTATCTCCTACTCAAGGCTCAACGGCTTTTTTTCTAATGGGTGGAGGTTCGGTGATTCGTCCCACAATGCCTGCAGAAATCTCATGCAAGGGGCAGGGGACGACCCACCTTTCTCTCTAGGTGGCGCATTATATCTACACCACTCTCAGCGTCCAATACAAACGTTTGTTTGAATTGCCCGCAGGCTAGGTAAATCAAAGAGGCGCGGCTTATGACTGGCTATTTTGCCGTATTGACCAGAATAGGTGTTCCGGTCAATATACGGTCGGTTTTGCGCTTACCGTAGGCAGACTGCAGGTTTCAAGAGCACGTCCAAAAGCAAGACAGGTGACGCGCGCCCAAACGATGGCGCGCAGTTTACACGCTGCGATAAAGAATGACTTCTTGGTCACCACTGACGAACGGTCATCACTTCCCGTGAGCAAGGTCATCCGCCGAAGTTTTTGGAGGTGCCCTTGTGTGCCGATGAGCATCAACCGCCAGGTTCGCCTAGGCGACTTTCTTTTCACCGGAGAGTAACGAGGAATCCATGAAGGTTCTTGTAGCTGTCAAACGCGTTGTCGATTACAACGTGAAAGTTCGCGTCAAGGCGGACAATTCCGGCGTCGACCTCGCTAACGTCAAGATGTCGATGAACCCTTTCTGCGAAATCGCCGTGGAAGAAGCCGTACGCCTGAAAGAGAAAGGCGTTGCGACTGAAATCGTCGTCGTTTCCATCGGTCCGACCACTGCTCAAGAGCAGTTGCGTACCGCCCTGGCGCTGGGTGCCGATCGCGCCATCCTCGTCGAATCCGCTGAAGAGCTGACTTCCCTGGCCGTTGCCAAGTTGTTGAAAGCTGTTGTCGACAAGGAACAGCCATCGCTGGTGATCCTCGGCAAACAAGCCATCGACAGCGACAACAACCAGACTGGCCAGATGTTGGCTGCACTGACCGGTTACGGCCAGGGCACCTTCGCCTCGAAAGTCGAAGTGAGCGGCGACAAGGTTGCCGTGACCCGCGAAATCGACGGCGGCGCGCAGACAGTTTCCCTGAAACTGCCAGCCATCGTCACCACCGACCTGCGTTTGAACGAGCCGCGTTATGCGTCCCTGCCAAACATCATGAAAGCCAAGAAGAAGCCTCTCGAAGTGCTGACTCCGGATGCTTTGGGCGTTTCCACCGCCTCCACCAACAAGACCGTAAAAGTCGAAGCGCCGGCTGCACGCAGCGCGGGCATCAAGGTCAAGTCGGTGGCTGAACTGGTCGAGAAACTGAAAAACGAAGCGAAGGTAATCTAATCATGACTATCTTGGTAATCGCAGAACACGACAACAAGGTTGTGGCCCCGGCCACCCTGAACACCGTGGCCGCTGCCGCCAAAATTGGTGGTGATGTTCACGTCCTGGTCGCCGGCCAGAACGTTGGCGCCGTGGCTGAAGCCGCTGCAAAAATCGCTGGCGTGAGCAAAGTACTGGTTGCCGACAACGCGGCCTACGCTCACCAGCTGCCGGAAAACGTTGCCCCGCTGGTTGCAGAGCTGGGCGCTGGCTACAGCCACATCCTGGCTGCCGCCACTTCCAACGGCAAAAACATCCTGCCGCGCGTTGCTGCGCAGCTGGACGTTGACCAGATCTCAGAGATCGTTTCGGTCGAAAGCGCCGACACCTTCAAGCGTCCGATCTACGCCGGTAACGCCATCGCTACCGTGCAGTCCACTGCTTCGGTAAAAGTCATCACCGTGCGTGCCACCGGTTTCGACCCGGTTGCTGCTGAAGGTGGTTCGGCTGCGGTTGAAGCTGTGGCTGCTGCCCACGACGCTGGCACTTCCAGCTTCGTTGGCGAAGAACTGGCCAAGTCCGATCGTCCGGAATTGACCGCTGCCAAGATCGTCGTTTCCGGCGGTCGCGGCATGCAGAACGGCGACAACTTCAAGCACCTGTACGCCCTGGCCGACAAGCTGGGCGCTGCGGTCGGCGCTTCCCGCGCTGCCGTCGACGCAGGTTTTGTACCGAACGACATGCAGGTCGGCCAGACCGGCAAGATCGTCGCGCCACAGCTGTACATCGCCGTTGGTATCTCCGGCGCGATCCAGCATTTGGCCGGTATGAAGGACTCCAAAGTGATCGTTGCGATCAACAAGGACGAAGAAGCGCCGATCTTCCAGGTGGCTGATTACGGCCTGGTGGCGGACTTGTTCGAAGCCGTACCCGAGTTGGAGAAGCTGGTCTAATCCAGCCGCTTCACTTATAAAGAGCCCGGTCTTTTGACCGGGCTTTTTTTTGCCCCAACCACGACTTTCTGTAGGAGCGAGCTTGCTCGCGAAAAGCCTGAGAGCGCCGCGTTAAGCCAGGCACCCGGCGTCATCGTTAACGACCTTCGCGAGCAAGCTCGCTCCTACAAATAACTGACGGAGAACCACGCCATGGAATTGCGCCTCTGGGCCCTGCTACTGGGACTGTCGCTGCTGCCAACAGTGTCGCAGGCCGCCGGCAAATGTGATCGCCTGGTGATCACCGGCAGCCCGGACGCACCGCCTTATCTGTGGCGCGATCCCCAGGACCCCACGCACCTGATCGGCGCCACCGCCGACATATTGCAGCAAGTGGCCAAGGACATCGGCGTGAAAATCGACCTGCTGTACGGCGGCAAACGCTCCCTGGCGCTGGAGGAAGTGCGCAGCGGGCGCATGGACATCCTCGCCGATGCGCCGTTGACCCTCGACGCCCTGGACGCCCTCGACTACATCCACCCGGCGCTGGTGCAAACCGATTACCTGGTCTGGACCCGCAAGGATTCGGCCCTGGCCTACAACCAGGCCAGCGACCTGCATGGCTACAAGGGCGCGGTGTCGGAACGGGCGCGCCTGAGCCGTGACTTCGAAACTTTCGCCGGTGAGCAACTAAGCCTGCAACGCCTGCCCAGCCTGACCCCGGCGTTCCAGAAACTGCTGCTGGGGGAAGTGGACTACGTGCTCGCCGGACGTTATTCCGGCATGGCCATGGCCCAGACGTTGGGCATGAGCAACGACCTGATGGCGCGCGAAGTGCCCATCGACCAGCCGGGCCTGTACCTGGCGATTTCCCACAACTCCGCCTGCAACGATCCGTGGTTGCGCGGACAGCTCGCCAAAAAGATGACAGAATTGCCCGCGTCCGGTCTGGCGGAAACCGCGCTGCAGAGCAATCTTGCGCGCTGGAAAGCGCAGTTGCAGCAACCCGTCGGCACCCCAACAAAGTAGGGATTTTCAGTGACTATTCGACCTCTTTTCGCGGCCCTCGCCGTTGTAGCTCTGGCGGGATGTGCAGCCGATCCTGCGCCGAATGAACAAATGCGCCTGACCCAGCAAGCTCTGGAACAAGCCAACGCCGTGGGCGCTGTCGCTGCTGACTCGCCCGAGCTGAAACTGGCTGAAGACAAGTTCACCCAGGCCCAGGCCGACATGGCCGATCAATCCTACAAGTACGCCCGCATGCAGGCTGAAGAAGCCGAGCTGGACGCCCGCCTGGCAGAAGCCCGGGTGCTGACCCGCAAAAGCCAGGAGCAACTGAACGTGCTCAACACTCGTATCACCCGCCTGCGCAAGCAACTGCAGTTGGGAGATGCCCAATGAGCCCGCTGATCCGAGGGTTGAGCTGTGTGGCGTTGCTGGGCAGTGTGCTTGGCGGTTGCGCGACGCATCCCGACAGTAACCTCGCCTTGCAACAGGCGAGCGGTGACTTCCAGAAGGTCAAGGAAGATTCGAATGTGCTGCGTATCGCGCCCAAAGACGTGATCCGCGCCGGTGAATCCCTGGCCCGCGCCGAGCGTTTCTCCAGCTTCTGGGGCAGCGGCGCCGATGTGGCGCATTACGCCTACCTGAGCCAGCGCTACAGCGCGATTGCCCGGGAACACACCGAGCAGGCGCTCAACCAGGAGCGCGGGGTCAAGCTGGAGCTGGAGCGCCAGCGTCTGCAACTGGCCCTGCGGGAAGCCAAGCTGAGCAGCGTGCAGCAACAGGGCAAATGGCTTGAGGCACAGATCGCCAGCCTGACCACCGTGCAAACCGATCGTGGGTTGGTGATGACCCTGGGCGACGTGCTGTTCGACACGGGCGAGGCAGAGCTGCAAAACTCGGCCAACCGCACGGTGCTCAAGGTCGTACAGTTCCTGCAATTGAACCCCAAGCGCCGGGTGCGTATCGAGGGTTACACCGACAATACCGGTGGCGGGCCGGAAAACCTCAAACTGTCCCGGGACCGCGCCCAGGCGGTGGCGGACGTGCTGAATGACCTGGGCATTGATGAAAGCCGCATCCAGGTAGAAGGCTACGGCGACCAGTACCCGGTTGAAGCCAACGCTTCAGAGCGGGGCCGGGCGCAGAACCGCCGGGTAGAGATTGTGTTCTCCGACGAGAAAGGCCAGCTGGGCGCAGCCCGCTGAGCCAGATGCTCAGGCTGCACACTGATCCCTGTGGGAGCCGGGCTTGCCCGCGATGCAGGCGCTGCGGTCTTCCAGGTACACCGTGGCGATCCCTTCGCAGCCTCGCTAAAGCTCGACAGCTCCTACAAGAGTTTTGTGGTGTAAGAGAGATGGCGTTTCAAAAAGCCCGATCAATGATCGGGTTTTTTGTGCCCGCAATTCAGTTCACCACCCTTACAGTTTTTTCTATCACTGCCGCCCGTGCTCGACTATTGTGGCAACTGTCCCCGTACACTTCTAAACTGTGCCGGTATGTTTCACACAAAAATAAAATACCCGTGAAATCGAGTGCTGCGTCATGACCAATCTGTTGCTTTACCAACGTATCGCCCAGCAACTGGCTGAGGATATCCGCCGCGGTGTGTATCAACCGGGCGAGCGCGTGCCTTCGGTGCGCAAAATGAGCTCCCAGCTCAACGTCAGCCACGCCACCGTGTTGCAGGCCTACGCGAACCTGGAAGACCAGGGTTTGATTCGCGCGCGGCCGCAGTCCGGGTACTACGTGCACCAGACGCCGGCGCTTACCGCGCCCACGCCGGACATCGCACGGGTCGAGCGTCCAGGGTTGGTCACCCGCAGCAGCATCATTCAACAGGTGTTGGTGGAGTCCCGTCGCGAAGGCGTGTTCCCGCTGGGTGCCGCCGTGCCCAGCGTTGACTACTTGCCCGTGCGTGCGCTGCATCAACAACTGGCCAAGGTCACGCGGTTTCAGAGCCCGCGGGCGTTCAGCTACATGTTCAGCCCCGGCTTTGAACCGCTGCGGCGCCAGGTGGCGATCCGTATGCGGGATGCCGGCGTAGTGGTCGACCCGTCCGAAGTGGTGATCACCCACGGATGCGTGGATGCGTTGCAGATGTCGTTGCGGGTGCTGACGCGGCCCGGCGACCTGATCGCCGCCGAATCGCCGACGTATTACGGCTTGCTGCAACTGGCGGATCTGCTGGGCCTCAAGGTCATTGAAATCCCCAGCGACCCGGCCACCGGCATGAGTCTGGAAGCCCTGCAACTGGCGGCCAACCAATGGTCGATCAAGGCCTTGGTGCTGACCACGCGCCTGAGCAATCCCCTGGGCGGCACCATGCCCGAAGAGCGGCAGAAACAGTTACTGCGCCTGGCGTCGGATTTCGATATCCAGGTGGTTGAAGACGACATCTATGGCGAGCTGATGTTCGAGCTGGGCCGCACCAAGGCCCTGAAAGCCTACGACCGCCTGGACCGGGTCATCTACTGCTCCAGCTTCTCCAAGACCTTGTCACCGGGCATCCGCATCGGCTGGATGATCGCCGGCAAGTACCAGCAGGAAATCCAGCGCCTGCAAATGTTCAGCACCCATTCTGCCTGTAGCGTGACCCAGATGGGCACCGCGGCGTATCTGGAAAACGGCGGCTATGACCGGCATTTGCGCTATATCCGCCAGGAATACCGCAAGAACCTCAGCGCTTTCCAGCTCGCGGTACAGCAGTACTTCCCCGAAGGCACCCAGATGACCCGTCCGACCGGCGGTTTTATCCTGTGGGTCAGTTTGCCTGGGCGGGTCAATACCCAGGAACTGCACGTACGCGCCTTGCAGCAGGGCATCAGCATTGCACCGGGGCTGATCTTCAGTAATACGGAACAGTTCAACCACTGTATTCGCTTGAACTGCGGTACACCGTGGAACCGCGAAGCCGAGCGCGCATTGATGACCCTCGGCATGCTGGCGAGCCAGTTGTGCCAGGAGACTGCGGCCGGTTTTTGAGGTGCGGAAAGGGGACATAAAAGGTAGCTGGCTATTTAGCATGCTTGTCATGCTGGCCCCAACAGGCGAGCATATGGCCTTCTGCCGTTAATGCTGCTGGCGATATGACTTATACCTTTCCTGCTGCACTGCTGATCTGCGTGTTAAGCCTGTGTAACGCTGGTGCCGTCGTGGCGGCTCCCGCCAGTGAAACAGCGCCTGCTGCCAGCACTCAGCAAAAGGCGCCGGCGAAAAAAGTGGCTCCCGCAAAGAAGGCGCCGGTGGCCAAGAAAGCACCGGCAAAGAAAGCCGCACCGGCTAAAAAGCGTGCGCCTATCGCCAGCAAATCCAAATCGGCCCACGAAGTCGCCAAGACTCAGCTGCCGCCAGCAGAGCTGGATTTGAGCCTGCCATCGAACATGGTTCGTCACCTGCAACCCCTCGGCACCATGCCGCAGCCGAAGAATGTGCCGCTGCTGCCGCCGATGTTTGCCGAAAAGCCCACTGACAACAGCGCGTTCCAGATCAACGGGCGCCTGCTCAGCAATGAAATGCAGCTGCAACTGCGCAACGAAGAACGGCGCGAAGTGGAAGGCGCGGCACTGGATTTCCAGTTCAAGCAATAAACCCGACGAGTAAAAGTGACGCGTACTTCTGACCTTCTGTCGCAGACTGGTCAGTCACTTTTGTTTTCGGTTAAAAACCCCTGTTAAGCCAATTTAAAACGTCTGTTTAAGGGCGTAGTCTTACGTGGCCATCAACACTGAGTTGTCGAGGATCTGTTCGTCATGAAATGCCGTGAAGGCTGTGGCGCTTGCTGCATTGCCCCATCCATCAGCTCTCCATTACCGGGAATGCCGGCTGGTAAACCTGCGGGCGAACGCTGCCTGCATCTGTCGGTCGAACAACTGTGCCAGTTGTTTGGCCAGCCTGAGCGACCGGCGGTGTGCAGTTCGTTCCAGGCGGATATCGAGGTCTGTGGCAACAGCCAGGAAGAAGCGATCAGGTTGATCGGCTGGTGGGAACAGATGACGGCGGCTTAGTGGGCTGTTCAAAGTACTGAACTTCAACAATAAGGAATAAGACCATGGGTTCACTGAAACGAGTTGCGGTGTTGTGCGGTTTTACCGTTTTGTTTGCTGCTGCTGCACACGCTGAAGACTGGCAGACGGCCAAGGATGAAGACGGTATCAAAGTCTCCTTGAGCGAAATCGCCGGCTCCAAGTACAAGGCTTATCGCGGTGTGACCACCATCAAGGCACCGCTGGCCAAGATCCAGGCATTGCAGGAAGACGTGGCGGGGGCCTGTTCCTGGATCCACGAATGCAAGTCGCAGAAACTCCTCAAGCAGGAAGGCGACAAGAGCTGGACCTACACCCAGTTCAAGGCACCGTTCCCGGTGACCGATCGTGACTCGATCCTGGAAATCACCACCACCAAGGCCGCCGACGGCAGCGTGACCCGCAAGCTGTTGGAAGTGCCGACCTACCAGCCGGAAGTCAAAGGCTATGTGCGCGTGGCCCAGGTGGACGGTTACTGGAAACTGGTGCCCAAGGGCGACAACCTGACCGAAGTCACCTACCAGGTGCACACCGAGCCAGGTGGCAGCGTGCCGTCGTGGCTGGCCAACAAATTTGTGGTGGACGCCCCGTTCAACACCTTGAAAGCCCTGAAGGAACACGCTGAGAAATAACAACAGCTGATCAGGTGCCTCCTGCCTTGAGTGGAACGATCTTCGAGCCCTCAAGGTCCAGATAGATGTAAGCCCACCCATGGGTTTTATCGAGGAGGCACTGATGCAAACGTGGAAAATTACCTTCGTTGATGATCATGGCGTGAAGTCCGTAGAGCAGTTCGTCTGCGGCGAAAAGCCAAGCCTTGAAGAGGCTGCCCATATGATCCGGGCGAAGTTGCTGCCAGTGGCTGCCGAACTGGACCTCAACGACCTGGAAGGCCGTACGGCCGAGCCCACGGTAAAAAGTCTGAAAGACCAGAACAGTATTCAGATCCTCGACATTTCTCCCGCCGCCTGAACATTTCCTGTACGTGTTTAAACAGCCTCTGGTGGAGCTGATAGCTTCGCGCTACTCTGCAATGGAGATCAGCGAATGAATCGCTAAGGTCTGGTCTTGTCAGCTACATGCTTGTCTCCCGGCGGCGACTTCATTGCCGTAACACCCGCGCCCTTGCAGCGCGGGCCTTGGGAAGCACGGAAAGTCTATCCATCGGTTTGAGGAGGACGTTTCATGAGCACAGCCTATCAAGAAGACATCAGCACCAACGTGTTGCGCCGCATGAAAGAGGGCGGCTTTGACTTCTCTCGTTTCCACCCCATCGAGTTCTACGCCATTTTCCCGGATGAGGAACGTGCGCGCCGGGCTGCGGGTCGGTTTCGTGGGGAATCGCTGAATGCCCAGGTCAGCGCGCGGGATGACGGCGCCTGGTACCTGGAACTGAGCAAAATCATGTTCGCCACCTACGACGGCATAGGAGACTTCGAGCAGGACTTTGAGGCGGTGGTCGAGCCCTTGGGCGGAATCATCGAGGGATGGGGCGTGAAACAGGAGGTGCGTGGGTTACCCATGTAGCGGCATGAACAACAACACAGCGTATCGGCTGACCTTTGGGTCGGCCGTTTTTGTTTCTGGCGCGGGAAAAATCCTGCACAAAAAAAAGCCACCCGAGCAGGGTGGCCAAAGGGAAGATCGGGCAGAAGGGGAACCGATCGGTACATCCCGTATCACGTTACCCCTTGAGAAAAAGATTTAGCTGTAGGAGGTGTCCTGTTCAGCTGATGAGCGCGATTATCCCCAGGGTTTGCCGGGCAGTGAAATCAACTCTGACTATGCTGTTGATAGTCATGGCCTGCATTGCAATGAGGCGCCGCCCATGACAGCGGGTATTTGCTGCACCGGGACGGTGCGGTGAGCGCTGAGCCTATATCCAACTGATTGATACTTAAGTGTTTATGCCGCTGGCACGGGCCTTGCGATGGTTCTTGCGTCCGGGTGACAAGGAGTACGGCATGATCCGCACTTATTACGATGAGATGTACGACGGGGCAGGGCAGGTGCGCCCCCATTACCGCGAATTTGCCCGCTGGTTGGCCGAGACGCCCCCTGAACTGCTGGCCCAGCGCCGGCGCGAAGCCGATTTGCTGTTTCACCGGGCCGGCATCACCTTCACCCTGTATGGCGACGAGCAAGGCACCGAGCGCCTGATTCCCTTCGACACGATCCCCCGCAGCATCCCGGCCAGTGAATGGCGGATCGTCGAGCGCGGCTGTATCCAGCGGGTCAAGGCGCTGAACATGTTCCTCGCCGACCTGTATCACGAACAACGCATCATCAAGGCCGGGATCATCCCCGCCGAGCAAGTGCTGGCCAACGAGCAATATCAGTTGGCGATGCAGGGCCTGGACCTGCACCGCGATATCTATTCCCACATCTCCGGCGTCGATCTCGTACGCGATGGCGACGGCACTTACTACGTCCTCGAAGACAACCTGCGCACCCCCAGCGGTGTCAGCTACATGCTCGAAGACCGCAAGATGATGATGCGCCTGTTCCCCGAACTGTTCGCCGCCCAGCGCATCGCCCCGATCGATCACTACCCCAACCTGTTGCTCGACACCCTGAAAAGCTCCAGCCCGCTGGATAACCCCAGTGTGGTGGTGCTGACGCCTGGGCGTTTCAACAGTGCGTTCTTCGAACATGCGTTCCTGGCCCGTGAAATGGGCGTGGAACTGGTGGAAGGCGCCGACCTGTTCGTGCGCGATGACCGGGTGTTCATGCGCACCACCGACGGCCCCAAGGCGGTGGACGTGATCTACCGTCGCCTCGACGACGCATTCCTCGACCCACTGGCCTTCAACCCGGACTCCATGCTCGGCGTGCCCGGCCTGCTGGCGGCGTATCGTTCGGGCAATGTGGTACTGGCCAATGCCATCGGCACCGGGGTGGCGGATGACAAATCGGTGTACCCCTTCGTCACCGAGATGATCCGTTTTTACCTGGATGAAGAGCCGATCCTGAAGAACGTTCCGACGTTTCAGTGTCGTAATCCCAGTGAGCTGTCCCACGTACTGGCCAACCTTCCGGAACTGGTGGTGAAGGAAACCCAAGGCTCCGGTGGCTACGGCATGTTGGTGGGCCCGGCAGCCACGGCGGCGGAAATCGAAGCCTTCCGCGCACGCATCAAGGCCAAGCCCCACGCCTACATCGCGCAGCCAACCCTGTGCCTGTCGACGTGTCCGACCTTTGTCGAAAACGGCATCGCCCCGCGGCATATCGACCTGCGCCCGTTCGTGTTGCAAGGCAAGGAAACTCGCGTAGTCCCCGGTGGCCTGACTCGTGTGGCGCTGCGGGAAGGTTCGCTGGTGGTCAACTCGTCCCAGGGCGGCGGCACCAAAGACACCTGGGTGGTCGAGGATTGAAATATGTTGAGTAGAACTGCCTCGGATTTGTATTGGATGTCGCGCTATCTGGAGCGCGCGGAAAACCTCGCGCGCATGCTCGATGTCAGTTATTCGCTGTCGCTGATGCCCCAGGACGGGCGCGGTGATGGCCTGCATGAACTGGCGATGCCGTTGCTGATCACCGGCACCCTCGACGATTACCGCGAGCGCCACGGTGAACTGCACGCCGAGCGCCTGCTGCACTTCTTCGCCCTGGATGCTGCCAACCCAGCCAGCATCTACAGTTGCCTCGGCGCTGCACGAGCCAGTGCCCATGCCGTGCGTGGGCGAATCACCGCCGACATGTGGGAAAACATCAACGCCACCTGGCTGGAAATTCGCGACATCGCCCAGCAAGGCCTGAGCCGCTACGGCATGAGCCGTTTCTGTGAATGGGTCAAGGAACGCTCCCACCTGTTCCGCGGTGCCACCTACGGCACCATCATGCGCAACGACGCCTTCCGTTTTATTCGCCTGGGTACCTTTATCGAGCGCGCCGACAACACCCTGCGCCTGCTGGATGCCCGCTACGAAATGGCCGGCGACCAGGCCGAAGCGGTCACCGATGGCACGGCCCACGCCTACTATCAGTGGAGTGCGTTGCTGCGGGCGTTGTCGTCGTTCGAGGCCTACACCGAGATCTACCGCGACGCCCCCGGCGCCCGGCAAGTCGCCGAGCTGTTGCTGCTGCGCGCAGATGTGCCGCGTTCGCTGCGGGCCTGCAGTGAAGAGATCGACCAGATCCTCGCCAGCCTGCCCGGCATCAACGGTCGCCCGGCCCAGCGCCTGGCAGCCGAGATGGACGCGCGCCTGCGCTATACCGCCATCGACGAAATTCTCGAGGAAGGCCTGCACGCTTGGCTGACCGACTTCATCCCCCTCGTGCGCGAGCTGGGTGATGCTATTTACAGTTCCTACCTGGAGGCGGCATGAGACTTTCCATCAGCCACGAAACCACCTACCACTACGAAGACCAGGTGCGCGCCAGCATCCAGTACCTGCGCCTCACGCCCCACGACAGCGAGCGCCAGCATGTCCTCAGCTGGCAGCTGGACCTGCCCCGGCCGGTACGGGCGCAACTGGATCCGTTCGGCAATATCCTGCACGTGTTGACCCTGGACGAGCCCCATGAAGCCATCATCATCGGCGCCCGTGGCCAGGTGGACATCGACGAATTGCGCGAGGCCGAGCATGAAAGCCAGTCGGCCTTCCCGTTTCTGCGCTGTACCCGCTTGACCGAGCCGGACGACGCCCTGCGCAGCTTTGCCGAAAAGCACTGCCATCAACGCCGCGACCGCAGCGCGCTGATCGACCTGATGCACGCGCTGAACCAGTACATGACCTATTCGCCGGGCTCCACCGAAGTCGACACCTGTGCGGCCAAGGCATTTGCCGGGCGCGCCGGGGTCTGCCAGGACCACACCCACGCCTTCCTGGCCTGCGCCCGCAGCCTGGGGATTCCGGCGCGGTATGTGTCGGGGTACTTGTACAGTGAAGACTGCGAGCACCTGGCCAGCCACGCCTGGGCCGAAGCCTGGCTGGATGACGCCTGGTACAGCTTTGACGTGACCAACCAACTGGCCCGGCCGGAGCGGCATTTGAAGCTGGCGGTGGGCCTGGATTACCTCGACGCTTGCCCGGTGCGGGGCATGCGCCGTGGGGGCGGGCATGAGCAGATGCATGCCAAGGTATTTGTGGCGCCGACGCCGGTGATTTCGGTGCAGCAGCAGTAGGATTCCGGGAGAGAGAGGGCGCTTTCTGCAGCAGGAAAGCTCTCTGTGCCAGGAAAGCTTTTTGTGGCGAGGGAGCTTGCTCCCGCTGGGCTGCGAAGCGGCCCCAAAACCTGCCCCCGAGTTCTATCTGGAGAAATGTGATTGTCTGATTGGGGGCTGCTGCGCAGCCCAGCGGGAGCAAGCTCCCTCGCCACAGGTTTACCCGAGCCTTAAGGCTGCTTTCTGCCTGCCATATGCTTCAAATACCCCACCAGCAGGTCCAGGTCCGCATCCGGCAGCACACTGGCAGCAAACGCCGGCATCTTCGCCTGCGGCCAGTGGCGCATGCTTTGCGGGTCGCGGATGTAGCGCTTGAGGAAATCACCGGAAAAATATTCGGTGGGGTTGTAAGGAATATTCAGGTCCGGCCCCACCTGCGCATCGCCCGCGCCGTTCAGGCGATGACACGCCAGGCAGTTCTTCTGAAACAGCGCGAACCCTTGGTTCACCGGATCATTCGCCGCCAGTTTCGGGTCCGGCAACAACGCCGGAAAACGCTCCGCAACCGTCTTCAATTGCTTGATCCCGGAGATCTGAAACGGCCATTGCTCAGGGCTGATATTTCCGGCCTGCGGGTCCGTCCACACCAGGTAAAACGGCCCGGCGCCGGGTTTGCCATCTGCGAGCGGCGGCCAGGGATGCGCCGGATCCTCCACTGCCAACCACGCCCGCGCGCCGCTTTTTGACAACAGCGGCGCCGCCGTCAATTCAGCAGCAAAGCCGTCGAGGGCCACCGCCTGCAGATGGTTTTCCGGCTGGATACCCGGTAGCAGAGCTGCCAGCGGCACCGCGCGATACGTCATGTTGCGCTTGTAGGAAACGTCATCAACGATCTGCACCGTCTGCACGTCCGGGCGCTTGAGCAGCTCGGCTGTTTCCCAGGTTTTGCTGGCGTGATCCAGCTCGATGGTCAGTTGCGCGGCATGCGCCGGCAGAGCCAGCAGCAGGGTCAGGAGGACGATGATCTGTTTCAAGGAAGGGCCCGTTCTGGAGTGGCGATACGGGTTTAAGATACCGCAAAACAACCTGAAATCGGCGCGCAAAACGGCAGCCCCTCACGGGATCGCTATGCGCAATATCCCGAAAGGTGCTGCCAAAGGCTGCGATCCTGGCGCTGTGTCTGCGCAGAATGTGGAGTGGAAGAGATCACCCAATAACCTTGGTCAGGTTGGGCAAGATCAGAATCAGGGTAGTGGCGAAGAGAATAAGTCCCGCCTGACGAACTTTCGAATGCTTGAACATGGCTGACTGCCTTTTGTTGTTATTCCTGAGCGTCAAATGCGTGCCGGTCGATTTAACTATGACGGTGCTACATGACTCTTTTCTTACAGTTCTTACAGGTGCTCCAGCAAAACCCGGCAGCAACCTTTTACTTCTCCTACAGATTCAACCTTAGAGCCCCCGTTCTGCATGGCTTAGATCCATTTCGTCTCATGACCTCGCGGAGTCTTATTAAAAAGGCATGAGGCCAATTGCCAGCCAGACGCCAGCCCTACGGCTAGACAGCTAAAACGATTAATCAGCCGATTCTCGTAGCCTCCTACCGTTCGTCTGAGCGCGCACGTCAAGGTCAATGAGCGGTTCGGTCATTGAATCCGGCGCCCCGGCGCCTAAGGTAGGGGCACGATTCGTTGCCCAGTGATTCGAGGACGTCATGACCCAAGCTTTGATCTTTGATGCGATACGCACGCCCCGTGGCAAAGGCAAGGCGGATGGCGCCTTGCACAGCGTCAAGCCGGTAAACCTGGTGGCCGGGTTGCTGACGGCGCTGCAACAGCGCACCGGCCTGGATACGCGGCAAGTGGATGACATCGTCCTCGGTTGCGTCACACCGGTTGGCGACCAGGGCGCCGACATCGCCAAGACCGCCGCCCTGGTGGCGGACTGGGACGTCAGCGTCGCCGGCGTGCAGATCAACCGCTTTTGCGCCTCGGGTCTGGAGGCGGTGAACCTCGGCGCGATGAAGGTGCGTTCAGGGTTTGAAGACCTGGTGGTGGTCGGCGGTGTCGAGTCCATGTCCCGCGTGCCCATGGGCAGCGACGGCGGCGCCTGGGTGCTCGACCCGCAAACCAATATGCACAGCCACTTCACGCCGCAGGGCATCGGCGCCGACCTGATCGCCACGCTGGAAGGCTTCACCCGCCACGACGTCGATGCCTTTGCCCTGCACTCCCAGCAGAAAGCGGCACGGGCCAGATCAGACGGTTCCTTCAACAAGTCGCTGATCGCGGTGCAGGATCAAAACGGCATCGTGCTGCTGGACCAGGACGAGTTCATCCGCGCCGATTCCACACTCGAAGGCCTGGGCAAGCTCAAACCCAGCTTCGAAATGATGGGCCAGATGGGTTTCGACGCGACGGCCTTGCGGGTCTACAGCCATGTCGAGCGTATCAATCATGTGCACACACCGGGCAACAGTTCCGGGATCGTCGACGGGGCGGCGCTGATGTTGATTGGCTCTGAAGCGAAGGGCCGCGAACTCGGCCTGCAACCCCGAGCGCGGATCGTCGCTACGGCGGTCACCAGCACCGACCCCACCATCATGCTCACCGGCCCGGCGCCGGCCACCCGCAAGGCCCTGGCCAAGGCGGGCCTGCGGGTGGAAGACATCGACCTGTTCGAGGTCAACGAAGCGTTTGCCTCGGTGGTGCTCAAGTTCATCAAGGACATGGGCATCGACGCCGCCCGGGTCAACGTCAACGGCGGCTCCATCGCCATGGGCCACCCGCTGGGCGCCACGGGCTGCGCGATTCTCGGCACCTTGCTCGACGAACTGGAGGTGCGCCAGCAGCGGTATGGCCTGGCCACCTTGTGTGTCGGCGGCGGCATGGGTATCGCCACTATCATCGAACGCCTCTGAGCCTAAGGAGTCAGTCATGACCGATGCCATTCGTTACGAAAAAGGCCAGGACCAGATCGTGGTGCTGACCATCGACATGCCCGGCCAGAGCGCCAACACCATGAACGGGGTGTACCGCGAGGCCATGGCGGCCACCGTCGCCCGGCTGGCCGCCGAGAAGGATTCGATCGCCGGTGTGATCATCACCTCGGCGAAAAAGACCTTCTTTGCCGGCGGTGACCTCAATGAATTGATCAAGGTCGACAAACCCCACGCCAAGGCTTTCTACGACAGCGTGTTGCTGTTGAAGGCGCAGTTGCGCACCCTGGAAACCCTCGGCAAGCCGGTAGTGGCCGCCATTAACGGCGCGGCGTTGGGCGGAGGTTGGGAGATTTGCCTGGCGTGCCAGCACCGCGTGGCGCTGGACCACAAGTCGGTACAGATCGGCCTGCCGGAAGTCACCCTCGGGCTTTTGCCGGGCGGCGGTGGCGTGGTACGCATGGTGCGTATGCTGGGCCTGGAAAAGGCCTTGCCCTACTTGCTGGAAGGTAAAAAGATTACGCCGCAGCAGGCGTTGCAAGCGGGGTTGATTGACGAACTGGCGGCAGACCGTGACGAGCTGCTGGCCAAGTCCCGGGCGTGGATCCTGGCCAATCCGGACGCGAAACAGCGTTGGGACATCAAGGGTTACCAGATCCCTGGCGGTACGCCGTCCAACCCGAAAGTCGCGCAAATGCTTGCCATCGCGCCATCTGTATTGCGTAGCAAAACCAATGGCTGCTTCCCGGCCCCGGAGAAAATCCTCTGCGCCGCCGTGGAAGGCGCCCAGGTGGATTTCGACACCGCGCACCTGATCGAAACGCGCTACTTCACCGAGCTGGTTACCGGGCAAGTGGCGAAGAACATGATTGGCACCTTCTGGTTCCAGCTCAATGAAATCAACGCCGGCAGCTCGCGGCCCAAGGGCTTTGCGCCGTATGTGACACGCAAGGTTGGCGTGCTTGGCGCCGGGATGATGGGCGCGGGCATTGCGTACGTCAGCGCCTCGGCGGGCGTTGAGGTGGTGCTGAAGGACGTCAACCTGGCGGCAGCGGAGAAGGGCAAGGCCCACTCGGCAACGTTGCTGGACAAGAAGGTCAGTCGTGGGCAATTGACCGCCGAACAGCGGGAAACCATCCTCGCGCGGATTGTTCCTACCGAGTCTGATGCCGACCTCGCCGGCTGCGACCTGATCATCGAAGCCGTCTTCGAAGACCGGGAACTC
The DNA here is from genome assembly GCF_024807515.1 of Pseudomonas sp. BIGb0558. Lineage (NCBI taxonomy): Bacteria > Pseudomonadati > Pseudomonadota > Gammaproteobacteria > Pseudomonadales > Pseudomonadaceae > Pseudomonas > Pseudomonas sp. BIGb0558. The sequence goes on from NZ_JANUEW010000011.1 coordinate 20,566, forward strand.
AAGGCCAAGGTCTCGGCTGCCGCGCAAAGCGTGGTGGGTGCCGACGCGGTAATCGCCTCCAATACCTCCACCTTGCCCATCAGCGGCCTGGCCACGGCGGTGCCCGACCAGGGCAAGTTTATCGGCCTGCACTTCTTCAGCCCGGTGGACAAGATGCCCCTGGTGGAAATCATCAAGGGCGCCCGCACCAGTGACGAAACCCTGGCTCGGGGTTTTGATTTCGTACTGCAAATCAAGAAAACCCCGATCGTGGTCAACGACAGTCGTGGCTTCTTCACCTCGCGGGTGTTCGGCACATTCACCAACGAAGGCATCGCCATGCTCGGCGAAGGCGTGGCCGCGCCGATGATCGAGACCGAGGCACGCAAGGCCGGCATGCCGGTGGGACCGCTGGCGGTCTCTGACGAAGTTTCCCTCAGCCTGATGAGCCATATCCGCCAGCAGACGGCCAAGGACCTGCAGGCCGAGGGCAAGCCGTTACCCCAGCATCCGGCGTTTGCGGTGATCGATTTGTTGCTCAACGAATACAAGCGCCCGGGCAAGGCGGCGGGTGGTGGTTTCTACGATTACCCGGCGGGCGGGCAGAAACACTTGTGGCCGGAGCTGAAAAGCCGCTTTGAAAAGCCCGGCCAACAGATCTCGCCACAGGACGTGCGCGACCGTTTGCTGTTCATCCAGGCCATTGAAACCGTGCGCTGTGTGGAGGAGGGCGTGTTGATGTCGACGGCCGATGCCAACGTTGGCTCGATCTTCGGAATCGGCTTTGCCGCCTGGAGCGGTGGGGCGCTGCAATTCATCAACCAGTACGGCCTGAACGACTTCATCGCCCGGGCGCGTTACCTGGCCGAGCAATACGGCGAGCGCTTCACGCCGCCGGCGCTGTTGTTGGAGAAAGCTGCACAAGGTGAAGTGTTTCGGTGACCAAATGTGGGGCTTGCCTTGGAAGGGTATTTCAAGGCAGGCTCTGGGGGTGTTCATTATTCCCATCGCCGTGTCAGGTATTTTTTATGTCGTTACGCGTGTGCATCCTGGAAACCGATATCCTGCGTCCCGGGCTGATCGATCAGTACCAAGGGTACGGGCAGATGTTCAAGCGCCTGTTCTCCAAGCAGCCGATTGCCGCCGAGTTCGTCATCTATAACGTGGTGCAGGGTGAATACCCGGCGGATGAAGAAGTGTTCGACGCCTACCTGGTGACGGGCAGCAAGGCCGACTCCTTTGGCACCGATCCGTGGATCCAGACCCTCAAGACCTACCTGCTGGACCGCCATGCCCGTGGCGACAAGCTGATCGGCATCTGCTTCGGCCACCAGTTGCTGGCGCTACTGTTGGGCGGCAAGACCGAGCGGGCGACCAAGGGTTGGGGCATGGGCATCCATGACTACAAACTGAACGCCAAGGCCCCTTGGATGAGCCCGGTGGTGGAAGAACTGACGCTGTTGATCAGCCACCAGGATCAGGTCACCACCTTGCCGGAAAACGCCACCGTGATCGCGTCCAGCGAATTCTGCCCGTTTGCGGCGTACCACATTGAAGACCAGGTGCTGTGCTTCCAGGGCCACCCGGAATTTATCCACGACTATTCCCGCGAGTTGCTGGAGATTCTTCAGACAACCCTGGGGGAGAAGGTTTACACCAACGGTGTGGCCAGTCTGGAACGAGACCACCACGGCGTCACCGTAGCGGAATGGATGATGCGGTTTGTGGCGCACAAACCAGAAGCCGGCGCGGCCTGACGCACAATAATGTAGGAGCTGGCTTGCCTGCGATGCAGACACCTCGGTTTTTCAGTAAAACCCAGGTGATGCTATCGCAGGCAAGCCAGCTCCCACCGTTTGATCTTCTGCACATTGAAGAGCGTGTTACAGCCAGCCTGAACGCTTGAAACTGGCCCACAACCCCGTACACCCCACCGCGATAAACCCCAGCACCGCAAAATAGCCGTAGTGCCATTGCAGCTCCGGCATGTTCTGGAAGTTCATCCCGTAAATCCCGGCCACCGCCGTCGGGAACGCCAGAATCGCCGCCCACGCGGCAAACTTGCGCTGCACCACGCTTTGGCGCTGGGCTTCCAGCAACACCCCAATCTCGATGGTCTGGCTGGCGATGTCCCGCAGGGTGGTCAGGTCTTCCATCTGCCGGGTGACGTGAATCTGCACGTCGCGAAAGTACGGGCGCATGTTCTTGTCGATAAACGGAAAACTCAGCTTCTGCAGCTCCTGACTGATTTCCACCATCGGCGCCACATAACGCTTCAGCCGCAGCACATCGCGGCGCAGGCCGTGGAGTTTTTGGATGTCGTGTTCATTCAGGGAGTTGCACAGCACATTGCGCTCCAACTCATCGACCTCGGCATGAATCGCCTCGCTCACGGGCTGGTAGTTCTCGGTGACAAAATCCAGCAGCGCATAGAGTACGAAATCTTCCCCATGCTCCAGCAACAGCGGCCGCGCCTCACAGCGTTGGCGCACATAGCCGTAGGACGCCGAATGGCCGTTGCGGGCCGTGATGATGTAGCCGTTGCCGGCAAAGATATGGGTCTCGATAAACTCCAGCTTGCCGTTATCGCGCACCGGTGAGTAGGTCACGATAAACAGCGCGTCGCCGAAGGTTTCAAGCTTGGGGCGGCTGTGTTTTTCCAGGGCGTCTTCGATGGCCAGTTCGTGCAGGTTGAACTGGCGTTGCAGGTTGGCCAGTTCCAGGGCGCTGGGTTCTTCCAGGCCGATCCACACAAAGTGGTCGGGCTTGGCGGCCCAGGCGGCGCCTTCGTCGAGGGTGATATCGGTGACTTTCTTTCCGGCGCTATAGACGGCGGCCGCAACAACTCTACCCATGGCGCTGATCGCTTCTTTATTGGATGACAGTTGCTGGGCAGCTTAGCCTGAACGCGCCCTCTGTAGGAGCGAGCTTGCTCGCGAAAAACCTGAGAGCGGCGCTTTAATCCAGAAAGGTCGCGTAATCGTTAACGTCCTTCGCGAGCAAGCTCGCTCCTACAGGGGACCATTTCCAGTTCTCGATCCATGGCCTCAATACAGTCTTTCATTTGCTCGCGGCAAGTCTGCATTAACAGCGGCATGTCATCCATCGTCAGCCCCTTCGTAGGAGTCGGCGGCAACGAGCGAATCAGAATATCGCCACTGTTCCAGCGGTTGAGCTTCATCTGCTTCACATACGTGCTGACACACACCTGCACAATCGGCACGCCCGCGGCGATAGCCATCTGGAACGCGCCTTTCTTGAACGGCAGCAGGGTTTCGCCGAAGTTGCGCGTGCCTTCCGCAAACACCCAGATTGACGTGTCCTTGTGCTGCAAGGTGTGGGTGGTGGTCAGCATCGAACGCCGCGCCTTGTGCGCGTTGCCCCGGTCGATCAACACATTGCCCGCCAGCCAGAACAACTGGCCGAACAGCGGCACCCACTTCAGGCTCTTCTTGCCGATACACACCGTGCGGTAGGGCACCACCGTGCCGAACACAAACAGGTCATAGTTGGACTGATGGTTGGCGATGATCACGCAACTGCTGGGCTTGTTGCGCAACGAGTCGACATCCGCTTTGACCCGCAGGCGCAACAGCCACATCGCCGGCACGGCATACAGGCGCGCGCAGTAACGACTGTTGTCCGGGTTAAACGGCCGGCAGATCCCCAGCAGCACGCCCAGCACGCCCGCAATCATAAAATGCAGGCCCATCAACAACATGCGTAACAAAAAAAGCATCGACACAGCCCATCGGGACAAAAGGTGGCGCAGTGTACGGATGTGCACTGTATTCGGCAATTGCCCCTATAGAGTCAGGAGATAGGCGATGTTTAAGCGCATGTTTCAACAAGACGTGACAGACACTGTCTAGAGCGGTTGTAGGCAATCCAGAATTCTTTGTAAGAAAAAGCCCGACTCAAGGTCGGGCTTCGATTCAGCAGGCGCAGGTTTGATTAACCCAAGTGCCCCTGATCCTGAATGATCGCGTCATCCAGGGCTTCCAGCAGCGCCTTACGCACCTTCAGCTTGGTGTGCTTGTGGGCGTTCATATTGATCTTCTTCAGTTGGCGAGCCGCCTCCAGCGCTGCGGCCTGCAACTCTTCCGGTGCGACCACCTTGTCCAGGAACCCGGCGCCCAATGCGTCCTGCGGGTTAAACATCTCGGCATTGATCACCGAGCGGTGGAAGGCCGACTTGCGCAGACGATCCCGTGCCAGCTCGATCCCGGCGTGGTGCATGGTCATGCCGATCATCACTTCATTCAGGCCAATGCTGAACGGCCCGTCTACACCAATCCGGTAATCCGCCGACAACAACAGGAACGCACCCTTGGCCACTGCGTGCCCGGGGCACGCCACGATCACCGGGAACGGGTGCGACAACAGGCGGCGGGCGAGGGTGGAACCCGACGTCACCAGGCTCACCGCTTCTTTAGGGCCGGCGGTCATCACCTTCAAATCATAGCCCCCGGACAAAATCCCCGGCGTGCCCGTGATGATCACCACCGCCCGATCCTTCTCGGCCTGATCCAGCGCTTGATTAAACGCACTGACCACGGCCGGCGAAATGGCATTCACCTTGCCGTTGCTCAGGGTCAGGGTCGCGATACCGTCTTCGAGGTGGTAGGCAATCAACTCACTCATGACGCGATTCCTTGTAATGCTTGTAATAGAAGGACAGACGGCAGACGTTACCCACCGCGCCCGTCCTGGTAAAGCGCCATGACTGACTACCCAGTCAGACTTTTCCCGCATGCCCACCCGCAGGCGGCCTTCGGCAGGGCGCAGCAGCTACTATAGACAAGCGCCGCGAGTGCCCGAGAATGGCAGAATCGCCGTGGTGTGCATGGCGCCGCAGAGGGCTGGAACGGCATAACCGCCTAAGCGCATGAAAATTCTGAAAAAAACCTTTGCCATCGGAAAAGCTTTCGACTACATTAGCGCGCCTCGACAGACTGAATCAGTTTGACGAGATACGGTGAAGTGTCCGAGTGGCTTAAGGAGCACGCCTGGAAAGTGTGTATACAAGAAATTGTATCGAGAGTTCGAATCTCTCCTTCACCGCCAAATTCGATGTAAACAAAACCCCTGATTTCGAGAGAAATCAGGGGTTTTGTGGTTTCTGGGGTTTGAATAGGTGGTTGTGCCAGGGAAAATTAAGCCAATGGGTTTAGGAACACTGCGTAGCCATACGCCGCCCTATAACATCCAGCAAATCACAACCATCGCGCAACGGAATCGAGCAAAGCAGTGAAAAGTCACTGAGCACAACTGTATCGCTGCTGATTTCCGCACGCAGTGCCAGATTTTCAAGAACTTGCGTAACAGCACGAATTCGATAACCAGCAGCGTCCAGCAAAACGTCCAGCGGCGCAGTGGTATCTACAAAAAGGGCAGGTGTCTCGCAATCGTTGCTGGTGAGGGCCATGTATTGATTCATATGTGATGTCCGTTCTCTTAAGGAGGAGAGTAGCCACACATTTGTCGCCAAACAAAAGGTGGCAGCTGTACGCGGGTTGGCGAACCGGAAAAAGACGGACAATGCCGGCAGACCCGAAGGTCTCCCGCGCACAGCTACCATTGGGTAGCTTATTGCGCGCAGGAGCATCCCGCAAATTAGCCGGGAGGCTTCTGCCGTCTTTATAGTCGAGTCGCCAAACCCGGTCGCTTTGAGAGCGACCGGCGAACTATATGCCCCACCTCACAAACCTGGCAGGGCATGCCTTCCGATTGATCTGTAGGAAATCACCCCGGGTGACGAGCTGCACGCTCTCAAGCCTGCACATAAACCCAAGCCGTCAACCCCGAAGCCAACCCCACCGAAACCCGCTTATAGTCCGACACCTCATACGCATCCGCCGCCGCCAGTTCCTGCTCAGTGATCTGAAACACCATCCCCTCAACACTGTCCTCATTGCGCCCGCTAGGAGCAACGATCGGATGATGGGTCTTGCCACTGGCCGCCAACACCTCAGGGTCCGTAATCTCCACCCAGCTTTTCGAGTACCCCAGCATCGCATCCTGCTGACCCACCAGCTCCCGGCCAAAGTTGGACAGTTGCACAGCCTTGTCCTGCAATGTGCCGTAGGAAAACAACAGCACGGGAAATTCGGTCGAGCGTTCCATCTTTATTCCTTGAAAAAGTTAAGCCAGCAAATCTTCGTAAAACGCACCATAAGCTCCGCTCGGATGCGCAATCTGTATCTCAAGAATCCACAGCCCTTCATTCGGATACTGGTCAAAATCCCCAAGATCACCACCACGATAAATCGCATGGGGAAAATCGCTGACGCGGTGCCCTTTGATGTCCAGGTTCAACACCCAACCCATTTCCTTCGCTTGCTCTTCGGCATAACGATACAGATCCAGGCCGACGACTTTGTCGTTCCTCCAGCGCTGTTCAACCCGGTCAAACAATTCTTTCGCTGCGCTCGCGCACGCGGCCATCTCGGGATTGCTACCGGTGCTGAATGTCGCCCCGGCATCCCCTTCATGCCCTTGCCACACGGCGCCCATGTCGATGAAGTAGATGTCGTTTTCCCCCAGAACCGGGTCGCCGTCGGAGCGTTCCTTGAAAGTTTTGAGGGTGTTGGCACCAAAGCGCACCAGCAGCGGGTGCCAGATGCGTTGCATGTCGAGGTCGGCGAGGACTTTTTTGCCGAGTTCGCGCGCTTCGGATTCGAGCATGCCGGGGCGGATGAGTTTGGACAGTGGTTCGATGGCGCGCCAGGTCATGGCCTGGGCGTAGCGCATTGAGTCGATGCTGTAGGCGACGCCCACAGCTTCCTTGGATGATTGTGCGGTCACCGGCTTTTCCTCGGCTTTATAGTGTCAGGCGTTATGCGTTTTACTATATAGCGAGTAGAGGTGGGACCCCAAGCCGATATGCCAGAATATGCCGATGTTTTCTGGCGCGAGGAGGCTGGTGAATATGAGTGAGTTAGGGAGGAGCGGGCATCAGATGGTCAGTAGAAGATTCCCGCAAGATTGCCTTTTTCTACGAATTCACGCGGCTCGCGTAAAATTTGCTCCAGAATTGAGAGTCTCGAGCTGCCTTCTTCGCGTAGAAGGGTACCGACGAGTAGGCCTCTTTTAAGCGTCGCGAGCCCTGCGCCCGCCTTTCGGCTTCCTGGATGCTCAAAGCTCCACTTTGCCAGATTTCCATCCAGAAGCTGTCGGCCCGCAGTGTCTCGGAAGGTTTTGTTTGCGAAGTCGTAATAAGCATTTCGTACCTCCGGCACGTAGAAGGTCAGGGATTCATAGGTCGTTTTAATCATACGCTGGATATTGCCAAGCGTGTCACCGTCAACCCAGCTCAGCGACGGAATGCCCAGTTGTTCATCACCGTCAATTTGTCGCAGATGTGGTCGGACATGGTCAGTTGTTTTGTGTTTGAGCGCGGATGAAAGCATTGCATCGGTTCTGCGGCGCGTTGCTATGTCCGATAGCCCGTCCGGGTCGCCGATAAATTCGCGCTTTGTATTGGCTGCGAAGGCCCCCACAGCGGCGTATATACCGTTACCACCTCTGCCTGGCTCAACCCAACTTACATCAATCCAAACCTTTTTTGGCTTCACCATCACGGAGAAGTAGTTTCCATTCATCCCTTCCGTACGAAAGGTATAAACCTCCGTATCGGAATAGATTTTCTCAACCTCAAGGCCGACAAATTTGGTGCCGAGGCTCACTTCCGGCATTAACTCAGTCAGGTATTTGGTACTGCTGGTCTGGTAGAGAAACAGGTCCTCCACTTGAGCGAAGATCTGAAGGCATTCTGCCGCGAAGTAATCATTCAGTGAGGTGTTCAACGTTTCAGCGCTTCTGGCATCCGAGACGCACTGACTGAATTCGTTTTCTCCCATCAATAGTCAACTTTCCAGGTTGCGAGCGATGGCGAGTTTTATAGTCGGTTTGGTTTGGTGATAGCTATCAGCGAAATACGACGATACGTGACGTCGTATTTCTGCTTTCGAGGGGCGATGAGAATCCAGCTCTCAAATATGCAACCACGCCATCCCACCCAGCACCACACTCACACCCCCAGCGGTATACGCCATGCGCTTCAACCATTCCTTCCTTGTCAGCAACGTAATCGCCGCCAACGAAATCGCGATCTGAATCGCGGTCATCGCCTGTGCCCAGCGGTGATGTTGATGCAGTGCCTGCTCTGACTTTTCATCCCATTCCTTCGACGTCGCTTCAAGCTTTTCCGCCTGTTTGCGCACCTCTTCCTTCTGGGTTTTATAACGCTCGATCTCATCGGTGTAGTGCTTGGCATCAACGCCCGGAATATGCGTCGCCAGCTCCGCAAGGTTCTGCCGGCTGGATTTGGCCTGGTAGTAGTTCCACTGGTTGGCGGCTTCGGTCTTGAAGATGGCGGCGTTGTTTTTGTCCATCGCCGCTTCGCTTTCGGTGGAGCCGGCCTGGTAGCTGAGCATGGCGCCCACGGTGGCCATGATGGCGGTCATCACGGCAATGCGGCTGGCAAAATTGTCCCCGCGACCGTGGGCATGTTCGGTGGTGTGTTCGACGTGTTTTTCGTGGGGGCTGGGGACTTCGAAGGCTTCGGACATGGGGGCGTCTATGAAGGGGTTGAGGGACTCTGATTCTTCACCAGCGAAGCTGTCTCAATCCTGTACGTAATGCTGCAAACCGGCCACCAGGGCATCAAAGGTGACGCGGCAACGCGGGCTGTTGCGCAGGTCTTCGTGCATGGTGACCCAGGTGTCCAGTTGCAGGGCGAATGCGTCGGGCAGGACCCGGCTCAGGCGGGCGTCTTGCCGGGCCAGTTTGACTTGGCAGCCGCCGATGCCGGCGCCGGCGCGGATCAGGGCCAGTTGTGCGAGGTCGCTGTCGCTGCTGAGTGAAAACGCGCTGCGCTCGAACCCTTTGACGGCCAGGCTGCGGATGAAGGCGCTTTCCTGGTCGTAGCCGATGACTGAGTGGGCTGTGAGGTCGTTCAGGCTCTGGGGTGTGCCGTGTTGTTGCAGGTAGTCGTTGCGTGCGTGCAGGCCGACTTCGATAACACCGATACGTTTTGCCAGCAGTTGTTCCTGGCTGGGTCGGACCATTCGCACGGCGATGTCGGCTTCCAGTTGCAGCAGGTCCAGCAGGCGGTTGCTCAGTACCAGTTCGACCTTGAGGTGCGGGTGCTGTTGGCGCAGGCGGGTGATGATCGGCGGCAGGACTTCCACGCCGATCACTTCGCTGGCAGACACCCGCACCACGCCTCGCACTTCCGGGCCTTGAGGTGAAGCGGCACGTTCGAGGGCGGCGGCGGTGGTTTCCATGGTCTCGGCGTGGGTGCGCAGGGTGAGGGCGACGGCCGTGGGCAGCAGGCCGCTGGGGGAGCGGGTGAACAGGACGACACCCAGGGCTTTCTCCAGCGCAGCGATGTGCCGGCCCACCGTGGGCTGCGTAATGCCGAGCAACCGTGCGGCCCCCGACAGTGATCCCTCCTTGAGTACGCCGAGGAATGACCGGTAAAGCTCCCAACCAATATTCGATGCCATGCATAAATGTATAGCGTCTGGATGATCTTCGGCAATTCCTCTATAGCCCGGCGACGAACAGAATCGCCCCATCAAGTAACCCTCAGGGGAAAAAGCATGAACAAGGTTCTGGTGTTGGGCGCGACAGGCGGGATTGGTGGTGAGGTGGCGCGGCAGCTGTTTGCCGCCGGTTGGCAGGTATGCGCCCTGACGAGGGATGTGGATAAGGCCCACAAACAGAGCGCCGATTTCATATGGATAAAAGGCGATGCGCTGAATCGTGAGGAGGTTGTTGCGGCGGCGAAGGGCTGTTCGGTGATCGTGCATGCGGTGAACCCGCCCGGCTATCAGCGCTGGGCGGAGCTGGTGTTGCCGATGATCGACAACAGCATTGCGGCGGCTATCGCTGAAGGGGCGACGATTGTCTTGCCGGGCACGGTTTACAACTACGGTCCCGATGCATTTGCGCGGTTAGAAGAGGACTCACCCCAGAACCCGCGTACCCGCAAGGGCGCGATCCGGGTGGAGATGGAGCAGCGTTTGCGCGAGGCCAGCCAGCACGGCGCTCGGGTATTGATCGTGCGGGCTGGCGATTTTTTCGGTGCCAAGGCCGGCAGCAGCTGGTTTTCCCAAGGCTTGGTCAGGCCCGCAAAGCCGGTGACCAGCGTGACTTATCCAGGCACGCCCGGCGTGGGGCATCAGTGGGCCTATCTGCCTGACGTGGCGAGCACCATGGTGGCGTTGATTGCACGCCGAGACTCTCTGGATGCCTTTGCCCGTTTTCATATGGCGGGCCATATCGACGCCGATGGCCGGCAGATGAGCCAGGCGATTCAGCGAGTGGTGTCACGCAGGACCGGCCAGCAACCTGCTGTACGTGCTTTCCCATGGTGGCTGCTGAAACTGGCCGCACCCTTTGTCACCACCTTCCGTGAGATGCAGGAAATGCGTTACCTGTGGCAAACCGAGGTGCGCATGGATAACCGCCTCCTGGTACAGACATTGGGCAGCGAACCGCACACGCCTTTGGATGAGGCCGTCGAGGCGACGTTGGCGGGCATTGGCTGCCTGCCTAACGGCGCCTGATCAATCGCACATACACCGCGATATTGATTAACAGCACCAGCGCGCCCAGCCCCAGCTGGATCTGCGGCGTCAGCCCGGCCGGGTAGATCAGGGTCAGGATGTAGTGCTCGATAAACCCGCCGCCATAACCGTCCTGCCCGGCCAAATGGCGAAACAGATTTTCCCAGCGGGTCAGCGGGCAGGGCAGGTGGAACACCTCCACCGCAACGCCCCACGCGGCAGCAGGCAAGTGCAGCCACATGACCGGCCGCCATTTAAGTGCGAGCAACCCGCCAAACAGCACAAACAAAATGAACGACAAATGAAACAGCACCAGGCCGTCGGCGGCAAAACGGTAGAGCATGATGGGGTTCGCTTTGTGAATGGATCAGGTCCCGAATTCTTCCTTCAGGAACTCGATAAACACCCGCAATTTCTTCGGCGTGTTCGTACGGTTGAAGTAATACAAATACAGCGCACTGTGGGCAATCCAGTCGTCCAAAACCTCCACCAGCTCACCGCGTTGCAGGTACTGCTCGACGCTGGAGCGGGCCACGTAGGCAAAGCCAAATCCATCCAGCGCGCCCCGCACCATCAACTCCACGTCATTGGTCGCCAGCCGGCCTTTTACCGTGACCCGCATTTGCTTGCCAGCTTTTTCAAAGTCCCAGCGGTGCAGCGAGCCGGTCTGCGCACTGCGGTAGTTGACGCACTCATGCTCGAGCAAATCGTGGGGATGAGTAGGCAGCTTGCGCCCCTGCAAATACTCCGGCGTCGCCACGATGACGAATCGCAGCTGCGTCGCCACCGGCACCACCACCATGTCTTCGGCCAGCACGTGGTCGTAACGGATGCCCGCGTCAAAACCCTGGGCGACGATGTCCACCAGGCTGTTGTCCACCGCCACTTCCAGATTGATCCCCGAGTATTTGCGTAGGAAACGCTGGAGTAACGGTTGCAGGACCATTCTGCTGGCAGTGGAGGGAATGTTCAGGCGCAAGGTGCCGGCGGCGTCGACCGTGGCAGCGGCTACGCTGTGCAGGCTGGTTTGCAGTTCTTCCAGCAGCGGCGTGATCTTCTGGATCAACTGCTCGCCGGCTTCGGTCACGCTGACGCTGCGGGTGGTGCGGTTGAGCAATTGCACACCCAGCTGTTTCTCCAGGGCGCGCACGCGATGGCTGACGGTCGACACCGAGAGGCTGCTGGCGTCGGCTGCCTGGGTGAAGCTTTTCGAGCGGGCAACCTGCAAAAACAGGCGCAGTTGCTGGAAATCGGGCGTATCCATTGTGTGGTATTTCCGAAAGGGCCTTGCGGATTATGCATCTTTTTAGCAAGAACTGCGGCGCGCATACTTTTCCTACACACACGAGGATTGGCCCTTTATGACGACTTCCACCGCAAAACCCGTCTGGTTCATCACGGGCTGCTCCACCGGTTTCGGCCGCCAACTGGCGTTGCACACCTTGAGCCTCGGCTACCCGACCGTGGTGACCGCGCGTAATCCGCAACAGGTGCAGGATATCGTCGCCGGCCACGAAGATAACGCCCTGGTCCTGAAGCTGGACGTGACCGACCAGGCCCAGGTCGAGGCGGCTGTCAAAGCGGCTGAAGCGCGCTTCGGGCATATCGATGTGCTGGTCAACAACGCCGGTGTCGGCTATTTCGGCTCCTTCGAAGAAAGCGACCTGGATGATGTGCGCAACATGTTCGAAATCAACGTGTGGGGCTTGAGCGCCATGACCCGCGCGGCCTTGCCCGGCATGCGCGCCCGGCGTTCAGGCACCGTGGTGAACATTTCGTCGGTTGGCGGCATTGCGGCGTTCCCGTCGCTGAGTTTCTACAACGCGACCAAGTTTGCGGTCGAGGGCCTTTCCGAGGCGTTGGCCCAGGAGGTCGCGCCGCTGGGGATCAAAGTGTTGCTGGTCGAGCCAGGTCCGTTCCGCACTGATTGGGCCGGGCGTTCGGCCAACGAGGCGGCTCACGGGATTGCCGACTATAAGGAGACGGCAGTGGCTCGGGCCAACATGGTCCGCAACTACAGCGGCAAGCAGCCGGGTGATCCGGTGCGCGCGGCGATTGCCATCGTCAAGGCGGTGGAGGCTGAACAGCCGCCATTGCGCTTGCTGCTGGGCAAGGCTGCGCTGAACTTTGCGCGGGTCAAAGTGAAGGCGCTGAGTACGGATTTTGATGCGTGGGCTGACGTGACCGAGGGCGCTGATTTTCCTGAGTAAGTCTTATAGTTCCAACTGATCTGCGTTGATGCCGAATGCCTTTGCAATCTTTTCCCGTGTCGCCCTACGCGGTTTGTTGACCGCCTCCTGTTGGGCATACGCCGGTTGGGAAATGCCAAGGCGTTTGGCTACTTCCTCTTGTGTCAGGTTGAGGTGTTCGCGCCAGGCCCGGATGGGCGTGGCACCCTCTACGATACGGCTGACGACCGCATGTGGAATGAGATCCTGGTGGTTCTGCTGAGCCAAGTATTGCTCATAAGGGATCACCACAAAGGCAGGGTTCCCCTCGAGGTCGTTAATGATTTGTATGTCAGTAGGTACGTTCGTCACGTTTCTTTACCTCTTGAATGCTGATCACATGGATTTCCCCGTCCCAGTCGAAAAGTACTCGATAGTTGCCTGCACGCAATCGATAACCCTTGCTGTGGTTCACCAGCGTTTTGACGTTGGCGACATCAGGCATGTATTCGAGAGCAGACACTGCATCGCGAACTTGCCTTTGATGTTGTGAATGCAAGCGCAATAACTGCTTCACTGCTTTACGGGTCCAAAGGATTGAGTTCATCAGAGATTAATAAGTCTTTTATAAGTCTTGCAAGAGGTATTTTAACCAGCAGATGAGCTGCAGGTTACGTGTCTCTACAAACCCTAGACCGCTGCTGCAAAACGCAGCTTTTAAAACTGTTGCGTTGCATGACGACTTATTTTGCAAACACCACCGGTACCGTAAACCGCAGTTTGCTGCCCTGCGGCGGGCGCGGTACGGGGGAGGAGCGGCTGATCATGTCCAGCGTCGCCGCGTCCAACTCCGCGAAACCCGCCGAGCGAACAATGCTCGCACTCAGCACCTTCCCGTTGCTGTCGATTTCAAACCGCAAGTACGCCACGCCGCGGTCACCACGATCCCGGGCGTTTTGCGGGTAACGTTTGAATCGCTCCAGATGCGCCAGCAGTCGAAGCGCGAGGTGTTGTTCAGGTCCATGCCCCAACGCTTGTCCTTGGTGCGGTTGCGCAACGCGTCCTGGTAGGTTTCACCGAGCGGGTCGGCGTCGTCGTCATGGCCGTACAAAGGCGTCACCGTCACCAGGCCGTTGAACGCTTAGCTCTGGACCTTGGTGGTCCAGGCGTTGGCGCTGAAATCAATCAACGGGTTGTCTTCGGGCTTGAAGGTGTAGCGCACGGTGTAGGCGTTGATGCGCATGGTGCCGGGCTGCCATTGCGGCACGCTGCCGGAGGTATTGCGGATTACCTGGGACGGCATCACTTCGCCATATTCACCGTCGGTGTAGCGGTAGGTCAACTCCAGCGCCTGGTCGGGCGAGGGCAGCACGGATTCGGTGTCGCTGGAGGTGTTGAACACTTCGCTGTCGGGCTTGAAGAACTTGGCTGCGCTGTTGGCTTCCTGGGTGACGTAGGATCAGAGCCGAAAGCGCCGCGACGGCAAGTTAGTTGAGATTAATTATCAATACCGACCTTTAACGGTTGCTTGCAGCGCAGGCGGGCCGTTATTGTGCTGAATCCTTTTAGTTCTTTGCCCACGGATCTGTAGTGATGAATGCACCGCGTACCGCTGTCCCGATCAAGGCTGTGATTTTCGATATGGACGGGTTGTTGCTGGACACAGAAGGCATCTACACCGAAGTCACACAGATCATCGCCGAACGCTACGGCCGTACCTATGACTGGGGGATCAAGCAGCACATCATTGGTCGCGGTGCCCAGGACCTGGCCGACTACGTTGTCAAGGCGCTGGACCTGCCGATCACGCCTGCAGAATTCCTGGTGATCCGCGAGCCGCTGATGAGCGAGCGTTTCCCCAAGGCCTTGGGCATGCCGGGCGCTGAAGCGCTGGTGCGGCACTTGAAGGCGCATAACATTCCGATTGCCGTGGGCACCAGCTCGTCGCGCAACTCGTTTGGCCACAAGACCACGTTGCACCGTGAGTGGTTTGGGCTGTTCGACACCATCGTGACAGCGGATGACCCGGAAGTGGGGGCGGCCAAGCCTGCGCCGGATATCTTCCTCACGGCTGCACGCCGGTTGGGTGTAGCGCCTGAGGATTGCCTGGTGTTTGAGGATTCGCCGTTTGGCGTGACGGCGGCCAAGGCTGCGCACATGACCGCGATTGCGGTGCCGGATGAAGCGATGGCGGACAGCAAGTACGCGCATGCCGACCAGATCATTCGCAAGCTGGCGGAGTTTGACCTGGCGGCGTATGGCTTGCCGCCGATGCGCTAATCCCTCTGGAGCGATCAAACTGTAGGAGCTGGCTTGCCTGCGATAGCGGTGTATCAGGCATGGATGTGTTGGCTGACACACCGCTATCGCAGGCAAGCCAGCTCCCACACAAACCAGGTTTCACATCAGTCCTGCGGTGCCTTGGGCAGCGTCTTCTGCCGCAAAATATACACCGTCACCAACACCGCACTGGTCAGCATGAACCCCCGCGCCCAGATCAGCGGCACCAGGTAGCAGGAAAACCCGATACTCACCCACATCAACCCAATGGCATACACCTTGCCCTTGAGCGGAATCCCGTTGCCATCCAGATAGTCACGAATCCACGGCCCCAGGCGCTGGTGTTCCACCAGCCATTGGTAGAAGCGCGGGGAGCTACGGGCAAAGCAGGCGGCAGCCAGCAGAAGGAAGGGCGTCGTGGGCAGTACCGGCAGGAAGATGCCGATCACCCCGAGCGCCACGCTCAACCAGCCGATGGCCAGCAGAACGTAGCGCGTGATCACAGAGCGGTTGCCCATGGGCGCCACGGGCAACGGTCTTAGTGGTGGCGAGGCTTGAGGATCGCCGGCTTTTCGTCAGGTGCGTTGCACAGCAGGTACAGGGCGGTCAGCGCTTCCGGGATCTGAACGATCATGTCGTCCATCAGGTTGGCGTCCGAGGCAATGTCGGAGAATTCAGGTTGCTCGTCGAACAGGCCGGAACCGACCATGATCGGCAGCAGCATTTCGCTGACTTCTTCTTCAGCCGTCTCGAACCAGGCCTCTTCTCGCAGGAACACGCCTTCCATGAAGCCGATGCACCAGCCGCGCAGTTCGGAGTCGTCCGGGTCTTCACCCAGGTCCAGGTCGCAAGGCAGTTCGAACTCTTCATCGGAAGCCAGTTGACGGCCGATGTGAGCCTTGAGGGCCAGCAAGGTGGATTCGATTTCTTCGCGCTGGGCGGCGTCACTGTAGTGAGGCTCTTCGGAGAACAGGGCGTCGATCCATTCACGGTCGGGCACGACGTCGGAGCAGATCGACAGCGCGGTCAGATAGCCGTGGGCGGCCACGTAGTCCAGCGCCTCGTCGTGCAGCTCATCGGCATCGAGGAAGGCTTGCAGGCGGGTTAGTTGCTCAGCGAAGGACATTGACGGACTACCTTGGGAATAAACGATGGGCAATTCTAGGCTTTCTTGAGCGCCCAGGCCAGCCGCAGCACAGATTCTGTGGGAGCGGGCTTGCCCGCGAAGGGATCAAATGGGTCTATCTGACGGAATGCAACGTCAGCATCTCCCGTCCCGGCTATATCCTCAATGGCACCCTTTGCCGGGTGACCCTCGGGTATACTGCCGCGTTTTGTGATGCCCCTACAGGCCAAGCGCCAGTCGCGGGAAAAGTTCGCTTACGGATTATTTCCCGCTCAAGCGCGCTTTTTCGACCAGCCTGTACAGAGGGATTTCGGCGATATTTGGAGTTTTTCATGCTCGAGCAGGCTCAACGCGTCCTCAAGGACATCTTCGGCTACGACAGTTTTCGTGGCCGCCAGGGTGCGATCATTGAGCGCGTGGCCAACGGCGGCGACGCCCTGGTACTGATGCCTACCGGTGGCGGCAAGTCGCTGTGCTTCCAGGTGCCGGCCTTGCTGCGCGACGGCCTCGCGGTGGTGGTATCGCCGTTGATCGCCTTGATGGACGACCAGGTGGCCACCCTTGAAGAACTCGGCGTGGCTGCCGCTTCGCTGAACTCCACCCTCAGCGCCGAACAGCAGCGCGACCTCGCCGCACGGATCAAGCGTGGCGAAGTGAAGATGCTTTACCTGGCGCCCGAGCGCCTGGTGCAGCCGCGGATGCTGGCGTTCCTGCAGAGCCTGGAAATCGCCCTGTTCGCCATCGACGAAGCTCACTGCGTGTCCCAATGGGGCCACGACTTCCGGCGTGAATACTTGCAACTGGGCCAACTGGCGGAGCTGTTCCCCAACGTCCCGCGCATCGCCCTGACCGCCACCGCCGACAAACGCACCCGCGAAGAAATCGTCGACCGCCTGCACCTGCAGGACGCCGAGCGTTTCCTCTCAAGCTTCGACCGGCCGAATATTTTTTACCGCATCGTGCCCAAGGAACAGCCGCGCAAGCAGTTGCTGGCGTTTCTCTCCGATCGGCGCAGCGACGCCGGCATTGTCTACTGCCTGTCGCGCAAGAAGGTGGATGAGGTCGCCGCGTTCCTCAGTGAACAAGGCTACCCGGCGCTGCCGTATCACGCCGGCCTGCCCAATGACCTGCGGGCTTACCACCAGAAGCGCTTCCTCAATGAGGAAGGCCTGATCATGGTCGCCACCATCGCGTTCGGCATGGGCATCGACAAATCCAACGTGCGCTTCGTGGCCCACATGGACCTGCCCAAGTCCCTCGAGGCGTACTACCAGGAAACCGGGCGTGCCGGCCGTGACGGCCTGCCCGCGGATGCCTGGATGGTCTACGGCCTGCAAGACGTGGTGATGCTCAAGCAGATGCTGCAGAACTCCGAAGGCGACGAGCGCCACAAGCGCCTGGAACAGCACAAGCTCGACGCCATGCTGTCGCTGTGCGAAGAAACCCGCTGCCGTCGCCAGACCTTGCTCGCGTACTTCGACGAAGACATGCCCGAGCCCTGCGGCCACTGCGACAACTGCGTGGACGGCGTGCAGACCTGGGACGCGACCGAGCCGGCGCGCCAGGCGCTGTCGGCTATCTACCGCACCGGCCAGCGCTATGGCGTCGGCCATCTGGTGGATGTGTTGTTGGGCAAGGACAACGAAAAGATCCGCAGCTTCGGCCACGAAAAACTCTCGGTCTACGGCGTCGGCAAGGCTCGCGCCGAAGGCGAATGGCGCTCGCTGTTCCGGCAGATGGTCGCCCGCGGCCTGGTGGATATCGACCTGGAAGGCTACGGCGGCCTGCGCCTGAACGACAGTTGCCGGCCACTGCTCAAGGGCGAAGTCAGCCTGGAGCTGCGCCGCGACCTCAAGCCGCAGACCACCGCCAAATCCAGCACCAGCCAGGCCAGCCAACTGGTGCGCTTCGAAGAGCGCGAACAGTGGGAAGCCTTGCGCGCGCTGCGTAAAAAGCTCGCCCAGGAACACAGCGTGCCGCCTTACGTCATCTTCCCCGACTCCACCTTGCTGGAGATGCTCCGCGACCATCCCACTACCCTGGGCGAAATGGCCAGGGTCAGCGGTGTGGGTGCGCGCAAGCTGGAGCGTTATGGCCAGGCCTTCCTCGAAGTGCTCGGCGGCCAGGTGGAGGCGCCGAAAGAGGTCGCCGATATTCGCCACGAGCTGATCAGCCTCGCTCGTGCCGGCATGACCCCGATCCAGATCGCCGGGCAGTTGCAGTGCTCGGAAAAGAACGTCTACACCTTGCTCGCCGAGTCCATCGGCAAGCAGCAGTTGTCATTGGAGCAGGCCCTTGATTTGCCGGAAGATTTGCTCGGCGAAATCCAGGATGCGTTCCTGGATGGGGAAGGCGAATTGCCACCTGTTTCCGAGATCGCGCCACTGTTTACCGGCCGTGTTCCCGAGGGTGTCTTGTACTGCGTCAGGGCTGCTTTGCAGTCTGAATTCGAGATTTGATGCCGTAGTTAGGACAATGTAACGAAACAGTACATACCAGGTCTTGCCTACTGGCATGGGTCATGCTTAGCTGACTAATAATTAGCCACACTTTATTTTCAGTCTAACCCATGAGTTTTTTATGCCGTTAACCGATCAACACCGTTTTGGCATGCAGTTGGCACAGATGTCCCGAGGTTGGCGTGCCGAGCTGGATCGTCGCCTGGCAGGTTTGGGCCTGTCCCAGGCACGCTGGCTGGTGCTGCTGCATCTGGCCCGTTTTACCGAGCCGCCTACCCAGCGTGAGCTGGCGCAGAGCGTCGGGGTAGAAGGGCCTACCCTGGCCCGTTTGCTCGACAGCCTGGAAGGCCAGGGCCTGGTGGAACGCCAGGCCGTGGTGGAAGACCGCCGCGCCAAGCGTATCGTGCTGTGTGACACCGCGAAGCCATTGATCGAACAGATCGAAACCATCGCCACGGCCTTGCGCCATGAGCTGTTTGTGGGCGTCGATGAAGAGGATTTGCGGGTGTGCATGCGGGTTCATGAGCACATCCTCGGGAACCTCGAGAAGTCCTGATCCCCGATACGCCGAAGATCAAAAAATGTGGGAGCTGGCTTGCCTGCGATAGCGGTGGGTCAGCCAGCACATCTGTGTCTGATACACCGCTATCGCAGGCAAGCCAGCTCCCACATCGGGTTCTGTGGTGTAGCTAGAACGTTTGCCCCAGGTTCAAATACACCGCCTTCTGGTTGTCATCGTTAAACCCATAACTGAAATTCAACGGCCCCAGCGGTGTATCAAACCCCAGGAAAATACTGGCGGCGTTGATGTACCCGCTGTCGTACTCATTGTCGTTGTTCCACGCCCGCCCACGTTCCAGTGACGCCCCGAGGTACAACGGGAAATCCAGCGGCAGATAAGACCGTGGCGTCAGCCGGCGATAGTAAACCGCGCGCATCAGGCTGATGTTCTGCCCGGCAATCGCATCCTCGCGGAATCCCGACAACTGCCGCGCGCCCCCCAGCAGGAAGCTGGAAATCACCACGTCCGACTGGTCCAGCGTACGCCCATAGCGCCCGCCGAGGATCAGTGTGTCCGGCCCGCTGCTCATGGCCTTGTCCAGCTTGAACTCCCACTGCCGATAGCGCTGGTCGGAGCCCAGCCCCGGTTCGAACTCACGGAAGGCCAGGCCGATGTCTTCACCGGTGTGGGGAAAGTACACGTTGTCGAACGAGTCGAAGGAGTACTTCAGTTCGTAGAAGCCTTCGCTGAAGTTGATGCTCGGCGAATCCCGGTCGCCAATGCGCACGTCCGCCTTGCCCCAGGCCTCGCCCACGCCGAAACGAATCTCGCCGCTGTTGCCGATCTGCCGGCCCACGTTCAGCCCGAAGCCATAGCGTTCCAGGCGGTACTCGGAGATCGGGTTGTTGTCTTCAATCAGTTCAACGTTCTGCGCCTGGGCACTGATATAGGGCGCGACGAAGTAGCGCGAGCCGGTGTCCATCGGTTGATAGAACTCGCTGTACAGTTCCTGCTTGTCACCAATCTGCACCCGCGTCAGCCATTCGGCGCCGAGGCGGTTGATGCCGTTCATGCGGTAGCTGGCGCCGAGGTTGAAGGCGCTGTCGCCGCGCATGTCATCCGACAGGTTGAGGCCCAGGCGCAGGTAGTCGGTGCCGCTGCGTTTGCCCCGGGCGCTGATGACCAGGGTGTTGTCCTTGCCCTTTTTCACCACGCGGTATTGCACCTGCTCGAAGTAATCCAGGCCGTACAGGGTGCCCATGTCGGTTTGCAGGCGGGCCAGGTCCAGCGGCTCGCCGAGGTTCTGGCGGATGTAGTAGCGGATCACCTCGTCGCCCACCTTGGAGTCGTTCTCCACCTTGATCGCGGTGATCACCGGGTTGCGCTCGCCAGGCGTGCGGGCGGCCACCAGCGAAGGGTCTACCGGCTCGGCCGGGCGCAGGTGGGCCAGGCGTACGTCGAGGGCGCGGGTGGCGCGGTAGCCGGCGTCGATCATGTCCTTGGCCCGCCCGAAGTCCGTTACCCCGTAGGCGGCCAACGGCGGCTGGATCAGCACGTCGCGGGGCGCCAGGGCCTTGAGTTGTTCCTCGGAGTTGCGCCGGGTCATCAGGGTGATGGACTGGTTGAGTACGTCCACTACGGTATTGAGTTGCTTGCGTGTGCGCAGCGGGGTGCCGATGTCGACGACGATGGCGATATCGACCCCCATTTCCCGCGCCACATCCAGAGGGATGTTATCGGTCATGCCGCCGTCCACCAGCAGCCGGCCGTCCAGTTCCACCGGGGCAAACACCGCCGGGATCGACATGCTGGCGCGGATCACCTGGGGTAAGTGGCCTTTGCGGAACACCACTTTTTCGCCGCTGGTAATGTCGGTGGCCACGGCGCGGAAGGGGATCGGCAGCTTGTCGAAATCCCGCACGTTACTGGTGTGGGCGAACATGCTTTCCAGCAGCAAGGCCAGGTTCTGGCCCTGGATCACCCCCAGTGGCAGGCCGAGGCTGCCGTCGTCACGGAAGCTGAGTTTCTGTTTGACCAGGAAATCCCGGTCATCCTGCTTGCGCCGGAACGGCACGTCTTCCCGTGGCGGCGCATCGGACAGGGCGAGTTTCCAGTCGATGTTCAGCGCGAGTTTTTCCAGCTCGTCGATCTTGTAGCCCGAGGCGTACAGCCCGCCAATCACCGCGCCCATGCTGGTGCCGGCGATTGCATCGATGTGGATGCCTTGCTCTTCCAGGGCCTTGAGCACGCCAATGTGTGCCAGGCCACGGGCGGCGCCGCCGGAGAGCACCAGGCCGATCTTCGGGCGCGGGTTTTCGACGGCTTGGACGAGGACAGGGAACAGGCACAGCAACAGGCAGGACAACAGGCGGCGCATCATCAATCTCAAGGCTGGGCGATAAAGGCCGGTATTATAGCCACTCGATCCTTTCAACCCGCCAAGCAGGAGCCTGTCAATTCATGTCAGCGGCCAAACCCGAAATTGTCATCACCTATTGCACCCAGTGCCAGTGGCTGTTGCGCGCCGCCTGGCTGGCCCAGGAACTGTTGAGCACCTTTGCCGATGACCTGGGCAAAGTGGCTCTGGAACCGGCTACCGGCGGCGCGTTTCGGATTACCTGCGACGGTGTGCAGATCTGGGAGCGCAAGGCCGACGGTGGCTTCCCGGAAGCCAAGGTGCTCAAGCAACGGGTGCGCGACCAGATCGACCCGCAACGGGACCTGGGGCATAACGACCGCGTGCAATAAAGACGGCTATTTGCTGGCCATGCGCTGTTTGATCCAACTGACGACCACCGTCAGCACCAACCCGCCGACCCCGCCGCCGATGATGTTGCTGGCCAGGGCGGCCAGCGTCAGGTCAGTGGCCGTTTCAGTACCGGTAATCAGCGAGACGAGTTGGCCCAATACCAGGCCGCCAACCCCGCCGACCAGGGTATTGAGCCCGGTGCCCAGGCTGTGTTTGCCAAGGCCTGCGATCTGCCCGCCGATGGCGCCGCTGATGATCTGAAGAACCAGGCTGATGAAGATTTCCATGGTGCAACCCCTGCATCGCGTTGATGGAATGACCACTCGCTTGCAGCAACTTCAAAAAGCACCCGGGCTGTCGTCGAGAAGTCTGGATCCGTTGAACGACCACACACTGTCACGGACCCACAAAGTATAGATCAGGCCGCAGTGGCGGGTTGCTTGGCGGGTTTGGCGCTGCCCATCAGCCCGGACACTACGATGGCGACAATGATCAGCGCGCCGCCCATCAGCATGCGCAAGGTCGGGGTTTCGGCAAACAGCAGCCAGGCCACCGTGATGCCGTACACCGGCTCCATGGCGAATACCACCGCTGCGGTGCGCGCCTTGAGCACCGCGAGGCTGGCGACAAACAGGCTATGCGCCAGGCCGGTGCAGAACACCCCGAGCAAGCCGATCCACAGCCAGTCCAGCGCACGCACTTCGGACAGCCCGGGCGCCGCGACCGGGAACAAGCACAGCGCCACCACTACGTTCTGGCACAAGGCGGCCTGCACTGGCGGAATGCGCCCGCTGGCGCGGTTGTTCAATGACAGCAGCGAGAACAGCAAACCGGAACCGACCGCCCACAATAGGCCGCTGGTGGCTTGGCTGGCGAGGTTGAAGTCCGGGGTGACCAGCACCAGCCCGATGCTCACCAGCACCACCAGCAGGATTTCATTGGCGCGGATCCGCTCGCGGAAAATCAGGCCTTCGAGGATCACGGTAAATGCCGGGAAGGTGGTGAAGCCCAGGGTGGCGATGGCCACGCCTGCAATCTTTACCGCAATAAAGAAACTCACCCAATGCGCGGCCAACAGCAGGCCGCTGACCAGCAGGCGGCGCCAGTCCCGGGCTTGCAGCTTTTGCCAGGTGGTGTTGCTGGCAAAACGCGCGAAGATCGCCAGGGCAATCACCGCGAACGCGGCGCGGCCGAACACGATAATCGCCGGCGAAGCGGCCGCCAGTTTGCCGAACACGCCGGTGAGGCCAAACATCAATGCGCCGATATGCAGGGCGCCGAGGGCTGTGCGGGGAGTCATTGCGATCCTTAGGCAACGGGTTGTTTACAGGATCGCAGTCTAGAGGGTTGCAGGCATTCGCGTCTGTCGTCGGGCTCGCGGGTTTTGTCGCAGGACTCTTGTTTCAAAAGCCGAGGAGATCAAATGTGGGAGCTGGCTTGCCTGCGATAGCGGAGGGTCAGTCAATCAATTATTAGCTGATCCACTGCTATCGCAGGCAAGCCAGCTCCTACAGGAGACCGCGCTCGTCGAATGGCTCCGGGAGAGCTGCCAAACTCCCGCAACATCGCCGCGGCAAAAGCACTTTGCGAACCATAGCCAACCCGCACGGCAATCTCGCCGATGGGTAACTGGCTGTCGCGCAGCAAGCCACGGGCCATCTGCAAGCGCCGGCTGCGGATGTAGTCCATCGGCGTCTGCCCGCATTCCGCCACAAACCGCGCATGCAGGCGGGCGACGGACAGGTCGGCGATCTTCGCCAGATCTGCCACTTGCAACGGGTGCGCGGCGTGCCGCTGGATATGCGCATTGAACGCGGCATACGGCAGGCGCTTGCCCGCCGGCGGTTGTGCGAGATTGAGGCTGGCCAGCAACAATACCGCACCTTGCTGGACGATCAGCGGATCGTCCACCGGGCTGCTCGCCAGCCATTGCACCAGTTGGCTTTGGCGGTGGTCGAGGGTCAGGTGTGCGCACTGGTCGAGCAAGCGGCGGCTGGCGTCGGCATGCTCGCCCAGGGATTGCGCCAACCAGTGTTCGTCGGGCACGTCCAGCACCAGGCAGCGGCTGCCATCGCGACTGATGCACGCGTGGTGGGCGGTGTAGGGCAGCACCATCACGCTGCTGTGCTGCACCTGGCTGCCTCGGCCATCCACCTCGAAGTCCAGATGCCCGGACAGGCCAAACACCAGCTGTGCGTGGTCGTGGCTGTGGGCGATGGGCTCTTCGACGTAGTGGCGTAGCGTGAGGTTGGGTCTCATCGCAATCTCCTGGGCAGGCCCGCAGTTTACATCGCTTCGCCGTCTGTGAGCGCTGTCATCAGACTGACGCAACACTGTCATGGGCTATTAACTCCATGGGCGCAAGCTCGCGAAAACACCGTGAGGCATGCCCATGACCAGCGCCGAACTCGCCAAGCCCAGCCGTAAGCAACGCGTGCGTACCCTGTGGATTTCCGACGTGCATTTGGGCACCCGGGATTGCCAGGCCGAACACCTTTCGCATTTTCTCAAGGGCTACCACGCCGACAAGGTCTACCTGGTGGGCGATATCATCGACGGCTGGAAGCTGCGCAGCGGCATGTATTGGCCCCAGGCCCACACCAACGTGATCCGCCGCCTGCTGACCATGAGCAAGCGCGGCACCGAGGTGATCTACGTCACCGGCAACCATGATGAGTTCCTGCGGCGCTATTCGAAGCTGATCCTCGGCAACATCCAGTTGGTCGACGAAGCGGTGCATGTGACTGCCGATGGCCGGCATTTGCTGGTGATCCACGGCGATCAGTTCGACGTGATCACCCGATATCACCGCTGGCTGGCGTTCCTTGGCGACTCGGCCTACGAGTTCACCCTTACCCTCAACCGCTGGTTGAACCACTGGCGGGCGCGTTATGGATACGGCTATTGGTCGTTGTCGGCGTACCTCAAGCACAAGGTCAAGACGGCGGTGAGCTTTATCAGTGATTTCGAAGAAGCGATTGCCCACGAAGTGACCAAGCGAGAATTGCACGGTGTGGTGTGCGGGCATATTCACCACGCGGAGATTCGCAAGGTGGGCGAGGTGGATTACCTCAATTGCGGGGATTGGGTGGAGTCGTGCACGGCATTGATCGAGCACTGGGATGGGCATATCGAGTTGTATCGGTTGGCGGATGCCCAGGCCAAGGAGGCGCAGCTCAAGGCCGAGATGGTTGTGGGCTAAAGACTGGCGCGGTCCGAATGTGGGAGCTGGCTTGCCTGCGATGCAGACGCCTCGGTCTGTCTGTAAAACCGAGTTGATGCTATCGCAGGCAAGCCAGCTCCCACATTTTTATCGGGTTTCTTCAGTTAGGTATTGGAGACATCGGCGATTGCCTCAGCCAGCAACGTCAACCGCGTCGCATCAATCCCCGCCACGTTTGCACGCCCGGAATTGACCATATACACGCTGTGCTTCTCCCGCAGTTGCTTCACTTGTTCCGCACTCAACCCGGTATAGGAAAACATCCCGCGTTGCGCCGCGATATGCGCAAACCGCTCCGACAAACCATGCGGCGCCAAGGCTTCCACCAATCCGGAACGCAACTGTGCAATCCGCGCCCGCATCGCTTCAACTTCCTCGGCCCACTGCTTTTTCAACCCGGCATCACCCAGAATGGTCGCCACTACCGCAGCACCATGATCCGGCGGCGTCGACCACAGGTTGCGCGCAATAAACGCCAGCTGGCTGCGCACATCCGTCAGCTTCTCAGCGTTCCCCGCGCACACAATCAGCGCGCCCACGCGGTCGCTGTACAAGCCAAAGTTCTTCGAGCAGGAACTGGTGATCAGCACTTCAGGCAGCTCGGCCGCAAACAGCCGTACTGCCCAGG
The DNA here is from genome assembly GCF_024807515.1 of Pseudomonas sp. BIGb0558. Classification (NCBI taxonomy): domain Bacteria; kingdom Pseudomonadati; phylum Pseudomonadota; class Gammaproteobacteria; order Pseudomonadales; family Pseudomonadaceae; genus Pseudomonas; species Pseudomonas sp. BIGb0558. Next base: position 46,257 of record NZ_JANUEW010000011.1, read on the forward strand.
CGTCCTGTTCCAGGCCATCGCCGAAACCCTGGTAGGCAAAGTCGATCAGCGGCAGCAGTTCGCGCTCGCGGACGATGTTCAGCACTTGGCGCCAGTCGTCCTGTGACAGATCGAAGCCGGTTGGGTTGTGGCAGCAGGCGTGCAGCAGCACCACATCGCCTTTTGGCACGGTGGACAGCGTGGCCAGCATCGCCGCCACATCCAGGCGGTTGTCGCTGCCCACATACGGGTAATGGCTGACCTTGAGCCCGGCCTTGGCGAAGATGGTTTCGTGGATCGGCCAGGTCGGGTTGCTCAGCCACACGCCACGGCCGGGCAGGCTGTGGGCGATAAAGTCGGCGCTCAGGCGCAGCGCGCCGGTGCCGCCTGGCGTCTGGGTGGCGCCGGCACGGCGTGCGCTCAGCAGCGGCGAACCGGCGCCCAGCACCAGCTCACTGATCAGCGCGCCGAACGCGGCATTGCCGTGGCCGCCGATGTAGGTCTTGGTGGTTTGTTGCTCCACCAGGCGCTGCTCGGCCAGCTTTACCGATTGCGGGATCGGTGTCAGGCCCTGGTCGTCCTTGTACACGCCCACGCCAAGATCGAACTTGTTCGGGCTCGGATCCTGGGCATACAGCTCCATCAGCCCGAGGATCGGGTCTCCGGGCACCCGGCCAATCGCGTCAAAATGCATTACTTGCGGCCCTCGGCATCCTTGGCTACTTCGTCGGTGCGCGCGGCCATGATGAAGTCGTTGCGGTGCAGGCCCTTGATGGAGTGGCTCCACCAGGTCACGGTGACTTTGCCCCATTCGGTGAGCAGGCCTGGGTGATGGCCTTCAGCCTCGGAGATCACGCCCACCGCGTTGGTGAACGCCAGGGCGAATTTGAAATTCTTGAACAGGAAAACCTTTTCCAGCTGCATCACGCCGTCGCGTACTTCGATGTTCCAGTCGGGGATCTGCTTGATCAGCACCGGCAACTCTTCGTCGCTGACTTGCGGGGCATCGGCGCGGCAGGCTTCGCAGTGGGCTTGGTTCAACGTGGTCATGTGGGTATTCCTGAAATCGAGTGTTTGGAAAACGGTCGTCAGTGGCGTCACCCTAAAGCAACGCGCGGCCAGGGAACAGACTCACCTGGCCTTAAAAGCCGCGGTTCACGCCGCCTTGGGCTTGGGCGGGAATTTCGGCGCGTGCAGGCCCAGCTGCATCCCACGCTCGACCATGCCCATGATGTCTTCCTGCGCCACTTCGAACAGGCGCTTGAGGTTGGGCAGGGCGAAGTACAGCGGTTGCAGGATGTCGATGCGGTACGGCGTGCGCATCGCTTCCAGCGGGTCGAAGGCTTGGTGCTCGGGCTCGTCCGAGAGGCAGTACACCGTCTCCTTGGGCGAAGACAGAATGCCGCCACCGTAGATGCGCCGGCCTTCGGGCGTGTCCACCAGGCCGAACTCGATCGTCATCCAGTACAGCCGCGCCAGGTACACGCGCTGTTCCTTGGTGGCGGCCAGGCCGAGCTTGCCGTAGGTGTGGGTGAATTCTGCGAACCAGGGGTTGGTCAGCAGTGGGCAGTGGCCGAAGATCTCGTGAAAAATATCCGGTTCCTGCAGGTAATCCAGCTCTTCGCGGGTACGAATAAACGTCGCCACCGGAAACTGTTTGTTGGCGAGCAATTCGAAAAAGGTCTGGAAGGGGATCAGCGCCGGTACCCGGGCCACTTGCCAGCCGGTGGTCTCGGCCAGCACTTTGTTGATTTCCGCCAGTTGCGGAATGCGGTCGTGGGGCAGGCCGAGCTTGTCGATGCCGTCCAGGTATTCCTGGCAGGCGCGGCCCTCGATCACTTTCAACTGGCGCGTGATCAGGGTGTTCCACACCGCATGTTCTTCGGGCGGGTAGTCGATAAAACCGTTCGCGTCGGGCTCGCGGGCCACGTACTGCGTCTGCTTCATGCTGCTCTCCTGCTAGGCATTCGTTCTTGTTATGTCCTGGGATGAGCCTATTGATACGCGCCTTGGGCCGGGAAGCCATCCAGGGTTGCCGGGTTATGTAGGAAAAGTTACCGAATTTCGTAAAGTTTTCGTTACGGTTTTGCGCTTTGACGCTGTGCGCAGTGATTTGTCGGTGTGAAAAGTCCTGCAGCTGTCACATAATCTTGACGATTATCTGCGCCCAGCGGCAAAAAGACGCAGCGCCTCCATCTTTTCGGGCCTCCTTATGCGTATCAAAGTGCATTGCCAGAACCGCATCGGCATCCTGCGGGACATCCTCAACCTGCTGGTGGAGTACGGCGTGAACGTCGCCAAGGGCGAGGTCGGTGGCGAGCATGGCAACGCTATCTACCTGTACTGCCCGAACCTGGTGAACCTGCAATTCCAGGCGCTGCGCCCGCAGTTCGAAGCGATTGCCGGGGTATTTGGCGTCAAGCGGGTAGGGCTGATGCCCAGCGAGCGTCGGCATATGGAGCTCAATGCATTGTTGGGCGCGCTGGAGTTTCCGGTGCTGTCCATCGACATGGGCGGCTCCATCGTCGCCGCCAACCGTGCGGCGGCGCAGTTGCTTGGGGTGAGGGTGGATGAGGTGCCCGGTATTCCGTTGTCGCGTTATGCCGAAGACTTTGATTTGCCGGAGCTGGTGCGGGCCAGTAAATCGCGGATCAATGGCCTGCGGGTCAAGGTCAAGGGCGACGTATTCCTGGCCGATATCGCGCCGCTGCAATCCTCCGAACACGACGACAGCGAAGCCATGGCCGGCGCCGTGCTGACCCTGCACCGCGCTGATCGGGTCGGTGAGCGTATCTACAATGTGCGCAAGCAAGAGCTGCGCGGCTTCGACAGCATCTTCCAAAGCTCCAAAGTCATGGCCGCCGTGGTCCGTGAAGCCCGGCGCATGGCACCGCTGGATGCGCCTCTATTAATAGAAGGCGAAACCGGTACCGGCAAGGAACTGCTGGCCCGCGCCTGTCACCTGGCGAGCCCGCGCGGGCAGTCGCCGTTGATGGCGCTCAACTGTGCCGGTTTGCCGGAGTCCATGGCCGAGACCGAGCTGTTCGGTTATGGCCCGGGTGCCTTTGAAGGGGCGAGGGCTGAGGGCAAGTTGGGGCTGCTGGAGCTGACGGCGGGCGGCACGCTGTTTCTCGACGGTGTCGGGGAAATGAGCGCGAGGTTGCAGGTGAAGTTGCTGCGGTTTTTGCAGGACGGCTGCTTTCGCCGGGTAGGCAGTGATGAAGAGGTGTACCTCGACGTGCGAGTGATCTGCGCGACCCAGGTGGACCTTTCCGAGCTGTGCGCCCGGGGTGAATTCCGCCAGGACCTTTACCATCGTCTCAATGTGCTCTCGCTGCATATCCCGCCACTGCGCGAATGCCTCGACGGGTTGCCGCCACTGGTGGACCACTTTCTGGATCAGGCCAGCCGGCAAATCGGCTGCCCGCTGCCCAAGCTGGCGCCGGCGGCGATGGACCGGCTCAGCCATTACCACTGGCCGGGGAATGTGCGGCAGCTGGAGAACGTGCTGTTCCAGGCGGTTTCGCTGTGTGAGGGCGGCACGGTCAAGGCCGAGCACATTCGCCTGCCGGACTACGGTGTGCGCCAGCCGCTGGGGGATTTTTCCCTGGAGGGCGGGCTGGAAGAGATCGTCGGGCGCTTCGAGAAGGCGGTGCTTGCGCAGTTGTATGCCGAGCATCCCAGCAGTCGGCTGTTGGGCAAGCGGCTGGGCGTGTCCCACACCACCATTGCCAACAAGTTGCGGGACTACGAAGTGCTCAAGGCCGAACGCGGTTAAACCTGTAGGAGCTGGCTTGCCTGCGATGGCGGTGGGTCAGCAAGACAGGTGGTAGCTGATACACCGCCATCGCAGGCAAGCCAGCGCCTACAGTTGATCTTTGTCGTTCTTGATACCTGCACTTGCCGTAAGCGGCATAAGTCCGCCGTTTTTTCGACTCTCTTCCTACCGCCTCAAGCCGCACTCCGCCAGCAAACCCCCGCCCCGCCTGGACTTTCCCTCATTTCAAAAAGTTGGTTCGCAAATTGCTTAAGCCTCATCAGTACAGCGGTGGGCGGCAAGCGTCCGTCAGAAAGAGGATAGAGCGTGGATAAGTACCTTTACGTGGCAATGACCGGCGCCAGCCAGAATGCACTGGCGCAGAAGGCCCACGCCAACAACTTGGCGAACGTTTCCACCAATGGTTTCCAGCGTGACCTGGAGCAGGCGCGCTCGATGCCGGTGTTCGGTGACAGCTTTCCGGCGCGGGCCTTTGCCTTGACCGAACGCCCAGGCACCGACTTTTCCCCTGGCGCGATGATTGAAACCGGCCGTGACCTCGACGTGGCCGTCAGCGGCGATGGCTGGATGGCCGTGCAAAACCCGGATGGCGGCGAGTCCTACGTGCGCAGCGCCAGTATGAACGTTGATGCACTGGGCGTGCTGCGGGCCGGCAACGGCATGCCGATCATGGGCAACGGCGGCCCGATTGCCGTGCCGCCCCAGCAGCAGATCGAAGTCGGCCAGGACGGCACCATCAGCATCCGTGCCATGGGCGAAGGCCCGCGGGTGATGGCTGAAGTGGACCGGATCAAGCTGGTGCAGCCCGACCTCAAGAACATGACCAAGGGCCTCGACGGCACCATCCACACCAAGGATGGCCAACCGGCCCAGGCCGATGCCAACGTCAAGTTGACGTCGGGCTTCCTGCAGGCGAGCAACGTGAACGCCGTGGAAGAGATGACGGCAGTACTGGCTCTGTCCAAGCAGTTTGAATTGCACATCAAGATGATGAACAGCGCCAAAGAAGACGACCAGGCCATGACCCGCGTCCTGGCGATGAGCTGATAGCAGCCACACCCTAATTTTTGTAGCGCGGCGCCATAAAACAGGCGCACGAAGGAGAAGAACATGCTTCCGGCTCTATACGTTGCCAAAACAGGTTTGTCCGCCCAGGACACCAACCTGACCACCATTTCCAACAACCTGGCCAACGTGTCCACCACGGGTTTCAAACGTGACCGCGCCGAGTTCCAGGACTTGCTCTACCAGATCAAGAAACAACCGGGCGCCCAGTCGACCCAGGACAGCGAATTGCCGTCGGGCCTGCAATTGGGTACCGGTGTGGCGATTGTTGGCACCCAGAAGAACTTCAGCGCCGGTAACCTGCAGCAGACCGGCCAGCCGCTGGACTTGGCGGTCAACGGCAAGGGCTTCTTCCAGATCCTGCAGCCGGACGGCACCACCACCTACACCCGCGACGGTACGTTTCACCTGGACGCCAACGGCCAGGTTGTGACCGCCAACGGTTTCGCGCTGGAGCCGGCGATTGTTGTGCCGAACAACGCCCAGACCTTCACCGTCGGCAACGACGGCACCGTGTCGATCACCGTGGCCGGCAACCCGGCGTCCCAGGTGATCGGCAACCTGCAAACCGCCGACTTCATCAACCCGGCCGGCCTGCAGGCGATTGGTAACAACCTGTTCCTGGAAACCGCGTCCAGCGGCGCGCCGCAAATCGGCACCCCGGGCCTCAACGGTTTTGGTACCACCCTGCAAAGCACCCTGGAAACATCCAACGTCAGCACCGTTGAAGAGATGGTCAACATGATCACCACTCAGCGCGCCTACGAGATGAACTCCAAGGTGATTTCCACCGCCGACCAGATGCTTTCGTTCGTAACGCAGAATCTGTAATCAAGTCTATGGGGCGCCCTTGAAGGCGCCTGCAACACCGTGAGGTATGGGTCATGAATCGCTATGTTTCTGTTTTGGCACTGAGTGGGATTGCTGCGCTCGCGGGCTGTGTCGCCCCGTCGCCAAAGCCCAATGACCCGTACTATGCGCCGGTGTTGCCGCGCACGCCGCTGCCGGCGGCCGCCAACAATGGCTCGATCTACCAGGCCGGTTTCGAACAGAACCTGTACAGCGACCGCAAGGCCTTCCGGGTCGGTGACATCATCACCATCACCCTCAACGAGAAGACCCAGGCGAGCAAGAACGCCAACTCGCAGATCGGCAAGACCAGCAAGACCAGCATCGGCCTGACCTCGTTGTTTGGCGGTGTACCGAACACCAACAACCCGCTGGGCAGCGGTGACCTGAGCCTGGACGCCGGCTACAGCGGCGACCGCGCCACCAACGGCAAGAGTGCGGCGGGGCAGGGCAACAGCCTGACCGGTTCGATCACCGTGACTGTGGCCGACGTGCTGCCCAACGGCATCATCGCCGTACGCGGCGAGAAGTGGATGACCCTCAACACCGGTGACGAGCTGGTGCGTATTGCGGGCATGGTTCGCGCAGACGATATCTCTACCGACAACACCGTGCCGTCGACACGGATTGCCGATGCACGCATCACCTACTCGGGTACGGGTTCGTTTGCTGACGCCAGTCAGCCGGGCTGGTTTGACCGTTTCTTCCTTAGCCCGCTGTTCCCTTTCTAGGTGATCACTTTGAACTTCAAACAGCTGATGGCTACGATGTTGCTGCTGGCCCTGAGCGCTGGCGCCCAGGCTGAGCGCTTGAAAGACATCGCGAGCATTTCCGGCGTGCGGTCCAACCAATTGATCGGCTACGGCCTGGTGGTGGGGCTTAACGGCACCGGTGACCAGACCACCCAGACCCCGTTCACCCTGCAGACCTTCAACAACATGCTCTCGCAGTTCGGTATCAAGGTGCCGGCGGGTTCGGGCAACGTGCAATTGAAGAACGTCGCGGCGGTGTCCATCAGTGCAGACTTGCCACCGTTCGCCAAGCCGGGGCAGGTGGTCGATATCACCGTCTCGTCCATGGGCAACTCGAAAAGCCTGCGGGGCGGCACCTTGCTGATGACGCCACTCAAAGGTATCGACGGCAACGTCTACGCCATCGCCCAGGGCAACCTGGTGGTGGGTGGTTTTGACGCCGAAGGCCGTGACGGTTCGAAGATCACCGTCAACGTGCCGTCGGCCGGCCGGATTCCGGGCGGTGCCTCGGTGGAGCGCACAGTGCCGAGCGGTTTCAACCAGGGCAACAGCCTGACCCTGAACCTCAACCGTTCGGACTTCACCACTGCCAAGCGCGTGGTCGACAAGATCAATGAATTGCTCGGCCCGGGCGTGGCCCAGGCCATCGACGGCGGCTCGGTCCGCGTCACCGCGCCGCTGGACCCAAGCCAGCGTGTCGACTACCTCTCGTTGCTCGAAAACCTTGAGGTCGACCCGGGCCAGGCGGTGGCCAAAGTCATTATCAACTCGCGTACCGGCACCATCGTGATCGGCCAGAACGTGAAGGTTTCGCCGGCGGCCGTAACTCACGGCAGCCTGACGGTGACCATCACCGAAGACCCGATCGTCAGCCAGCCTGGCCCGTTGTCCAACGGCCAGACCGCGGTAGTGCCACGCTCGCGGGTGAATGCCCAGCAAGAAGCCAAGCCGATGTTCAAGTTCGGCCCCGGCACCACCCTGGATGAGATTGTCCGTGCGGTGAACCAGGTGGGCGCAGCGCCCGGCGACTTGATGGCGATCCTCGAAGCATTGAAACAGGCCGGCGCCTTGCAAGCCGACCTGATAGTGATCTGACGCCATGGCCATGGACATGCGCAAGAGCGGCCTGACCAGCACGGCGGACTCGGGTTCCTATTCCGACCTCAACCGGCTGAACCAGTTGAAGTTCGGCGACAAGAACAGCGATGGCAACATGCGCAAGGTTGCGCAGGAATTCGAGTCGCTGTTTCTTGGCGAGATGCTCAAGTCCATGCGTTCGGCCACCGAGGCCCTGGGCAAGGACAACCCGCTGAATACGCCGGCGGCCAAGCAGTATCAGGAGATGTACGACCAGCAGTTGGCGGTCTCGCTGTCCCGCGAGGGCGGTGGTATCGGCCTGGCGGACGTGCTGCTGCGCCAGATGCAGAAGAACAAGCCGGTGGACGCCCAGGCGGCCACCTTGCAAGGTCCGGCCACGCCTTCGAAGAAGGTGGATGTGCCTACGGAAATTGCCGCAGGTACCAAGGCCGATGGCCCGTTGGGCCGCAGCAATGGTCAGCGGCCATTGTGGGCGTATCGTGTGGCGGTGCCGGAAGGCACCAACAGCCACGCCAACGACATGGCGCTGATGAATCAGCGGCGCATCTCGTTGCCGAGCAAACTCACCGATCGCCTGCTGGCTGGCATCGTGCCGGGCACTGATGCCACCACCGTCGCCAAGGCTGCGCCGCTGCGTAACAGCGCCGCCGATGACGGTGTGGTCAACAGTACCGCCCGCAGCCTGGCCGCGATACCGCACGGGCAGATGCAGGTTTACGGCCGCGCCGTGGCCCAGCCACCGTTGGCACCGGCGAAAAAAGCCTTCAGTTCGCAGGATGAATTTGTCGCCACCATGTTGCCGATGGCCAAGCAGGCTGCTGCGCGGATTGGCGTCGACCCACGCTACCTGGTGGCCCAGGCCGCCCTGGAAACCGGTTGGGGTAAATCGGTGATGCGTGCCGAGGATGGCACCAGCAGCCACAACCTGTTCGGTATCAAGGCCGGGCAGAGTTGGCAGGGTGAACAGGCCCGTGCGATTACCAGTGAGTTTCGCGATGGCGCGATGGTCAAGGAGACGGCGCAGTTCCGTTCCTACAACTCCTACCAGGACAGCTTCCATGACCTCGTGACGTTGCTGCAAAGCAATGATCGCTATAAAGAAGTTGTGAAGTCAGCCGACAACCCGGAACAGTTTGTACGCGAGTTGCAAAAAGCCGGTTATGCAACCGACCCGGATTACGCCAGCAAGATTTCGCAGATTGCAAAAACGATGAACAGCTACCAGAACTACGCTGCCGCGGGCGCTTCCACTCATTTATAAGGTCTGAATCATGAGTTTGCTCAATATCGGGATGTCGGGGCTCAATGCCGCCCAAGGATCGTTGTCGGTCTTAAGTAACAACATCGCCAACGTCAACACCCCGGGATACTCGCGTCAGCAGACCACCCAGAACGCCAGTGCGTCGAATGCGTTCGGCGGCGTCTTCATCGGCACCGGTACAACCCTGGCGGATGTGCGCCGGGTGTACAACGACTACCTGAACACCGCTTACCAGAACAGCACCGCACTCAACAGTGATGCCAACGCCTACCTGGGCCAGGCCAGTGCGATCGACAAGACCCTGTCGGACAAGAGCACCGGCATGTCGGCCGTGCTCAGCGCCTTTTTTGCGTCTGTGCAGACCGCTGCGGCCACCCCAAGTGATGTGTCGGCCCGGCAACTGCTGGTGACCAGCGCCCAGACCTTGAGCAACCGTTTCAACGCGATTTCCTCGCAGTTGAACCAGCAGAAAGAAAGCATCAACGGCCAATTGAGCACCATGAGTGATCAGGTCAACAAACTGACCTCCTCGATTGCGTCCCTGAACAAACAGATCGCCCAGGCCCAGGGCACGGCGAGCGCCGCGCCTGCCAACCTGTTGGATGCGCGCACCGAAGCGGTCCGCTCGCTCAATGAGCTGATCGGTGTCACGGCCACTGAAAAGAACGGCCAGCTCAGTGTGACCACCGGTACCGGGCAATCACTGGTCGAAGGTGATATAGCCAACACCATTTCGGCAGTGCCGAGCAAGACCGACAACAGCCAGTACACCATCCAGATCAACATGGGCAGCACGTCCATGGACATCGGTTCGGTGGTGAGCGGTGGCAGCATTGGCGGCCTGATGCGCTATCGCAGCGATGTGCTGATGCCGGCCATCAATGACTTGGGTCGCCTGGCCATTGTCGCCTCCGATACCATCAACAACCAGTTGGGCCAGGGCCTGGACCTCAACGGTGATTTTGGGTCCTCGCTGTTCACCGATATCAACAGCGCCGCCGCCATTGCCCAGCGTAGCCAGGGCGCGGCGGGTAACAGCGCCGGCTCCGGCAACCTGAATGTGTCGATTGCCGACAGCAGCAAGCTGACCACCTACGACTACAAGGTCACGTTTACCAGTGGCAACCTGTACAACGTGACCCGGTCCGACGGCCAGTCCATGGGCTCGTTCGACACCAACACCACCCCGCCGCCGGTGATTGACGGTTTTACCCTGGCATTGAATGGCAATGGGCCGATGGCGGCCGGTGACAGCTTCAAGGTCAGCCCGACCAGTAATGGCGCCAGCGGAATCGGTGTTGATCTGACAGACCCGAATAAACTCGCGTTTGCCGCGCCATTGGCAGGTGTTGCCGGCAAGAACAGCGGTACCGGCACGTTCACGCCGCCGCAGTTGACTGTGCCGTTGGATATCCACGGCGGTGCCGATACCGCCCAATTGCGCACCGGGATCGAAAACTCGATGCCGGTGAAAATGGTGTTCGGCGATAAGGCCGCGGACGGCACCCAGCCGTACACCGTCAGCGATGCCCAGGGTAACCCGATCGGCAGCGGCAGCATCATCCCGGGCCAGGGCAACAAGATCACCATCAACGTGCCGATGCGCGATGCCACCGGCGCCGTGATCCCGGGCAAGAGCTTCAGTTTTGATACCACCGTTGGCGGCTCACCTGCCAAGGACGACAGCACCACGTTCTCCTTCAACAGTGGCGCGACCTCCGACGGCCGTAACGCCCAGTCGCTGCTGGACCTGCAAACCAAGTCAACCGTTGGCGTGACGGACGGCAACGGGGGCGTGAGCCTGGTCAGTGCCAACAGCCGCCTGGTGTCCCAAGTGGGTTCCAAGGCCGCCCAGGCCACTACCGACAGCACCGCTACCGGCGCGCTGCTGACCGCAAACAAGGCGGCTGCCAACTCGGTGTCCCAGGTCAACCTGGATGAAGAGGCGGGCGACATGATCAAATTCCAGCAGTACTACACCGCCTCGTCGCAGATCATCAAGGCGGCGCAGGAAACCTTCAGCACACTGATCAACGCACTTTAAGGGAGTCTGGGACGATGCGTATTTCGACACAGCAGTATTACGACACCAGCTCCAGCAAGTATCAGGATAACTATTCGAGCGTGGTGAAGGCCCAGGACCAGGCGAGTTCCGGGGTTCGGGTGCAGACGGCCGCGGATGATCCGGTGGCCGCCGCCCAGTTGCTGATGTTGCAACAGCAGAAAGACATGCTGGGGCAGTACAACACCAACATCACTACCTTGAATAACTCGCTGACCAACGAAGAAAGTGTGCTGCAAAGCATCAATACCGCTCTGCAGACAGCCCAGGGGTTGGCGCAGCAGGCCGGTAACATCGGCAAGAGCGATGACGATCGCAAGGCGCTTGCCGCCCAGGTCGGCGCGCTTGAGGACCAGGTGCTGGGGTTGCTCAACTCCAAGGACTCCAGCGGCAACTACATGTTCTCCGGTGCCAAGACCGATACGCCGCCGTACACTCGCAACAACGATGGCACCTACAGCTACCAGGGTGACGAGACGCCCCTGAGCCTGCAGATTTCGAACAACCTGTCGATCTCCATGGGCGATACCGGCAAGGCGCTGCTTGAGAGTTCATCCAACACCGGTCGCACCCAGGCCACGTTGCTGCCGCCTGCCGTGAATGACGGCACGGTGGGCATCTCGGCGGGCCTGATCACCTCCAGTACGGCGTTTGCCAAGAGCTTTTCCGATGGCCAGCCGTATAAGCTGACCTTCGCCAGCAGCACCCAGTACAGCGTGACCGACAAGGACGGCAACGATGTCACGTCGGAGATCACCGGCAACGGTACGTTCGACTCCACCAAGGAGGGCTCCTCCAGCATCAGCCTGCGGGGCGTCACGTTCGACATTCGGCTGAACCTCGGCAAGGACGTTGCGCCGGGCGCGGCTTCTGATGCGCTGGTAGCGGGCAAGGAATTCAGCCTGGCAACCAAGCCGGACAGCTTCAGTGTCTCGCGCACGGCCAGCAATGCGTCCACCGCGCAACTGACCGGTGGCAGCGTCACGGACCAGGCGGCGTATACCAACACCTTTCCCAACTCGGGAGCGGTGATCCGGTTCACCAGCGGCACCGATTACCAGGTGTTCGCCCAGCCGTACAGCGCCAACAGCAAGGCCATTGCCTCCGGGACCATGGCGGCCGGCGCGACGTCGATCACCACGGCCGGCGTGACTTTTGGGGTGAGCGGCACGCCGGGCGCCGGCGACCAGTTCTCGGTCGGTGCCACCAGCAACAAGAACATGAATGCCCTGGACACCTTGAGCCAGTTGCGCAAGGCCCTGGAAACCCCGGCAGACGGCAACCCGGTCGCCTTGAACAACCTCAAGGACGTGGTCGCCACCAGCATTGGCAACCTGGGCAACGCTTCGGCGCAGATCGACCAGGTGCGCGGCTCCATTGGTGCGCGCCAGAATGCGATAGATATACAGGACACGGAAAACACCAGCCTGGGCCTGGCCAACACCTCCACCATGTCGTCGCTGGCGAACGTTGATATGGGGCAGGCTGCCATTGACCTGACCTTGCAGCAGACCATGCTGCAGGCCTCGCAACTGGCGTTCGTGAAAATCTCCCAGTTGAGCCTGTTCAGCAAGATGTGATTTCTGCGGTTGCAAACCGGCGGCTCACCCTGGAAACGGGGTGGGCCGTTGTTGTTTTTGGCGCTTGTATGTCCCCGTGTTTCGCACAAAGCGCAGAAAATTGAGTGACCTGTGAGTCATAAAGCGCATCTTCACTGTATCGTGTGAAAAGGATAGGTCGTCGCCAGGTCTCTGCGAGGGCCTGCCGCCAAGGTATAAAGGCGGTTTTCGGCGAGTTTTTTGCGGGGTTATCCCCATTATTGTCAGCACCCGGCGACGTGTCTCGCGGGGTGTTCTCCAGCTATTTAGTATTGGGAAGCCACAATGATTGGCATAAAAAGCATCGCCAGTTACGTGCCGGCAGACGGGATTGATAACTACGCCCAGGGTGCCAAATTCGCCAAGGATGAAGAATTCATCATTGGCAAGATCGGGTCGGCGTTCCTGCCGCGCAAGGATGCCGCGCAGGAAACCTCCGACCTGTGCGTCGAGGCGGTCAACGCCTTGTTTGCCAACAACCCCGATTTGAAGCGCGAATCCATCGACGCGCTGATCGTCGTTACCCAGAACGGCGACGAAGAGGGTTTGCCTCACACCGCGGCCATCGTCCAGGACAAACTGGGCCTGCCGACGCACGTGGCGGCCTTTGATATTTCCCTGGGTTGCTCGGGCTACGTCTACGGCATCTATGCGATGAAGGGCTTCATGGAAGCCACCGGCCTGAAAAACGGCCTGTTGGTGACTGCCGACCCGTACTCGAAGATCGTCGACCCGGAAGACCGCAACACCACCATGCTGTTCGGCGATGCGGCTACCGCCACCTGGATGGGTGAAGATGCGCCGTGGCAGTTGGGCAAGTCCAAGTTCGGCACTGACGGTTCCGGTGCGCCGCACTTGAAGGTCAGCGATGGCGTGTTCTTCATGAACGGCCGCCAGGTGTTCAACTTCGCCTTGCTCAAGGTGCCGGCGCATTTGCACGAGCTGCTCAACGAATCGGATCTTGCGGCTGACGAGATTGACGCATTCTGCATTCACCAGGGCAGCGCGGCGATTGTCGACGCCGTGGCCCGGCGTTTTGAAGATGCACCGGTGGACAAGTTCATCAAGGACATGGTCGAGACCGGCAACACCGTGTCGTCGAGCATTCCGCTGCTGCTGGAAAAGCACATGCTCGACTCCACTTGGAAGCGCGTAGCCATCAGTGGTTTTGGTGTGGGCTTGTCCTGGGGTTCGGCGATTCTGCACCGCCCTTGAAGCTTTAAAGGCGCTGCACACAAAAACGCCCATGATCGAAAGATCATGGGCGTTTTTTATTTGGCGCCAGAAAACCCAGCATTTGCTGGGGTTTGGGCTATCGTAAATGCTTGAATTAAAAGGGGTGGCACGGTGCTAGTAAAAAAAATCAAAAAAGTCCTCAAGCAACCTGCTTTCACGACGATAACTATTACGAAGGTTCTCTAGGCCACACCCGGCGGTTGCCAGGGCCGGAAGCCGCAGTAAACAACCCCACGAGGATTTCGTCATGGCTTTAACAGTAAACACTAACCTTGCTTCGTTGAACGTTCAGAACAACCTGAACAAGGCTTCCGGCGCCCTGCAAACCTCCATGCAGCGTCTGTCCTCCGGCCTGCGTATCAACAGCGCCAAAGACGATGCGGCCGGCCTGCAAATCTCCAACCGTCTGACCAGCCAGATCAACGGCCTGGGCGTTGCAATCAAAAACGCCAACGACGGCAGCTCGATTGCTCAGACCGCTGAAGGCGCCATGCAGCAGTCCACCAACATCCTGCAAAGCATGCGTACCCTGGCTCTGCAATCCGCCAACGGCTCGCCAAGCGCTGAAGACCGTAAGTCGAACCAGGCTCAATACGCAGCACTGACTGCTGAATTGACCCGTATCGCTACCACCACCACCTTCGGTGGCAAGAACCTGCTGGACGGTTCTTTCGGTACCACTTCGTTCCAGGTCGGCGCCAACGCCAACCAGACCATCGACATGAGCATCGGTAACGTTGCAGCCAACAACATTGGTTCGCAGCAGCTGAAATCGGTAGGCGTTCCGCCAAGCGCTGCTGGCGTTGTTGGCGGCCCGATCACCGTTACCGGTGGCGGCCAGAGCACCACCGTAACCATCGCTCCTAGTGCTTCTGCCAAGCAGATTGCTGCTCAAATGAACGGCGCTGTCGGTGGCCTGGCTGCAACTGCCAGCACCATTGCCCAGTTCACCGTTGACGACGCTGCCATTGCTGCTGCAACGCCTGCCAGCGCCAACTTCACCCTGAAAGTAGGCTCCGGTACTGCGGTCCAGTTCACTGGCGTGACCAGTGCTTCCGACCTGGCTGACCAACTGAAGTCCAACGCTGCCAAGCTGGGCATCACCGTTAACTACGATTCGACCACTCAAGCCCTGTCGGTCAAGTCCGATACCGGTGAGAACCTGACCTTCAACGCTGGCGACGCCGGTGCTGTTGCCGGTATCAAGGTTGCGACCCTGGATGGTAGCGGTGTTGCCGGTACTGCCGTTGCTCTGGACGCTGGTCCGATCATCGCCACTGGTGCAGTTTCGCTGAACTCCTCCAGCAGCTACTCGCTGAGCGGCACTGGTGTGGCTGGTATCTTCGCAGCAACCGGTACCAACGCTGCCAACTCCACCAAAACCACCGTCAACAACACTGACATCACCACTGCTGCCAACGCACAGAACTCGATCGACGTGATCACCCAGGCGATCTCGGACATCGACTCCCAGCGTGCCGGCCTCGGTGCTGTACAAAACCGTTTCGACAACACCGTTGCCAACCTGCAGAGCATCTCGGACAACTCCAGCGCCGCTCGCGGTCAGATCCAGGACGTTGACTACGCTGCTGAAACTGCTCAGTTGACCAAGCAACAAACCCTGCAACAGGCTTCCACTGCGATCCTGTCCCAGGCCAACCAACTGCCATCCGCTGTACTGAAGCTGCTTCAGTAATAGCCATCGGTAGATGAATGACGGAAGGGCGCGTTTACGTGCCCTTTTGTCTTTTGCGTGATGAGGAGATTGGACATGGACATGAGCGTCAAGTTGAACCTGTCTTATCCTGCTGCCCCAACGCCACAGAGTGCGCCTGCGCCTGTGACTGCCGACGCGCAGACCCCCAAGGTCGACGCAACCGTCGCAGCAGTAAAGCCCAAGCAGGAAACGAAACCGGATGACCTGGAAAAGGCCGTCAAGGATATTCGCGAATTCGTCCAGGCTGCCCAGCGCAAACTGGATTTCACCATCGATGACTCCACCCATCAGGTGGTGGTCAAAGTCATTGCGACCGAAAGCGGCGAAGTCATTCGCCAGATCCCTTCGGAAACCGCATTGAAACTCGCACAAAGTCTTCACGACGCCAGCAGCTTGTTGTTTGACGCCAAAGTCTGAGCTGGCATGAATTTTGTTGCTGTAGCTGCTTGAGGCGCCGTCCGTCAAGAAAGCGCCAGCCCCGTATCAGGAGAAACATCATGGGTGATATATCCGTCAGCGGCCCGGTCACGGGCATTGACACCCAGTCTATCGTTACGGCCTTGGTGAACGCTGAGCAGGCGCCCAAGCAGTCGCAGATCAACAAGCAGACGCAGACGCAGACCGCCCAGTTGTCCTCGATTGGCAAGATTCAAGCGGCTCTGGATGCGTTCCGCGGTGCCATGGACACCATGGCCAAGGACGCCAGTATCGGCGGCCTGACGGCAGCGACCTCGGATGCCAGTGTTTCCACCGTCACTTTGGGCGCGGGTGCCTCCACGGGTAGCTACCAATTGGTGGTCACTCAATTGGCAACGGCCTCGAAGATTGCTACCACGACGTTCGCGGGTGGGGCCAATAGCGTCGTCAATAAAGGTTCTACCGCGACGACCCTGGAGATTTCCCAGTCGGGTCAGAGTTATGGGGTCAGCGTTGCACCGGGCGCGACGTTGCAACAAGTGCGTGACTCGATCAACGCGCAATACAGCAGCGCAGGCCTGAGTGCCAACATCCTGACTGACGCCACCGGTTCGCGCCTGGTCGTGACGTCGTCCAATACCGGCGCCGGCACGGACATTACCCTTGGCGGTAATACCGGCCTGGAAACCGGCACTACGGTCGTCAACGGCCCACCGGTCAATGCGAAATACACCATCGACGGTACCGCCCAGGAATCCAAGAGCAATACCCTGACCGAAGCGATCAGTGGCGTGAGTATCAAGTTGACTGCCGTGTCGCCTTTGCCCACGGGGCAGACAGGAGACGCCAATCGGACAGCCTCGACCATCAGCGTCACGCGCAGCACCGACACCCTCAAGAGTTCGGTAAAGGGTTTTGTCGACACCTATAACGCCTTGATCACCGCGATGAACACGGAGACCGCCGTCACCACCAACGCGGACGGTTCCACCACGGCGGCTGCGCTGACCGGCGATTCCACGCTGCGCGGCCTGCAGACCGCCGTGCGTACTCAGTTGAACGCATTGGCGGGCACTGGCACGCTGAAGTCCCTGGCCCAGTTTGGTGTGAACACTGACCAGACAACCGGCAAGCTGAGCATCGACGACAAGCTGTTCGGTGCGGCTATCTTGACCAACCCCACCGACATCGGCGGTATCTTCAACGGTGACAATGGCCTGCTGGCGCGTATGAAAACCGCGACCGACAGCTATGCAGTGACCAACACCGGCGTCCTGGCTACACGTTCTTCGACTCTGTCGGCAAACCTCAAGGACCTGCAAAACCAGCAGGACACCCTGACCGCGCGCATGGCCGCCCTGAAGACCAGCCTGACGGCCAAATACACCACGATGAACAGCCTGGTGGCACAGCTCACCGCTCAACGCTCCAGCGTAATGACCACCCTCGACGCGCTGAACAATCCCAAGACCACCTGATCCTCGGTGAGGTCGCCCGCTGAAGTGAAGGCTTTAGCGGGCGCGACCTCCAGCAGACCGCCGGCTTAAAGTTTTTTGCGACGCCGTCGACATATTGGTCAGAGCCCATTCTTTTTAGCTGTTGCCTGTCACGAGGTAGAAACATGAATCCCATGAGAGCCCTTCGCCAATACCAGAAGGTCAATTCCCATGCCCAGGTCTCCGAGGCTAGCCCGCACCGTCTGGTTCAAATGCTGATGGAAGGCGCGCTGGACCGCATGGCCCAGGCCAAGGGCGCCATGGCTCGTGGCGATATCGCGCAAAAGGGCCTGTTGCTGGGCAAGGCGATCGATATTTTGATTGGTTTGCGTGACGGCCTGAACCCGGAAAAAACCGATGATCCGGCCGCCTTGCAGCAATTGGATAACCTGTACGCCTACATGACCACGCGTTTGCTCGAAGCCAATACCAAGAGCGATGTCGCGATGATCGACGAAGTAGCCGGCTTGATGATTACACTCAAGGAAGGCTGGGACGGTATTGCAACACTGTAGGCCTGCTGGCCTGAGGAAGATGTTATGAGTCACGCCCTGCAACGGATTGACGAGACCCGCGAAGCCTTGATGGACGCATTGGCCGCACGTAACTGGGACGCCATTGGCGAACTGGACCTGGGGTGTCGTGCAGTGATTGATGAGGCGCTGGTGAACGCGCCGGTGGACGAGGATGCCCTGCGGGAAAAACTTGAGAGCCTGCTGGCGGTGTATCAGCAGCTGCTTGAGGTGACGACCGGGGAGCGTCAGGCGATTTTCGAGGAGATGTCGCAGATCAACCGAGCGGAAAGCGCGTCAAAGGTTTACCATCTGTTCGGCTGAAGGCTCAGTTAATCCGAACAAAGCGCGTCATAAATTTGACTGTGCACGATTTTTTGACTTAACTAGTGCTATTTTCAGACGTCAGAAAGCTGTAGCGCAGAAAATGCCTACAGCTCTTCTAGATTGCCCCAGCTCGAGGGCATTAAGTTTTACTAGGGAAGTTGCTATTGCATGTGGCGTGAAACCAAAATTCTGCTGATCGATGACGATAGCGTTCGGCGCCGCGATCTGGCGGTGATCCTGAATTTTCTTGGCGAAGAAAATCTACCCTGCGGCAGCCATGACTGGCAGCAGGCGGTCAGCTCTTTGTCGTCGAGCCGTGAAGTCATTTGTGTGCTGATCGGGACGGTAAACGCTCCTGGCGCATTGCTGGGCTTGTTAAAGACACTGTCAACCTGGGATGAGTTCCTTCCGGTGTTGCTGATGGGCGATATTTCTTCTGTGGACCTTCCGGAAGATCAGCGCCGCCGTGTTCTTTCCACCCTCGAAATGCCCCCCAGCTACAGCAAATTGCTCGACTCCCTGCACCGTGCCCAGGTCTACCGCGAGATGTATGACCAGGCCCGCGAGCGCGGTCGTCACCGCGAACCCAACCTGTTCCGCAGCCTCGTCGGCACCAGCCGTGCCATCCAGCACGTGCGCCAGATGATGCAGCAAGTGGCCGACACCGACGCCAGCGTGCTGATCCTCGGCGAGTCCGGTACCGGCAAGGAAGTGGTCGCGCGCAACCTGCATTACCATTCCAAGCGTCGCGACGGGCCCTTTGTGCCGGTCAACTGCGGGGCGATCCCGGCAGAGCTTTTGGAAAGCGAATTGTTCGGCCACGAGAAGGGCGCCTTTACCGGGGCGATCACCAGCCGTGCCGGGCGCTTTGAGCTGGCCAACGGCGGCACCCTGTTCCTCGACGAAATCGGCGACATGCCACTGCCGATGCAGGTCAAGCTGCTGCGAGTCCTGCAGGAGCGTACCTTCGAGCGTGTGGGCAGCAACAAGACCCAAAGCGTTGACGTGCGCATCATTGCTGCCACCCACAAAAACCTCGAAAGCATGATCGAGGTCGGCAGCTTCCGCGAAGACCTGTACTACCGCCTCAATGTATTCCCGATCGAAATGGCGCCCCTGCGTGAGCGCGTCGAAGACATCCCGCTGCTGATGAACGAACTGATCTCGCGCATGGAACACGAAAAGCGCGGCTCGATCCGTTTCAACTCGGCGGCGATCATGTCCCTGTGCCGCCACGGCTGGCCGGGCAACGTCCGTGAGCTGGCCAACCTGGTGGAGCGCATGGCGATCATGCACCCGTACGGGGTGATTGGCGTGGTCGAGCTGCCGAAGAAATTCCGCTACGTCGACGACGAAGACGAGCAGTTGGTGGACAGCCTGCGCAGCGACCTGGAAGAGCGCGTGGCCATCAACGGCCATACGCCGGACTTCGGTTCAACCGCCATGCTGCCGCCGGAAGGCCTGGACTTGAAGGACTACCTCGGCAGTCTCGAGCAAGGCCTGATCCAGCAGGCGCTCGACGACGCCAATGGCATCGTCGCCCGTGCCGCCGAACGCCTGCGCATCCGCCGTACCACCCTGGTGGAAAAGATGCGCAAGTACGGCATGAGCCGAAAAGAAGGTGATGAACAGGCGGATGATTGACGCCTGTTTTTCAAGCCGCTGAATTTTCAGCGGTTTTTTTTCGGCACGGGTATTGCTACAGCACTCGCAACGTTCCGTTTAACTGACGGTCAGCCAAGCGAGAGAGCATGATGCCCCACGCCGCCCAACTATCTTCGGTCCCCGACACTCAGGGGCCCGCCCCCTCCGTGGAACAGATCAGCCGCCTTGGACTTGAGCAGGCGTTTTCCCTGTTCAACCAGATGTCCAGCCAGTTGACTGACTCCTACAGCCTGTTGGAAGCGCGGGTGTCCGAGCTTAAAGGCGAGTTGGCGGTGGTCAGCGCCCAGCGCATGGAAGAGCTGGCCGAAAAAGAGCGCCTGGCCAACCGTCTGCAAAACCTCCTCGACCTGTTGCCCGGTGGCGTCATCGTCATCGACGACCAGGGCCGTGTGCGCGAAGCCAACCCGGCAGCCTGCGACATGCTGGGCCTGCCGCTGGAAGGCGAGTTGTGGCGTGAGGTCATCACCCGCTGCTTCGCGCCGCGAGAAGACGACGGCCACGAAATCTCCCTCAAGGACGGGCGCCGCCTGTCCATCGCCACCCGCTCCCTGGATGCCGAGCCCGGCCAGTTGGTGCTGCTCAACGACCTGACCGAAACCCGTCACCTGCAAGACCAACTGGCACGCCATGAGCGCTTGTCATCGCTGGGGCGGATGGTTGCTTCTCTGGCGCATCAGATTCGTACGCCGTTGTCCGCCGCGCTGATTTACGCCAGTCATTTGACTGATGAGCAATTGCCGGTCGCCACTCACCAGCGTTTTGCCGGTCGCCTCAAGGAGCGCCTGCATGAACTGGAGCACCAGGTTCGCGACATGCTGGTGTTTGCCCGTGGCGAATTGCCGCTGACCGACCGCGTCACCCCGGCCGCGTTGATGCAATCGCTGCAAGCTGCTGCCGCCACCCACATCCAGGAAGCGTCAGTCCGTTGGCAGTGCGACAGCCATCACGGCGAGTTGCTGTGCAACCGCGACACCCTGGTGGGCGCGCTGCTCAACCTGATCGAAAACGCGACCCAGGCCAGTGGCCCCGGGGCGCGGCTCAAAGTGCACCTGTATAACCGCGGCGACACCCTGCGCCTGGGTATCAGCGACAGCGGTAGCGGGATTGATCCGGTGGTGCTGCAACGCCTGGGCGAGCCTTTTTTCACCACCAAAACCAACGGTACCGGCCTGGGCCTGACCGTGGTCAAGGCCGTCGCCCGTGCACATCAGGGAGAATTGCAGCTGCGTTCCCGGTTGGGTCGCGGCACGTGCGCGATGATCACGCTGCCGCTGTTTTCATGCGCTGTCGGCGCGGAGTAAAAGGTCATGGCTATCAAGGTTCTATTGGTTGAAGACGATCGCGCCCTGCGTGAAGCATTGGCTGACACGCTGTTGCTGGCGGGCCATGACTACCGGGCGGTCGGTTCTGCCGAAGAGGCCTTGGACGCGGTAGAGCAGGAGTCCTTCAGCCTGGTGGTCAGTGACGTGAACATGCCGGGCATGGACGGCCACCAGTTGCTCGGCCTGTTGCGTGCACGCCAGCCGCAGTTGCCGGTGCTGTTGATGACCGCCCACGGTGCGGTGGAGCGTGCCGTCGACGCGATGCGCCAGGGCGCGGCGGATTACCTGGTCAAACCCTTCGAGCCCAAAGCCTTGATCGAACTGGTTGCCCGGCATGCCCTGGGCACCCTGGGCGTTGCCGACGGCGAAGGCCCGATCGCCTTCGAACCGGCCAGTGCGCAACTGTTGGAGCTGGCGGCCCGTGTTGCCCGCAGCGATTCCACGGTGTTGATCTCCGGCGAATCCGGCACCGGCAAGGAAGTGCTGGCGCGCTACATTCACCAGCAATCCCACCGTGCCAGCCAGCCGTTCATTGCGATCAACTGCGCGGCCATCCCCGACAACATGCTCGAAGCCACCTTGTTCGGCCATGAGAAAGGCTCGTTCACCGGTGCCATCGCAGCCCAGGCCGGCAAGTTCGAACAGGCGGACGGCGGTACCATCCTGCTGGACGAAATTTCCGAAATGCCCCTGGGCCTGCAAGCCAAATTGCTGCGGGTATTGCAGGAGCGCGAAGTGGAGCGGGTGGGCGCGCGCAAGCCGATCCAGCTGGACATCCGCGTGGTCGCCACCACCAACCGCGACCTGGCGGGCGAAGTGGCGGCGGGGCGCTTCCGTGAGGATCTGTTCTACCGGCTCTCGGTATTCCCGCTGGCCTGGCGCCCGTTGCGCGAGCGCCCGGCCGACATCATCCCGCTGGCCGAGCGCCTGCTGAGCAAACACGTCAATAAAATGAAGCATGCCCAGGCGCGCCTGTCGGCCGACGCTCAGGCCTGCCTGATCAGCTACCCATGGCCCGGCAACGTGCGGGAACTGGACAATGCGATCCAGCGGGCGTTGATTTTGCAGCAGGGCGGTTTGATCCAGCCTCAGGATTTCTGCCTGGCCATGGGCACAGGCGGCGCGCCGCTCCCCACGCTGGCGACCGCGCCGCACGCTGAAGCCGTGCCTGCCGAGTCCGCCGGTGCCTTGGGCGACGACCTGCGCCGCCGCGAATTCCAGATGATCATCGACACCCTGCGCTCCGAGCGCGGCCGCCGCAAAGAGGCCGCCGAGCGCCTGGGCATCAGCCCGCGCACCTTGCGCTACAAGCTGGCACAGATGCGCGATGCCGGGATGGACGTGGAAGCCTACCTCTACGCCACTTGAGAATTCTCGAAGCCGACAGGGTTAGTCGCCTTTTCTTACGAATTGCCACGGAGCTGGCACCCTTGTTGCTACCACCCCAGTAACCGTTGCGTAGTGTCAAAAAATTGCGGGTCGTCGGAGAGAACGTTCATGAGCCAAGGTGTTGAATTCAATCGGTTGATGTTGGATATGCGGTCCATGCAAATGGATGCCATGTCTCAACCGAAATCCGCCGCGCAAGCCGTACCGGAATTGGGCCAGAGCAGCTTTGCCGACATGCTCGGCCAGGCCATCAACAAGGTCAGCGATACCCAGCAGGCTTCCAATCAGTTGGCGACTGCCTTCGAGATCGGCAAAAGCGGCGTGGACCTCACCGACGTGATGGTCGCCTCGCAAAAAGCCAGCGTTTCATTCCAGGCCTTGACCCAGGTGCGCAACAAGCTGGTTCAAGCCTATCAAGACATCATGCAGATGCCGGTTTAAGGACGATTTGAGTCATGGCAGAAGCAGTCGTGGATAACGCACCCGCCAAGGCAGACGGCAAGCCGCCGCTGTTTGGCCTGTCGTTCCTGGAAAACCTCTCCGAGATGACCATGCTGCGTCAGGTGGGCCTGATGGTCGGCCTGGCTGCCAGCGTGGCGATTGGTTTTGCCGTGGTGCTGTGGTCCCAGCAACCGGATTACCGCCCGTTGTACGGTAGCCTGGCGGGCATGGATTCCAAGCAGATCATGGAAACCCTGGCGGCAGCAGATATTGCCTACACCGTCGAACCGAATTCCGGCGCCTTGTTGGTCAAGGCTGATGACGTGGCTCGGGCGCGGATGAAACTGGCGGCAGCCGGTGTCACCCCGTCCGACGCCAATATCGGCTTTGAGATCCTCGACAAGGACCAGGGCCTGGGCACCAGCCAGTTCATGGAAGCCACCCGCTACCGTCGTGGCCTGGAAGGCGAACTGGCGCGCACTATTTCCGCGTTGAACAACGTCAAGGGTGCCCGCGTGCACCTGGCGATTCCGAAAAGCTCGGTGTTTGTGCGCGACGAGCGCAAGCCCAGCGCCTCGGTACTGGTGGAACTGTTTGCCGGCCGCTCCCTGGAGCCTGGCCAGGTATTGGCGATCATCAACCTGGTGGCCACCAGCGTTCCCGAATTGAGCAAGTCGCAAATCACCGTGGTCGACCAGAAGGGCAACCTGTTGTCCGACATGGCAGAGAACTCCTCGCTGACCATGGCCGGCAAGCAGTTCGACTACAGCCGTCGCATGGAAAGCATGCTGACCCAGCGCGTGCACAACATCCTGCAACCGGTGTTGGGTAATGATCGCTACAAGGCTGAAGTGTCGGCCGACGTGGATTTCAGCGCGGTCGAATCGACCTCCGAGCAGTTCAACCCGGACCAGCCGGCCCTGCGCAGCGAGCAGTCGACCACCGAACAACGCACCGCCAGCAATGGCCCGCAAGGCGTGCCGGGTGCCCTGAGCAACCAGCCGCCAACCCCGGCTACCGCCCCGCAAACCACCGGTGGCGCTGCCGCTACCGCAGGCGCAGTGCAACCTGGCCAGCCGCTGCTGGACGCCAACGGCCAGCAGATCATGGACCCGGCCACCGGCCAGCCGATGCTGGCGCCGTACCCGGCCGACAAGCGTCAACAATCCACCAAGAACTTCGAACTTGACCGTTCCATCAGCCACACCAAACAGCAGCAGGGCCGGATCAATCGCCTGTCGGTGTCGGTGGTGGTGGATGACCAGGTCAAGGTCAACGCCGCTGACGGCGCCGTCACCCGTGCACCGTGGAGCGCCGATGAATTGGCGCGCTTCACTCGCCTGGTACAGGACGCGGTGGGCTTCGATGCCAGCCGTGGCGACAGCGTCAGCGTGATCAACATGCCGTTCTCCGCCGAGCGTGGCGAAGTCATCGCCGAGGCAGCGTTCTATACTCAGCCGTGGTTCTGGGACATCGTCAAGCAAGTGCTGGGTGTGCTGTTTATCCTGGTGCTGGTGTTCGGCGTGCTGCGTCCGGTACTCAACAACATCACCGGCCATGGCAAAAAACAGCTGGCCCTGGCCGGTGGCGACGTCGAGTTGGGTGGCATGGGCGGTCTCGATGGCGAACTGGCCAACGACCGCGTGAGCCTTGGTGGCCCGCAAAGCATTCTGTTGCCGAGCCCGAGCGAGGGTTATGACGCTCAGTTGAACGCAATCAAGAGCCTGGTGGCCGAAGACCCGGGTCGTGTGGCCCAGGTCGTGAAAGAGTGGATTAACGCAGATGAGTGATGCTCGAGTCGCCGTAGCCAAACTCTCCCGGGTCGACAAAGCCGCCGTGCTGTTGCTGTCCCTTGGGGAAACCGATGCAGCCCAAGTGCTGCGCCACATGGGCCCCAAAGAGGTTCAGCGGGTGGGCGTGGCCATGGCGCAGATGCGCAATGTGCACCGCGAGCAGGTCGAGCAGGTGATGAGTGAGTTCGTCGAGATCGTCGGCGACCAGACCAGCCTGGGCGTCGGCTCCGACAGCTACATTCGCAAGATGCTCACCTCGGCCCTTGGCGAAGACAAGGCCAACGGCCTGATCGACCGCATCCTGCTGGGTGGCAACACCAGCGGCCTCGACAGCCTCAAATGGATGGAACCGCGGGCCGTGGCCGACGTGATCCGCTACGAACACCCACAGATCCAGGCGATCGTGGTGGCGTATCTCGACCCCGACCAGGCCGGTGAAGTGCTTGGCCATTTCGACCACAAGGTGCGCCTGGACATCATCCTGCGCGTTTCGTCGCTGAACACTGTGCAGCCGGCGGCCTTGAAAGAATTGAACACGATTCTCGAGAAGCAGTTCTCGGGCAATTCCAACGCTTCGCGTACCACGTTGGGCGGCATCAAGCGTGCGGCCGACATCATGAACTTCCTCGACAGTTCGGTAGAAGGCCAGTTGATGGACTCGATCCGCGAGATCGACGACAGCCTGTCGGTGCAGATCGAAGACCTGATGTTCGTGTTCAACAACCTCTCCGATGTCGACGACCGTGGCATCCAGGCGTTGCTGCGCGAGGTCTCCTCCGACGTGCTGGTGCTGGCCCTCAAAGGCTCCGACGAAGGCGTCAAGGAAAAGATCTTCAAGAACATGTCCAAGCGGGCTTCCGAACTGCTGCGCGACGACCTCGAGGCCAAGGGCCCAGTGCGCGTCAGCGACGTGGAAACCGCGCAGAAAGAAATCCTCACCATTGCCCGCCGTATGGCCGAAGCCGGAGAAATCGTTCTCGGCGGGAAGGGCGGCGAAGAAATGATTTAAGGCGCCGCGTATGTCGAACAAAGATGAGACGCCCAGCGATCTGATTCGCGCACGGGACGTCGGAGGGTTCGACGTCTGGTCGCTGCCCAGTTTCGACCCGCATCGCCCGGAGCCTGAGCCCGAGCCGGTAGAAGAGCCCCCGGCCGAGATGGAAGAGGTGCCGCTGGAAGAAGTCCAGCCACTGACCCTGGAAGAGCTGGAAAGCATTCGCCAGGAAGCCTACAACGAAGGCTTTTCCACCGGCGAGAAAGACGGTTTTCGCAGCACCACGCTGAAGGTTCGCCAGGAAGCCGAGGCGGCGCTCAGCGTCAAGCTCGCCAGCCTGGAAACCCTGATGGGCAGCCTGTTCGATCCGATTGCCGAGCAGGATTCGCAGATCGAAAAAGCCATGGTCGGGCTGGTGGAGCACATCACCCGCCAGGTGATCCAGCGCGAGCTGGCCCTGGACTCCACGCAAATCGAAGGTGTGATGCGCGAAGCGCTCAAGCTGCTGCCCCTGGGCGTCGGCAACGTGCGGCTGTACATCAACCCCCAGGATTTCGAACAGGTCAAAGCCCTGCGCGAGCGCCATGAAGAAACCTGGCGCATCGTCGAAGACGCCGCGCTGCTGCCCGGTGGTTGCCGGGTGGAGACCGAACACAGCCGCATCGACGCCACGGTAGAGACGCGCATCACCCAGATCATGGCCAAGCTGTTCGACCAGTTGCACGAGCAGGCACTGCACCCCGCAGAGCCGGACTTGCGCGTCGAACTGGACGCCCCCGATGCGCCTTGATCGCACCAGCTTCGCCAAGCGCCTGGGTGGCTATGCCGAAGTCACCGAGTTGCCGGGCCAGCCGATCCTGGAGGGCCGCCTGCTGCGCATGGTCGGCCTGACCCTGGAAGCCGAAGGCCTGCGCGCCGCCATGGGCAGCCGCTGCATGGTGATCAACGACGACAGCTACCACCCGGTGCAGGTCGAAGCCGAAGTGATGGGCTTCTCCGGCAGCAAAGTATTCCTGATGCCCGTCGGCAGTGTTGCCGGGATTGCCCCCGGTGCCCGTGTGGTGCCACTGGCCGACACCGGCCGCCTGCCCATGGGCATGAGCATGCTCGGCCGCGTGCTGGATGGCGCCGGTCGCGCCCTCGACGGCAAGGGCGGGATGAAGGCCGAAGACTGGGTGCCCATGGACGGCCCGACCATCAACCCGCTCAAGCGCAACCCTATCAGCGTGCCGCTGGACGTGGGCATTCGCAGCATCAACGGTTTATTGACGGTGGGTCGCGGCCAGCGCCTGGGCCTGTTCGCCGGTACCGGCGTGGGTAAGTCAGTGTTGCTGGGCATGATGACGCGCTTTACCGAGGCCGACATCATCGTGGTAGGGCTGATCGGCGAGCGGGGCCGCGAGGTGAAGGAATTCATCGAGCACAGCCTGGGCGAAGAAGGCCTCAAGCGTTCCGTCGTGGTCGCCTCACCGGCGGATGATGCGCCGCTGATGCGCCTGCGTGCCGCGATGTACTGCACACGCATCGCCGAATATTTTCGCGACAAGGGCAAGAACGTCCTGTTGCTGATGGACTCCCTGACCCGTTTCGCCCAGGCCCAGCGGGAAATCGCCCTGGCCATCGGCGAGCCGCCGGCCACCAAGGGCTATCCGCCGTCGGTGTTCGCCAAGCTGCCCAAGCTGGTGGAACGGGCCGGTAATGCCGAGGCCGGTGGGGGTTCGATCACCGCGTTCTACACCGTGCTGTCGGAAGGCGATGACCAGCAAGACCCGATTGCCGACTCGGCGCGGGGCGTACTCGACGGGCACATCGTGCTGTCCCGACGCTTGGCCGAGGAGGGGCACTACCCGGCCATCGACATCGAAGCCTCCATCAGCCGGGTGATGCCGTCGGTGGTCACCCCTGAGCACATGATGCGCGCGCAGCAGTTCAAGCAGCTGTGGTCGCGCTATCAACAGAGCCGCGACCTGATCAGCGTGGGCGCCTACGTGGCCGGCGGTGATCGCGAGACTGATCTTGCGATCGCCTTGCAACCGCAACTGGTGACCTACCTGCGCCAGGGCCTCAACGACAAGATCAGCATGGGTGAAAGCGAGGCGCACCTGGGCACCATTTTCGCGCCGGCGCCGGGCGGATAAGCCATGGCCAACACCCGCGCCGCACGCCTTGCCCCGGTGGTGGACATGGCCGAAAAAGCCGAAAAGACCGCCGTCCAGCGCCTGGGTTACTTCCAGGGCCAGGTTCGCCTGGCGGAAAGCAAGCTGGGTGACCTGGAGCGCTTTCGCGGCGAGTATCAGCAGCAGTGGATCGAGCGCGGCAGCAAGGGCGTCTCCGGTCAATGGCTGATGGGTTACCAGGGCTTTCTCAACCAGCTTGAGACCGCCGTGGGCCAGCAGCGCCAGAGCCTGGCCTGGCACCAGGCCAACGTCGACAAGGCCCGCGACAGCTGGCAACAGGCCTATGCCCGGGTCGAGGGCCTGCGCAAACTGGTGCAGCGCTACATCGACGAAGCCCGGGCGCTGGAAGACAAGCGCGAGCAGAAGTTGCTCGATGAGCTGTCCCAGCGTCTTCCTCGCCAAAACCCCTATTAACCACGCCGCCGCTCCTACATGGATTTGCCCACTGCGCCATCACCTGCTAAACCTTGTTGCACATTGCCAATGACAAGGAAGCAGTCGTATGTCAGTCGAATCAGAAGTGTCCCTGGACGGGACGAAGTTGACGATCACCGTCAGGGGGCGATTTGATTTCGGTAGCCACCAGGCCTTTCGTGATGCCTACGAGCGGTTCTACAAGGTGCCCGAGATCTACGTGGTGGACTTGAAGGAAACCACCTACATGGACAGCTCGGCCCTGGGCATGCTCCTGCTGTTGCGTGACCATGCCGGTGGCGACAATGCCGAAGTGCAGGTGATCAACAGCAACTCCGATGTGCGCAAGATCCTCGCCATTTCCAACTTCGACAAACTGTTCGACCTCACTTGAGCGTCCTGGCCCCGGTCCTTGAGGCGCTGACGGTATTGATCGCCGAAGACAGCGCCGCCGACCTGCTGTTGCTGTCGACCATCGTGCGCCGCCAGGGCCACCAGGTGATCACCGCCAGCAACGGTGAAGAGGCGGTGGCGGTGTTCATCCGCGAGCGGCCGCAGTTGGTGCTGATGGACGCGCTGATGCCGGTGATGGACGGCTTCGAGGCGGCCCGGCAAATCAAGCAACTGGCGGGGGAGGCGCTGGTGCCGATCATCTTTCTCACTTCCCTGCGCGAGAGCGAAGCCCTGGCCCAGTGCCTGGATGCCGGCGGCGACGACTTCCTGGCCAAGCCCTACAGCCAGGTGATCCTGGCGGCGAAGATCAACGCCATGGACCGCCTGCGTCGCCTGCAGGCCACGGTGTTGCAGCAACGCGACCTGATCGCCCGGCATCATGACTACCTGCTGCAGGAACAGCGGGTGGCCAAGGCGGTGTTCGACAAGGTGGCCCACTCCGGCTGCATCAATGCCGCGCCGAATATTCGCTACGTGCAATCACCCTATGCGCTGTTCAACGGCGATCTGCTGCTGGCCGCCTACACGCCGTCGGGGGATATGCATGTGCTGCTGGGGGATTTTACCGGCCACGGTTTGCCGGCGGCGGTCGGCGCCATGCCGCTGGCGGAAGTGTTCTACGGCATGACCGCCAAGGGCTACGGCCTGGCGCAGACGCTGCGGGAGATGAACGCCAAGCTCAAGCGCATCCTGCCGGTGGACATGTTCTGTTGCGCCACCTTGCTGTGCCTCAGCGCCCAGCGCCGGGCGGTGGAAGTGTGGAACGGCGGGATGCCCGAGGGCTACGTGCATGAAGTCACCACGGGCAAGCGCACGCCGCTGGTGTCGCGGCATTTGCCATTGGGTGTGCTGGCGGCCGAGGCGTTCGATGACCGCACGGAAGTCTGGCCGATGGCGTTGGGCGACCGGGTGTTCTTGCTGTCGGATGGCGTGCTGGATACGGCCGACGCCCATGAACAGTTGTTTGGCGCCGAGCGCTTGCAGGGGGTGTTTGCCGCCAACCGCGAGCCGGATCGGTTGTTTGAAGAGATCGAACAGGCGCTGGCCGGTTTTCGTGGCGAGGTGCGCGATGACATCAGCATGGTGGAGATCAGCCTGCAGGTGGGGGAGGTTTTGCGTTCGCCGTCGGTGGTGTATTCCGACAGCGGCCAGTCTTCTCCGCTGGATTGGTCGGTCAGCTTTGAATTTCGGGCTGAGACGCTTAAGTCCTACAACCCTTTGCCCTATTTACTGCAACTGTTGTTGGAGATTCATGGGCTGCGGGAGCAAAGCGGTGCGTTGTATAGCGTGATGGCGGAGTTGTATTCCAATGCCCTGGAGCATGGCGTGTTGGGGCTGGATTCGCGGCTCAAGCGCGATGCCCAGGGGTTTGCCGCCTATTACCGCGAGCGCAATGAGCGGCTGGCGCAGTTGAACAGCGGGTATGTGCGGGTGCACCTGAATGTGGTGCCGACCGGGGAGGGCGGTTGCCTGACGCTGCGAATCGAGGACAGTGGGGCGGGGTTTGATGTGGATAAGGTGCTGGCCAGGCCGCTGGATGTTGACCGTCTGTCTGGTAGGGGGTTGAGCCTGGTGCGGCAGTTGAGCAGCGATGTAGGCTGGTCCGACGGCGGGCGGTGTGTGTGCGTGGAGTTTTCATGGAAGGCTCTGGCATAATCCGCCGATTCTTGATCAAGGAGCGAACAAGTGGCAGAGATTCATCTGGACCCCGATGTGCTGACCGGTTTGCAGGAGGTCATGGAGGGCGAGTATCCGAAGTTGCTCGACACCTTTCTCGATGACTCGCAAAAGCGGGTAGAGGCGCTGCGCAGGGCTCGGGATGATGCCAAGGCCCTGGGGCGGATTGCGCATAGCTTTAAAGGCAGCAGCGGTAACCTTGGGGCTGTGCGGTTGGCTGAGCTTTGTCAGTTGCTTGAAGATAAGTCGGCCAAGCCTGTGGTTGCGGATTTGGGGCAGTTGGTGGATGAAATTGACCATGAATTCGCGCTGGTCAGGCCGTTGTATGAGCATGAGCGGGAGCGGTTTGGGCTCTGACGCTGTTGGTGGGTATATCCGTTATTTAGGTAACGGCTACTTATGGTTTCGCTCTTACAGCGGGTCATTTTTGAAAAGCCGGAATGCCGGCCCAGTCAAAAGCAACCAAAACGCTCTGCCCGGTATGACTCACCCCACGCACATAGGTAACAGTTTTTTTAACTGGCACGGTCAACTGTGGGAGCTGGCTTGCCTGCGATGGCATCACCTTGGTGTGTCTGATGTACCGAGTTGTCTGCATCGCAGGCAAGCCAGCTCCCACAGAAAAGCAGCTCTGCTTTGGCTTTTGATCTGGCTTCTAACACTCAAGCCGGCCGGCAGGCCGGTGTAAGCGCGGAACCCATATCAGCAACAACGAAATAACGGATATACACCCCAAAACCAAAACCTGGCCCAACTCTTGCTCTACCTCCAGTAACCGCACCCTCGACCCCTGTGCGGCGGAGACTCTATATATGGCAATCACCCCGAACTCGCTCCTTCAGGCGGCCCCTGCGGCCAAGCCTCAAGCGCCCGCTGCCAATCCACTGGTAGCGGCTGCGGACCCGCGGGACAAGGCCCCGGGCTTCGCTCAGGTGTTCGCCAACCAGGCTTCCGCGCCGGCGCCAAAACCTGCCGACAACACCACCAGGTCGACCCGCGACAAGCCGGCGGACAACAGCGCCAAGCCCGTCGCCACCAATGATAAGCCTGCCGCCGGCACCCCATCGGTTGCCGATAACGGCAAGACTTTGCCTTCCACCCCGCCGGCCAAGTCCGACACCCCGGACACCACCGCCAAGACCGACGACGCAGCCCCGGCAGACGACCCAGCCCTGGCCCAGCAACCCCCGGCCGACCCTGCCGTCGACCCGGCGCTGATGGCCGCGGTTGTCCCGGTTCCGGTCCCTGTAACGCCGGCGCCCGTCGAAACCCCGGCCCCGGCCGCAACCGCGACGAAAGACGACAAGTCCCAGCCTGTCGTGGCCCCACCGGTTGCCGCGACCGACGACGCCAAGCCCGCCTTCGACCCCGAAGCCGACCCGCTGGACGCGATGCCCGCCGTGCGCCTGGCCATGGAGCAGGGCGGACACGTTTCCGCCAGCAGTCAGAGCACCGCAAAAAATGCCCCGGTGCAGGCCTCGACCGACGATCAGCCCACCCTCGCGCAAAACTTTGCCACTGGCCTGGCCAATATGGTCGATCAGCAAGCGTCCAAGGACAGCACCGACCAGGGCGGCGACAAAGCCTTCGGCAGCCTGATCGACGGCGGCCTCAAGGACCTGAAGAACGCCAGCAGCGACACCCGTGTCGATGACTTCGCCAACCGCCTCGCCGCGCTGACCCAGGCCGCCACGCCGAAAACCGCGAATGCCCTGCCACCGGTGGCCAATGCGCCCCTGGCGATGCACCAGAGCGGCTGGACCGACGAGGTAGTGAACCGCGTCATGTACCTGTCCAGCGCCAACCTCAAATCGGCCGAAATCCAGTTGCAGCCTGCTGAACTGGGCCGCCTGGACATCAGCGTGAAAATGTCCGCCGACCAACAGGCCCAGGTCACTTTCATGAGCGGCCACGCGGTGGTCCGTGAAGCCCTGGAAAGCCAGTCGGGCCGCCTGCGGGAGATGTTTGCCCAGCAGGGCATGGGCCAGGTCGACGTCAACGTATCCGACCAGTCCCGTGGCTGGCAGGGTCAGCAGGGCCAGGACCAGCAACAGCAGAACCAGGCACGCGGCGTCAGTGGCAATGGCGGGCGGGGTGATGGGGCTGATGGCGGCGGTATCGGTGAAGTGGCTGAAGTTGCGGCGCCGGTTGTGCAGTCCGTGGTCGGCTCCAGCGCGGTGGACTACTACGCCTGACCTGAGGTTGGCAAACATCCTGTGGCGAGGGAGCTTGCTCCCGTTGGAGGGCGAAGCCCTCCCAGGCTTTTCGCCGCCGCACACCTGTTTAAACCTTGCTCTCTGATTTGGGGCTGCTTCGCAGCCCAGCGGGAGCAAGCTCCCTCGCCACAGGGGTCGTCCCTGTTTCGTCAGTCTTCGTGACAACTCTGGCATAACACTTGCTCTTGCCTTTCCCCAGAACTATGAATCCCCGAATAGTGACGGATTATTGGCATGGCGAAGAGCGACGACGCAGCAAAAGCACCCGCAGGCAAGGGCAAGCTCAAGCTTATCCTGCTGATCGTACTGGGCCTGTTCCTGGCGATCGGCGTGTCCGTGGGGGCTACCTGGTACTTCATGCACAGTGCCTCAAGCAAACCGGCAGCGACTGCCGAGATCAACCCCAACGTCAAGCAACCGGCAATCTTCGAGCCGATGCTTCCGGCGTTTGTCGCCAACTTCAATCAGAACGGCCGTCAACGCTACCTGCAGGTGAGCATTACCCTGCTGGCGCGTAACCAGGCAGACCTGGATGCCCTCAAGGTGCACATGCCAGTGATCCGCAACAACCTGGTGATGCTGTTCTCCGCCCAGCCCTTCGACACCCTCGCCACCCCGGTGGGCCAGGAAATGCTGCGCCAGAAGGTCACTGCCAGCGTGCAGGAAGTGGCCCAGAAGGAAGTCGGCAAACCTGTGATCGAGCAGGTGCTCTTCACTAATTTCGTATTGCAGTAGGATCACGACATGGCCGTGCAGGACCTGCTGTCCCAGGATGAAATCGATGCGCTGCTCCATGGCGTCGACGATGGTCTGGTACAGACCGAAATGGCTGCCGAGCCCGGCAGCGTCAAAAGCTACGACCTGACCAGCCAGGATCGCATCGTCCGTGGACGCATGCCGACCCTGGAAATGATCAACGAACGGTTCGCCCGTTACACCCGCATCAGCATGTTCAACATGCTGCGCCGCTCGGCGGACGTGGCGGTGGGCGGCGTGCAGGTGATGAAGTTCGGTGAGTACGTGCACTCGCTGTACGTGCCCACCAGCCTCAACCTGGTGAAGATCAAGCCGCTGCGCGGTACGGCGCTGTTCATCCTCGACGCCAAGCTGGTGTTCAAGCTGGTGGACAACTTCTTCGGCGGTGACGGCCGTCACGCCAAGATCGAAGGCCGTGAATTCACCCCCACCGAATTGCGCGTGGTGCGCATGGTGCTGGAGCAGGCCTTCATCGACTTGAAGGAAGCCTGGCAGGCGATCATGGAAGTCAACTTCGAGTACATCAACTCGGAAGTGAACCCGGCCATGGCCAACATCGTCGGCCCCAGCGAAGCCATTGTGGTCTCCACCTTCCACATCGAACTCGATGGCGGTGGCGGCGACCTGCACGTGACCATGCCGTACTCGATGATCGAGCCGGTGCGCGAAATGCTCGATGCGGGCTTCCAGTCCGACCTCGACGACCAGGACGAACGCTGGGTCAAGGCCCTGCGCGAAGACCTGCTGGACGTCGACGTGCCTCTGAGCGCCACCGTGGCCCGTCGCCAGCTGCGTTTGCGGGATATTTTGCACATGCAGCCGGGGGACGTGATTCCCGTCGAACTGCCGGAAGAACTGATCATGCGCGCCAACGGCGTGCCGTCGTTCAAGGTCAAGCTCGGCTCTCACAAAGGCAACCTGGCGTTGCAAGTGATTGAACCGATCAACCGTCGCTGATCCACACTAATTTCTGCTCCGCCGAGGACATGTAATGGCTACTGAACACGAAAACACTTCCGCCGAAGACCAGGCCCTGGCTGACGAGTGGGCGGCTGCCCTGGAAGAAACCGGCGATGTCGGCCAGGACGATATCGACGCGCTGCTGGCGGCCGATGCGGCCACCGCTCCGGTCGGTAATCGCATTCCCATGGAAGAGTTCGGCAGCGTGCCGAAGAACAACGAGCCGGTGACCCTGGATGGTCCGAACCTGGACGTGATCCTCGACATCCCGGTGTCGATCTCCATGGAAGTCGGCAGTACCGAAATCAACATCCGCAACCTGCTGCAACTCAACCAGGGTTCGGTGATCGAGCTCGACCGCCTGGCCGGCGAGCCGCTGGACGTGCTGGTCAACGGCACGCTGATCGCCCATGGCGAAGTGGTGGTGGTCAACGAGAAGTTCGGCATTCGCCTGACCGACGTGATCAGCCCGAGCGAACGCATCAAGAAGTTGCGTTGATATGAAGCGCTCACTGGTAGGACTGTTATCGGCGCTGCCCTTGAGCGTAATGGCAGCAGAGCCGGTCGCCCAGGCGGCCGCGCCGGCGCTGGGCAGTGGCGTGGGCGGGCAACTGACCCAGCTGGTGCTGGGTTTGTTGCTGGTGGTGGGGCTGATCTTCGTGCTCGCCTGGGTGTTGCGCCGCGTACAGCGCATCGGCCCGGGAAATGCCCAGGTCATCGAGCTGGTAGGTTCGCGTGCCCTTGGCCCGCGGGACCGGCTGGTGCTGGTGCAAGTGGGCGACGAGCAGATTCTGCTGGGCATCACCCCCGGCCGCATCACCCCGTTGCACGTGCTCAAGACGCCTGTGGAAGTGGCCCAGACTCAAGCGGCCACGCCGGAATTCGCCCAACGCCTCATGGAGTTGCTGGGCAAGGATCAGAAGGATAAGAAGTAATGCGCGTTTTATTGACGCTCATGCTGTTGCTCGCGGCGCCGCTGGCGTACGCGGCGGACCCGTTGTCGATCCCGGCGATCACCCTGGGTACCAATGCGGCGGGCGCGCAGGAGTATTCGGTCAGCCTGCAGATCCTGCTGATCATGACCGCGCTGAGCTTCATCCCCGCGTTCGTGATGCTGATGACCAGCTTCACGCGCATCATCATCGTGTTCTCGATCCTGCGTCAGGCCCTCGGCCTGCAACAGACGCCGTCGAACCAGATCCTCACCGGCATGGCGCTGTTCCTGACGCTGTTCATAATGGCGCCGGTGTTCGACAAGGTGAACCAGCAAGCCCTGCAACCGTATCTGGCGGAGAAAATGACCGCCCAGGATGCGATCGACAAGGCGCAAGGCCCGATCAAGGATTTCATGCTGTCGCAGACCCGTTCCAGCGACCTTGAGTTGTTCGTGCGGCTGTCCAAGCGTACCGACATCGCCAGCCCCGACATGGCGCCGTTGACCATCCTGGTGCCGGCGTTCGTGACCTCGGAGCTGAAGACCGCGTTCCAGATCGGCTTCATGATCTTCATCCCGTTCCTGATCATCGACCTCGTCGTGGCGAGTGTGCTGATGGCCATGGGTATGATGATGCTCTCGCCGTTGATCATTTCGTTGCCGTTCAAGATCATGTTGTTCGTGTTGGTGGACGGGTGGGCGCTGATTATCGGCACCCTGGCCGGCAGTTTCGGTGGGGTTTAGCGCATGACGCCAGAAGTAGCGGTCGACCTGTTTCGCGAAGCCCTGTGGCTGACCACCATGATGGTTGCCGTGCTGGTGGTGCCCAGTTTGTTGGTGGGCCTGCTGGTGGCGATGTTCCAGGCCGCGACCCAGATCAACGAACAGACCTTGAGCTTCCTGCCGCGCCTGCTGGTGATGCTGATCACCCTGATCGTCGCCGGCCCGTGGCTGGTGCAAACCTTCATGGAATACATCCTGCAGTTGTACGGCAGTATTCCGCAGTTGATCGGCTGACCCCGTGAATTCAATGCTGGCGTTGACCGACACCCAGATCAGCACCTGGGTGGCGTCGTTCATCCTGCCGCTGTTCCGAGTCACGGCCGTGCTGATGACCATGCCGGTGTTCGGTACCACCCTGGTACCGCGGCGCATTCGGCTGTACTTCGCGGTGGCGATCACCGTGGTCATCGTCCCGGGCTTGCCGCCGATGCCGCCGGTGAATGCCCTGGACCTCAGCGCACTGATGCTGATCGCCGAGCAAATCATTATCGGCGCCTTGCTGGGCTTCTCCCTGACGCTGTTCTTCCAGGCCTTCGTGATCGCCGGGCAAATCATCTCGATCCAGATGGGCATGGGCTTCGCGTCCATGGTCGACCCCACCAACGGCGTGTCGGTGGCGGTGATCGGGCAGTTCCTGACCATGCTGGTGACCTTGCTGTTCCTGGCCATGAACGGTCATCTGGTGGTGTTCGAGGTGATGACCGAAAGCTTTACCACCTTGCCGGTGGGCAGCGCCCTGGTGGTCAATCATTTCTGGGAACTGGTGGGGCGCATGAGCTGGGTGCTGGGTGCCTCGTTGTTGCTGGTATTGCCGGCGATCACCGCGCTGCTGGTGGTTAACATCGCCTTTGGCGTGATGACCCGGGCGGCGCCGCAACTGAACATCTTCTCCATCGGTTTCCCGTTGACCCTGGTGCTGG
Organism: Pseudomonas sp. BIGb0558; assembly: GCF_024807515.1. Classification (NCBI taxonomy): domain Bacteria; kingdom Pseudomonadati; phylum Pseudomonadota; class Gammaproteobacteria; order Pseudomonadales; family Pseudomonadaceae; genus Pseudomonas; species Pseudomonas sp. BIGb0558. Next base: position 83,298 of record NZ_JANUEW010000011.1, read on the forward strand.
GCATGGGGATTTTCTGGGTCGGCATGGCTGACATTCTCAATCAGTATCAGCCGCTGGCCACCGACGCCTTGCAGTTTTTACGTGACTTGGCGCGGGCGCGGTAAGCCATGGCCGAGAGCGAGAGTGGCCAGGACAAAACAGAAGACCCCACGGAGAAACGAAAAAAGGACTCCCGGGAAAAGGGCGAGATTGCTCGCTCCAAAGAGCTCAACACCCTGGCGATCATGCTCGCAGGCTCCGGTGGCCTGCTGATCTATGGCGGTGGTTTGGCCCTGGACCTGATGGAGTTGATGCGCCTGAATTTTTCCCTGCCCCGTGACGTGCTGCTGAGCCCGGGTGCCATGGGCCTGTACCTGCTGCATTCGGGCAAGATCGCGATCCTGGCGGTACAGCCGATCCTGATCACCTTGCTGCTGGCGGCCTTGATCGGCCCGATCTCCCTCGGCGGCTGGCTGTTTGCTGCTGGCAGCATGGCGCCCAAGTTCAGCCGCATGAACCCGGGCCCCGGGCTCAAACGGATGTTTTCCACCAAGGCCCTGGTGGAGCTGCTCAAGGCGTTGGCCAAGTTCATTCTTATCCTGTTTGTGGCGTTGACCGTGTTGTCATCCGACATCGACGACCTGCTGCGCATCGCCCATGAGCCGATCGAGCTGGCGATCATCCACAGCGTGCAAGTGGTGGGCTGGAGTTCGCTGTGGATGGCCTGCGGGCTGATCATCATTGCTGCGGTTGATGCGCCGATCCAGCTATGGGAGAGCCACAAGAAACTGCTGATGACCAAGCAGGAAGTGCGCGACGAGCACAAGGACCAGGAAGGTCGCCCCGAGGTCAAACAGCGGATTCGCCAACTGCAGCGCGAGATGTCCCAGCGCAAGATGATGGCGTCGGTGCCCGACGCCGACGTGGTCATCACCAACCCGACCCACTACGCCGTGGCGCTCAAATACGACCCGGAGAAGGGTGGGGCGCCGATGTTGCTGGCCAAGGGCAGCGACTTCACGGCGTTGAAAATCCGTGAGATTGCCGTGGCCAACGACATTTTGCTGCTGGAGTCGCCGGAGTTGGCACGGTCGATCTTCTACTCCACCGATCTGGACCAGGAGATCCCGGCCGGGTTGTATCTGGCGGTGGCGCAGGTGTTGGCGTACGTCTACCAGATCCGCCAGTACCGCGCGGGCAAGGGCAAGCGGCCGGATCCGCTCAAGGATCTGCCGATTCCGCCGGATTTGCGTCGGGATTCCTGATCTTGTAGCGCCGCCCCCGGCCTCATCGCGGGCAAGCCCGGCTCCTACATGTTGACCGCGTTCTCCCAGCCAACTCGCTCAACTGTGGGAGTCGGGCTTGCCCGCGATGGCGTCCGCCCAGGCAACAAAAATCTCCTGAGCGCTCCCGCAATTGCATCTGGCAACGTTTAAGTCGCAGCCGAGGACGCTCGACGCCCGCCCGCTGCGTACCTGTCGGACGTTTCGCCATCACCCGCGAACGAGCGTGTGTGGCGAGGGAGCTTGCTCCCGCTGGGGTGCGAAGCGCCCCCAATGAAGCTATCGCGGTTATTCAGGCAAAACGCGTAAGCCGTTCTGGGGCTGCTGCGCAGCCCAACGGGAGCAAGCTCCCTCGCCACAGGTGATGCGCGTACGGCGGTAGCTCTTTGCTGTCCGTGGGACCGATCCGCCTCCCCAAGCAAAAGTTGGAAGGCTTCTTGCAGTAGCGCCTCCAGGACGCCTCCCGGCGTCAAAAGTTTGCTTCAAGGACACGAGGAATACCGGTGGATCGCTCTCAAATGCTCAGCACGGCCCGTGGCACCCTGACTGACCTCTCGCGAGGCAATCTGGGTGTGCCGTTGTTGTTGCTGGTGATGCTGGCAATGATGATGTTGCCGATGCCGCCGTTCCTGCTGGACGTGTTTTTCACCTTCAACATCGCCCTGTCCGTCGTGGTGCTGCTGGTGTGCGTATACGCCCTGCGACCGCTGGATTTCGCGGTGTTCCCGACGATTCTGCTGATTGCCACCCTGTTGCGGCTGGCGCTTAACGTGGCCTCCACCCGGGTGGTGATGCTCCACGGCCAGGACGGCCACGCCGCCGCGGGCAAGGTGATCCAGGCCTTCGGTGAGGTGGTGATCGGCGGTAACTACGTGGTCGGTATCGTAGTTTTCGCCATCTTGATGATCATCAACTTCGTGGTGGTGACCAAGGGCGCCGGGCGGATTTCCGAGGTGAGCGCGCGTTTCACCCTCGACGCGATGCCCGGCAAACAGATGGCCATCGACGCCGACCTCAACGCCGGCCTGATCGACCAGAACCAAGCCAAGACCCGCCGTCTTGAAGTCGCCCAGGAAGCCGAGTTCTACGGTTCCATGGACGGTGCCAGCAAATTCGTGCGCGGCGACGCCATCGCCGGCCTGCTGATTCTGTTTATCAACCTGATCGGCGGCATGGCAGTCGGTATTTTCCAGCACGGCATGACCTTCGGCGATGCGGGCAAGGTTTACGCCCTGCTGACCATCGGTGACGGTTTAGTGGCGCAATTGCCATCACTGTTGTTATCTACAGCTGCGGCGATCATGGTGACCCGTGCTTCGGGCTCCGAAGACATGGGCAAGCAGATCAGCCGGCAGATGTTTGCCTCGCCCAAGGCGCTGGCCGTGGCGGCGGGCATCATGGCGATCATGGGGATCGTGCCGGGCATGCCCCATGTGTCGTTCCTGAGCATGGCCGCCATGGCCGCCGGTGGTGCCTACCTGTTCTGGAAAAAGCAAAACAACATCAAAGTGATTGCCCAGCAGGAAGTGGCGCGCCAGCAGGAACTGCTGCCATCGCCGGCCCGGGCCCAGGAAACCAAGGAGTTGGGCTGGGACGACGTAACCCCGATCGACATGATCGGCCTGGAAGTCGGCTACCGCCTGATTCCCCTGGTGGATCGCAACCAGGGCGGTCAATTGCTGGCGCGGATCAAGGGCGTGCGCAAGAAGCTGTCCCAGGACCTGGGCTTCCTGATGCCCACCGTGCACATCCGCGACAACCTGGATTTGGCCCCGAGCGCCTATCGCCTGACCCTGATGGGGGTGATCCTGGCCGAAGCCGAGATCTACCCGGACCGCGAACTGGCGATCAACCCTGGCCAGGTATTCGGCAGCCTCAACGGGATTACCGCCAAAGATCCGGCTTTTGGCCTGGACGCGGTATGGATCGAAATCAGCCAGCGCAGCCAGGCGCAGTCGCTGGGCTACACCGTGGTAGACGCCAGCACCGTGGTTGCCACCCACCTCAACCAGATTCTGTACAAGCACTCTCACGAGTTGATCGGCCACGAAGAAGTCCAGCAACTCTTGCAATTGCTGGCCAAGGCCTCGCCAAAGCTGGCCGAAGAGCTGGTGCCTGGGGTGTTGTCCACCTCGCAACTGCTCAAGGTGCTGCAGGCGCTGCTGGCCGAGCAGGTGCCGGTGCGGGACATTCGCAGCATTGCCGAGGCTATCGCCAACAATGCCGCCAAGAGTCAAGATACTGCCGCGCTGGTGGCCGCGGTGCGCGTCGGATTGTCGCGTGCAATCGTCCAAAGCATTGTAGGGCTTGACTCCGAGCTGCCTGTGATCACCTTGGAACCAAGGTTGGAACAAATATTGCTCAATAGTATTCAGAAGGCAGGGCAGGGCGCTGATGAAGGCGTGTTGCTGGAGCCAAGCATGGCCGAGAAGCTGCAGCGTTCACTGATTGACGCCGCCCAACGCCAGGAAATGGAAGGTCATCCGGTGATCCTGCTGGTAGCAGGGCCGGTGCGGGCGATGTTGTCGCGGTTTGGACGCCTGGCTATTCCGAATTTGCATGTATTGGCTTACCAGGAAATTCCTGACAATAAGCAAGTGACTATCGTCGCGACAGTAGGGCCCAACGGCTGAGGTAGTGGGATATGCAAGTGAAGCGTTTTTTCGCCGCCGATATGCGTCAGGCCATGAAACTGGTACGTGATGAATTGGGCGCCGACGCTGCGATTATCGGTAACCGTCGTATTGCCGGCGGCGTCGAGCTGACGGCTGCCCTGGATTACAAGCCCTCGGCCCTGGCGCCGCGTGTGCCGAACATGGAACTGGAAGACGAGCTGCGCAAGACCGCTTCGCGCATTGTCTCGGCCCAGGCTGAACTGAGCATGCGTGGCGACAGCGATGCCACCACCAATCGCCAGCTGTTTGCCGGCCTGCCGCTGACGGCGTCCGAGCCTCTGGTAGAGCCGACCTTCGTTGAACCGCCGCGTCCTGCTGCGCCCGCCCCGGCGCCGACGGTGGACCAGCGTGTGTTCGACTCGATGCGTTTTGAGCTCAACGGCCTGCGTGAATTGCTGGAAGTGCAGTTGGGCTCCCTGGCCTGGAACCAGTTGCAGGGCAGCCAGCCGCAACAGGCCAACCTGTGGCGTCGCCTGCAACGCATCGGCCTGTCTGGCCCGTTGTCCCGCGACCTGCTGCAACTGACCACCCAGATTGAAGACCCCAAGCAGGCCTGGCGCATGCTCCTGGCTCACCTGGCGCGGATGATCGTGACCCCGGAAATCGAACCCCTGGAAGAAGGCGGCGTGATTGCCATGGTCGGTCCTGCCGGCATGGGCAAGACCACCACCCTGGCCAAGCTGGCGGCGCGTTATGTGCTCAAGTACGGCGCGCAGAATATCGCCCTGGTGAGCATGGACAGCTACCGCATCGGCGCCCAGGAGCAGCTCAAGACCCTGGGCCGTATCCTCAATGTGCCGGTGACCCATGTCGACCCGGGCCAGTCCCTGGCCAATGCCCTCGACCCGCTGCTGCGCAAGCGCGTGGTACTGATCGACACCGCCGGCCTGCAAGCCAGCGACCCGGCCCTGCGCATGCAGCTGGAAAGCCTCGCCGGGCGCGGGATCAAATCCAGAAACTATTTGGTACTTGCCACCACCAGCCAGAAGCAGGTATTGACCGCCGCGTACCACAGCTACAAGCGCTGCGGGCTGGCGGGCTGCATCCTGACTAAACTGGATGAAACGGCGAGCCTGGGTGAAGTATTGAGCCTGGCTATCAGTCATGAATTACCGGTCGCCTACCTGACCGACGGGCCGCGGATCCCGGATGATTTGCATCTGCCGCGCCGTCATCAGTTGGTCAGCCGGGCTGTCAGCGTGCAAATGCAGGAAGAACCCAGTGAGGAAGCGATGGCCGACATGTTCGCTGACCTCTACCACAGCCCGAACAAACGAGTCGGCTGAGGTCAACATGAACACAGTGCAAAGTATCTACATCGATGGTCTGCCAGCAGTTCCCGCGGCCAACTTATGTAGCCTGCGTCTAAGCAAGACAAGGTAAAGAAATAAAATGGGCAGCATGCATCCCGTACAGGTGATCGCGGTGACCGGCGGCAAAGGTGGCGTCGGGAAAACTAACGTGTCAGTGAATTTGTCCCTGGCCCTGGCAGAGCTTGGCCGTCGGGTCATGCTGCTGGATGCTGACCTGGGTCTGGCGAACGTCGACGTTCTGCTGGGACTGACGCCCAAACATACCCTGGCCGATGTGATCGAAGGCCGCTGTGAGCTGCGCGACGTGCTGTTGCAGGGCCCCGGCGGGATTCGTATCGTGCCGGCTGCCAGCGGCACCCAGAGCATGGTGCACCTGAGCCCGGCGCAACACGCCGGCCTGATTCAGGCGTTCAGCGACATCGGCGACAACCTCGACGTGCTGGTGATCGACACCGCCGCCGGGATCGGCGAGTCCGTGGTCAGCTTCGTGCGCGCAGCCCAGGAAGTGCTGCTGGTGGTGTGCGATGAACCCACCTCGATCACCGACGCCTACGCCCTGATCAAACTGCTCAACCGTGACTACGGCATGAACCGCTTCCGCGTACTGGCCAACATGGCTCAAAGCCCGCAAGAGGGGCGCAATCTGTTCGCCAAGTTGACCAAGGTCACGGATCGCTTCCTCGATGTCGCCTTACAATACGTCGGCGCAGTTCCCTACGACGAGTGCGTACGCAAGGCCGTGCAAAAGCAGCGTGCGGTCTATGAAGCGTTCCCGCGTTCGAAGTGCGCATTGGCGTTCAAGGCTATTGCCCAGAAGGTCGATACCTGGCCGTTGCCCGCCAATCCCCGGGGGCATCTGGAGTTTTTCGTCGAGCGTTTGGTGCATCAGACGAGCGCAGGACCGGTGCTATGACAGCCAGCGGCTACAACCTTTACAAGAAGTCGGCACGTGACAGTCAGGTCGAGTTGATCGAGCGCTACGCGCCTCTGGTCAAGCGCATTGCCTATCACTTGCTGGCACGCCTGCCAGCCAGCGTCCAGGTCGAGGACTTGATCCAGGCCGGGATGATCGGCTTGCTCGAAGTGTCGACCAAGTACGACGCGAGCAAGGGCGCAAGTTTCGAGACATACGCGGGTATCCGTATCCGTGGGGCCATGCTCGATGAAGTGCGTAAAGGTGATTGGGCGCCGCGTTCCGTGCACCGCAATACGCGGATGGTGAGTGACGCAATTCGCTCAATTGAAGCAAAAACCGGTCGCGACGCTAAAGATCACGAAGTTGCGGCCGAACTCCAATTGAGTCTCGACGATTACTACGGGATTTTGAACGATACCTTGGGCAGCCGCCTGTTCAGTTTCGACGACCTTTTACAGGACGGCGAACATGAAGGGTTGCACGAGGACGGCGCGAGTGCCCATCTCGAACCGTCGCGCGATCTGGAAGATGAACGCTTCCAGACTGCGCTGGCGGACGCGATTGCCAATTTGCCGGAGCGTGAGCGACTGGTGTTGGCGCTGTACTACGACGAAGAGCTGAACCTCAAGGAAATCGGTGAGGTCCTGGGAGTCAGCGAATCGCGGGTCAGCCAGTTACACAGCCAGTGCGCAGCCCGCTTGCGGGGGCGTTTGGGAGAGTGGCGAGCGCGCTGACAGGCAGTGTGGGGACACTGCGAACGATACCGTCCAGGCCTTGCGCCCGGACGGGCTTGGCCCGTGGTGCGCCCCCGGTAGTCCTTTTTGTGTAACGCCTGTTGATTGATATGGCGCGCCCAGGTGCTGGGCGCGTTTAAGACTGCTTGGAGGTCGAATTGGACAAGAACATGAAAATCCTCATCGTTGATGACTTCTCAACGATGCGGCGGATCATAAAAAACCTGTTGCGTGACCTTGGGTTCACTAACACGGTCGAGGCGGATGACGGCATTACGGCGATTCCGATCCTCAACAGCGGGAGCATCGACTTTCTGGTAACGGACTGGAACATGCCGGGCATGACCGGTATCGATCTGCTGCGCCACGTGCGCGCTGATGAAAAACTGCGCAGCCTGCCTGTGCTGATGGTGACCGCTGAAGCCAAGCGTGAACAGATCATCGAAGCCGCCCAGGCCGGGGTCAACGGCTACGTGGTCAAGCCATTCACTGCACTGGCCTTGAAAGAGAAGATCGAAAAAATCTTCGAACGCATCGGTCATTGATGCTGCCACGGGGGAGCTATGGAGCATAAAGAATCATCGCAGGCCGACTTCGAGTCGACCCTGAAAAAACATGCTCATCAACTCGTCGAAAGCCTTGAGAAAGGCCAGTTCGGTGACGCGGTGCAGTTAATCCATGAGCTCAACCAGACCCGTGACCGCGGCCTGTACCAGGAAGTGGGCAAGCTCACCCGTGAGTTGCACAGTGCGATCGTCAATTTCCAGATTGACCCGCACATGCCCCAGGCCGAAGAAATCTCGCAGATCACTGATGCCACCGAACGCCTGTCCTATGTGGTCAGGCTGACTGAGGCGGCGGCCAACCGCACCATGGACCTGGTGGAAAACGCCACGCCTCTGGTCAACGGCATGGCCAGTGAAGCCAAGGCCCTGAGCAACGATTGGGGCCGGTTCATGCGTCGGGAAGTGGGCGCTGAAGAGTTTCGTGAACTGGCGCGTCGGGTCGAGGGCTTTTTGTCCCGCAGCGAGCAGGAAAACCGCACGGTTTCCAGCAACCTCAATGACATTCTGCTGGCCCAGGATTACCAGGACCTCACCGGTCAGGTGATCAAGCGCGTGACCCAATTGGTCACCGAAGTGGAAAGCAACCTGCTCAAACTGGTGTTGATGGCGGGTCAGGTTGACCGGTTTGCCGGCATCGAACATGACCGCGAAGCGATCCTTTCTGAAAAAGATCCACAAAAACACCTCGCCAAGGGTGAAGGTCCGCAGATTCATGCCGATAAACGTGAAGACGTTGTATCCGGGCAAGACGACGTAGACGATTTGCTGTCCAGTTTAGGCTTCTAAGGAGCACACCCATGAGCTTCGGCGCCGATGAAGAAATCCTTCAGGATTTCCTTGTAGAGGCCGGCGAAATTTTAGAGCAACTGTCCGAACAACTGGTCGAGCTGGAAAGCCGACCGGATGATGCGAACCTGCTCAATGCAATTTTTCGCGGTTTTCACACTGTAAAAGGGGGCGCCGGCTTCCTCCAGCTCCACGAGCTGGTGGAGTGCTGTCACATCGCCGAGAACGTGTTCGACATCCTGCGCAAGGGTGAGCGGCACGTCGACTCGGAACTGATGGACGTGATTCTGGAAGCGCTGGATGCGGTCAACGGCATGTTCAGTGAAGTGCGCGAACGTGCACCCATCACTGCGGCCACGCCGGAACTGCTGGCCGCCCTGGCGCGCCTGGCGGAACCTGCGGCCAACGCGCCGGTGGTGGAAGCGGTGGCTGAACCGGTCGCCGAGCCTGCGGGCGACGTGACCGACAGCGAATTTGAACAACTGCTGGACTCGCTGAACGCCGTCAAGGCCGAAGCCGAAGCGCCCGCAGCCAGTGCGCCGGCCATGGTGCCGACCACTGAAGACATTACCGACGCCGAGTTCGAGTCGTTGCTCGACCAGTTGCACGGCAAGGGCCAGTTTGCCCCCGACGCGGTGGCCGCTGCGCCAGCGCCGACGCAAGCCGCGGCGCCTGCCAGCAATGAAATCACCGACGACGAATTTGAAGCGCTGCTGGACCAGTTGCACGGCAAAGGCTCGTTTGCCGCCGATGCGCTGCCGGAAGTTGCCGCGACTGCAACCGCTGCCGCACCGGTTGCCGCTGCCGTTGCCGCCGCGCCGGCCGCCGATGGACTGATCTCCGATCACGAATTCGAAGCCTTGCTGGATGAGCTGCACGGCAAGGGCAAGTTCACGGAAGTGGCCGGTGCTGCTGCACCGGCTGTCAGTGCCGCCGCTGCGGTGGCAACGCCGGCTCCGGTGGCCGCCAAGGCCGCTGCTGCGCCGGTGGCTGCCAAACCTGCCCCGGCTCCCGCGCCTGCGCGTGCCGCCGCTGCCCCGGCTCCCGACAAGCAACCGGCCAGTGAAGCCGAAACCACCGTGCGGGTTGATACCGCACGCCTGGACGACATCATGAACATGGTCGGCGAACTGGTGCTGGTGCGTAACCGCCTGGTGCGCCTGGGCCTGAACAGCGCCGACGAGGCCATGCAGAAGGCCGTGTCGAACCTCGACGTGGTCACTGCCGACCTACAGACCGCGGTGATGAAGACCCGGATGCAGCCGATCAAGAAAGTCTTCGGCCGCTTCCCGCGCCTGGTTCGCGACCTGGCACGCCAGCTCAAGAAAGAAATCAACCTGGAACTGGTGGGTGAAGAAACCGACCTCGACAAAAACCTTGTCGAGGCCCTGGCCGACCCGCTGGTCCACTTGGTGCGCAACGCCGTCGACCACGGCGTCGAAACGCCTGAAGAGCGCGAAGCCTCGGGCAAGAGTCGCCAGGGCAAAGTGATCCTGGCGGCCGAACAGGAAGGCGACCATATCCTGCTGTCGATCACCGATGACGGCAAAGGCATGGACCCGGCGGTACTGCGCAACATCGCGGTCAAGCGTGGCGTGATGGACAAGGACGCCGCCGACCGTCTCACCGACACCGAGTGCTACAACCTGATCTTCGCCCCGGGCTTCTCCACCAAGACCGAGATTTCCGACGTGTCGGGCCGTGGCGTGGGCATGGACGTGGTGAAGACCAAGATCAGCCAGCTCAACGGCTCGATCAACATCTACTCCACCAAGGGCCAGGGCTCGAAGATCGTCATCAAGGTGCCGTTGACCCTGGCGATCATGCCGACCCTGATGGTGATGCTGGGCAACCAGGCCTTTGCCTTCCCGCTGGTCAACGTCAACGAAATCTTCCACCTCGACCTGTCGCGCACCAACGTGGTGGACGGCCAGGAAGTGGTGATCGTGCGCGACAAGGCGTTGCCACTGTTCTACCTCAAGCGTTGGCTGGTGGCTTCGGCCAAGCATGAAGAGCAGCGCGAAGGCCATGTGGTGATTCTTTCCGTGGGCACCCAGCGTATCGGCTTTGTGGTCGATCAACTGGTGGGCCAGGAAGAAGTGGTCATCAAGCCTTTGGGCAAAATGCTGCAGGGAACCCCGGGCATGTCGGGTGCGACCATTACCGGTGACGGTCGGATCGCGCTGATTCTCGATGTTCCGAGCATGCTCAAGCGTTACGCCGCACGGCGTATTTGATTCGGCCCGGGCAGGGCGGTTGTCCCTCGCCCTGCCTAACGGAGTGTTTATGGTAGTCAAGGTCCTGGTGGTGGACGATTCAGGTTTCTTCCGCCGCCGCGTCTCGGAAATTCTTTCATCGGATTCCAATATCCAGGTGGTCGGCACGGCCACCAACGGCAAAGAGGCGATCGATCAGGCCCTGGCCCTCAAGCCGGACGTGATCACCATGGACTACGAGATGCCGATGATGGACGGCATCACGGCGGTGCGGCACATCATGCAGCGCTGCCCGACCCCGGTGTTGATGTTCTCCTCGCTCACTCACGAAGGCGCCCGGGTCACCCTGGATGCGCTGGACGCGGGCGCGGTGGACTTCCTGCCGAAGAATTTCGAAGACATCTCGCGCAACCCCGAGAAGGTCAAGCAGATGCTCTGCGAGAAGGTGCACAGCATCTCCCGCAGCAACCGTCGCAGCCTGTTCAGTGCGCCGGCGCCAGCGCCTGTTACGCCACCACCGTCAGCCCCGAGCACCTTTGGGCGCCCGGCACCTGCGCCGGTTGCGCGTCCGGCTGTGGCTCCTGTGCGTGCAACTGCGCCCACCGCGCATTCGCCGGCACCCAAGCGCAAAGCCTACAAGCTGGTGGCCATCGGTACGTCCACGGGCGGCCCGGTTGCCTTGCAGCGGGTGTTGACCCAACTGCCGGCCAACTTCCCGGCGCCGATCGTGTTGATTCAGCACATGCCGGCTGCGTTCACCAAGGCTTTCGCCGAGCGCCTGGACAAGCTGTGCCGCATCAGCGTCAAGGAGGCCGAGGATGGCGACATCCTGCGTCCGGGCCTGGCGCTGCTGGCCCCTGGCGGCAAGCAGATGATGGTCGACGGCCGTGGCGCGATCAAAATCCTGCCGGGTGACGAACGCCTGAACTACAAACCGTGTGTGGATATCACCTTCGGTTCGGCGGCCAAGTCCTACGGCGACAAAGTTCTGGCGGTGGTGTTGACCGGCATGGGCGCCGACGGCCGTGAAGGTGCACGCCTGCTCAAGCAGGGCGGCAGCGCGATCTGGGCCCAGGATGAAGCCAGCTGCGTGATCTATGGCATGCCCATGGCCATCGTCAAGGCCGACCTGGCCGACGCCGTCTACAGCCTGGACGACATCGGCAAGCATCTGGTGGAGGCCTGCCTCTAATGGATGTATTGAGCCTGATTGGCATCATCATGGCGTTTGTCGCGATTATCGGCGGCAACTACCTCGAAGGCGGCCACCTGGGTGCCCTGGCCAACGGCCCGGCGGCGTTGATCGTGATCGGCGGCACCGTGGGCGCGGCGTTGCTGCAGTCGCCCATGAGCTCGTTCAAGCGCGCGATGCAGATCCTCATCTGGATCATCTTCCCGCCACGGGTCGACCTGCCGGGTGGCATCGACCGCGTGGTCAACTGGAGCCTCACGGCGCGCAAGGAAGGCCTGCTGGGCCTGGAAGGCGTGGCCGATGCCGAGCCCGACAGCTACGCGCGCAAAGGCCTGCAATTGCTGGTGGACGGTGCCGAGCCGGAAGCGATCCGCAGCATCCTGGAAGTGGATTTCTACACCCAGGAAAGCCGCGACATCAACGCTGCCAAAGTCTTTGAAAGCATGGGCGGCTACGCGCCGACCATCGGCATCATCGGTGCGGTGATGGGCTTGATCCACGTGATGGGCAACCTGGCCGACCCGTCGCAGCTGGGCAGCGGGATTGCCGTGGCGTTCGTCGCCACCATCTACGGCGTGGCCAGTGCCAACCTGGTGTTGTTGCCGGTGGCCAGCAAGCTCAAGTCCATCGCCATGCGCCAGTCGCGTTATCGCGAGATGTTGCTCGAAGGCATCCTCTCGATTGCCGAGGGTGAAAACCCGCGCTCCATCGAATTGAAGCTCCAGGGCTTCATGGATTGATGATGGATATCGATACGGCTTCCCGCTGGCGAACGGGCTTTTTGTGGCGAGCGAGCTTGCTCGCGTCGGGTTGCGCAGCAGCCCCAACACGGGCTACTCGGCTTCGGCAGGAGAGCAGCGGTGAGCTTGTTGGGGCCGCTTCGCGCCCCAGCGCGAGCAAGCTCGCTCGCCACGGTGAGCCCTATACCCAAAAACTCGGGGAGGTTCTATGAGCCGTCGCCGCCGCGAGCCTGAAGAACACGTCAACCATGAACGCTGGCTGGTGTCCTACGCCGACTTCATTACGCTGCTGTTCGCGTTTTTTGTGGTGATGTACTCCATTTCCTCGATCAACGAAGGCAAGTACAAAGTCATTTCCCAGGCGCTGATCGGCGTGTTCAACGACGCCGACCGCGCGCTCAAGCCGATTCCCATCGGCGAAGAACGCCCCAAGACCGTGACCCCGGCCAAGCCGCTGGTCAACGACAGCGATGAAACCGCCGCCGGCATCGGTGGCACCAGCGACCCGCTGAAAAGCATCGCCGATGACATCAGCGCAGCCTTTGGTGATTTGATCGCTTCCAACCAGATGACCGTACGTGGCAACGAGTTGTGGGTGGAAATCGAGCTGAATTCCAGCCTGCTGTTCGCCAGCGCCGATGCGATGCCCAGCGACCAGGCATTCACCATCATCGACAAGGTGGCGGCGATCCTCAAACCGTTTGAAAACCCGGTCCACGTGGAAGGCTTCACCGATAACCTGCCCATCAGCACCGCGCAATACCCGACCAACTGGGAGCTGTCTTCGGCCCGCGCGGCGAGCATTGTGCGCATGCTCGCGATGCAGGGCGTGAACCCCGGGCGCCTGGCGTCGGTGGGCTACGGCGAGTTCCAGCCGGTGGCCAATAACGCTACCGCTGAAGGCCGTGCACGCAACCGTCGGGTGGTGCTGGTGGTGTCGCGCAACCTGGATGTGCGCCGCAGCCTGACCGGTACCGGCACGGCCAATGCAACACCGGATGCCGCCTTGAAGCGGGCTGGCACACAAACTGCACCAGCGCCCGTAAAGGCGCCGGTTCGCGGGAGTGCCGTCAATTCTCCGTCACCGGCTCTATAACCCCATGCAATTTCTCGGTCGAGCCTGTGCCTGCCGGGAGGAACAATCCGAATGAGAGTCTGGGCAGTTGCCAATCAAAAGGGTGGTGTCGGTAAAACCACCACGTCCATCGCCTTGGCCGGCTTGCTGGCCGAGGCCGGCAAGCGTGTGGTCGTGGTCGACCTGGACCCCCACGGCTCCATGACCAGCTATTTCGGCTACGACCCGGATGCGCTGGAACACAGTTGCTACGACCTGTTCCTGCACAAGGGCAGCGTGCCGGCCGATTTGCCGGGCCAACTGTTGCTGCCTACCAGCAATGAAAAAATCTCGTTGTTGCCCTCCAGCACCGCCCTGGCCACCCTTGAGCGCCAGTCGCCGGGGCAAAGCGGCCTGGGCCTGGTGATCGCCAAGACCCTGGCGCAGCTGTGGCAGGACTTCGACTACGCCATCATCGACAGCCCGCCGTTGCTGGGCGTGCTGATGGTCAACGCCCTGGCCGCCAGCCAACAGTTGGTGATCCCGGTGCAGACCGAGCACCTGGCCGTCAAGGGCCTGGAGCGCATGGTCAGCACCCTGGCAATGATCAACCGCTCGCGCAAACAGGCGCTGCCGTTCAGCATCGTGCCGACCCTGTTTGACCGCCGCACCCAGGCCTCCCTCGGCACCTTGCGCGTATTGCGCGATGCCTATCCGGACACCATCTGGCAGGGCTACATCCCGGTGGACACGCGCCTGCGGGATGCGAGTCGGGCCGGGCTTACGCCGTCGCAATTCGATGGCAAGAGCCGTGGTGTGCTGGCGTACCGGGCGTTGCTCAAGCACCTGTTGTCCCAACAACTTGTGGCGCAGGTGGCGTGATGACCCTAAACATCCCTGTAGGAGCCTGGCTTGCCAGCGATGCAGACGCCGCGGTTTTCCTGGCAAAACCGGCTCCCGATTCAAGTCCGGACACCCACAGGCCGATAACCTCTGAATACAGGGTTGATGGGGCTTGCGCGTGGGCATACAGATGAACCGTCCCGTTGATTTCAAGACCCGGCCGCAACTGGCGCTGGAGTCCTACCTGGACGCCTTGCTCCAGGACGCCACCGAGGAAATGCCGGAACCGATCCTGATCCTCGATGAGGTTATCGAGCCTGAGCCAGCGGTTCTGGACGAGTTTCAATTGGCGGTCCTGGAAGAACAGGCCCGTGATGCGTTGGTGGTTCCCGTAGCCGTCCCGGTTGCCGTACCCGTGCCCGTGCCTGTTGAGCCTGTGGCGGTGATTGCGCCCGTGGTGGTGGAGCCGGTGGTTGAGGTTCACCTGCCGCCGAGCATCACCCCGCCGCCGGTGCAGGGCGATGGTCGCCCGGCGTGGGCCGCCGAGCCGTTCGAATGTTTGCTGTTCGACGTCGCCGGGCTGACCCTGGCGGTGCCGCTGGTGTGCCTGGGGTCGATCTACTCCCTGGAAGGCCAGGAGTTGACGCCGTTGTTCGGCCAGCCGGAATGGTTCCTCGGGATCCTGCCGAGCCAGCAGGGCAACCTGAAGGTACTGGACACTGCGCGTTGGGTGATGCCCGATCGCTACCGGGATGATTTCCGCCAGGGCCTGCAATACGTTATTTCGGTCCAGGGCTACGAATGGGGGCTGGCGGTGCATCAAGTCAGCCGCTCGTTGCGCCTGGACCCCAACGAAATCAAATGGCGCAGCCACCGCGGGCAGCGACCATGGCTGGCGGGCACTGTGATCGAGCACATGTGCGCGCTGCTGGATGTCGCCGAACTGGCGGAGCTGATTGCCAGTGGCGCGGTGAAGGATATGCCGCTTAACAAACGCACTTGATAACAAGCGCAGCGCCCAGGCGCTGCCCAAGAACACACACCGTAACCAACGGTATTTGAAGGGGTCTGGAGTATGAACAAGTCAGTGTCCGCACAAGGTCTGGTGGATGATCCAATCCTGCAATGGGTCACCTTCAAGCTGGATAACGAGTCCTACGGCATCAACGTGATGCGCGTGCAGGAAGTCCTGCGCTACACCGAAATCGCTCCGGTTCCGGGTGCCCCAAGCTACGTGCTGGGCATCATCAACCTGCGCGGCAACGTGGTGACCGTGATCGACACCCGCCAGCGTTTTGGCCTGGTGCCGACCGAAGTCAACGACAACACCCGTATCGTGATCATCGAAGCCGACAAGCAAGTGGTCGGGATCATGGTCGACAGCGTGGCGGAAGTCGTTTACTTGCGCCAATCTGAAGTCGAGACCGCGCCGAACGTCGGTAACGAAGAATCGGCCAAGTTCATCCAGGGTGTCTGCAACAAGAACGGCGAACTGCTGATTCTGGTTGAGCTGGACAAGATGATGAGCGAAGAAGAGTGGCAGGACCTGGAGAATATCTGATTGTTCCTTGAGGTAGCGGTGATCGTCCTGGCCATCCTATGGGCCGGGACCCTGGGCTTCCTGCTGCGCTATGTGCGCCAGCAACGGGAATTGGCCTCTCGACAGGTCGAGCGCGACGCTGTGCGCGACCGGCGGATCCTGGAGCTGGCCAAGCGGGTCGACAACTTCCAGCAGAGCGCTGTGCGTGTGGGCGATGAAGTGCACGAGCTGCGTGCGGTGCTTGCGCCGTTGCCGGACAAACTGTCGGCACTGGAGCAGCGCGACCCGTCGAGCCTGTCGTTCGCCCAGGCGGCGAAGCTGGTGGGCATGGGCGCCACGGTAGATGAGCTGACCCAGTCCTGCGGGTTGACCCAGGCCGAGGCGCAGTTGATGAGCAAGTTGCACAAGAGCAACTGAAGGTTACGGGCTGCAAGCGGGGTTGCTTGCAGCTTATAGCTGATGCCGGTTGCTCAGCCATTCGGCCATGGTCGAGTCCTCCAGGGCGTATTCGCCACGGTTGGCTTTCCAGACCAACTCCTTCTCCCGCAACACTTCCAGGGCTTTCTGAACGTTTGGCGTGCTGGCGTTTGGCTCAGCCTGGGCCAGTTCCAATTTGCTGTTTATATCCTGGAAGGTTTTTTCCGCAAAAGGCGAGAACGCTTGCTTGCCCAGGGTTCGTTCGCCCATCACTTCCAGCACTGCTTGTTGCAAGGGTGACAGGTCGTTGTAGGCGCTCTCGTAGTCGCTCCAGATTCCGGCCTGGTGATTGAGTGCCCCGGTCCTCAGCAATTCGCCCAGGTTGCTGGCTTCGCCAAGGCCCACGCTGACTTCGGTCAACAGTTTGTTGAGCATTTCGGGGCGTCGGCCGACGAGCTGGAATGCGTAGTCCATATCCTCAAGGTTGAACTGGTTGGTCGCGGCCAGGCGCTGGTTCCACAGGTCCGTCACGAACTCCACGAAGTCGCGGCTCAGCAACGGGAATGGCGTGATGTGGGCGCCGAAAAACGGTTGTTTGCTCTTGAGTACCAGGTTGGCCAGCTTGTCCCGGCTGGACCCGGTGAAGACCAGTCGCAGGCCGTCTGCCGTGCTGCCGCCGTTGAGATGGTCCCGTGCCGCCTTGAGCGCGAACATGGCGTTCACGCCATTTTCGCTGTTGAGGGCATGCTGGGCCTCGTCCACGATCAGCACGATCATTTGCCCCGAGATTTGGTGCAGCACGTCCAGGGCATGGGCGAGCGTGGTGCCGGCGGGCAGTTGAGGTTTGGTGAAATCCCAACTCAAGGTGCGCAGCAAGCTGATCTTCTCGATACCTGCCTTCTTGGCCGCTTTGCTCACCGCGCTTTCGAACTCGCCCAGGGCTTTGCCGATGGCGCCGGAAATCAGCTCGGCGGGGTCGATTTCGCGATTCATCCAAAGGTCCACGTAAACCGGCAGCCAGCCGCGAGCCCGGCATTCGGGGATCAGGTCGTTGCGCAGGAACGTACTCTTGCCGGTACGGCGCGGGGCCGCGAGGAACATGCCGGAGCTGTAATCGGCAAATGACTCGCCCGCCAAATCACGGGCGAGCGCTTCGGCGAGTAGCTTTCGACTGAGAATCGGGCGGGTAGGGCTCATGGGTTTATCCTGAACTATCGGGTTCGGGATAATCTATACCTTGAAAGATATAATTGCTATACATCGCCCACTGTAGCGTTTGCTAGAGGGTGTCCTTGTCTTTTTTCAAGCAGGGATAGCGCTCGGCAATTGCGCCCCTCACCAGTCGAGCCGTACCAAATCGCCCTGCCGCAGGGTGCTTCTCACTGTATGCCAGAACGATATCGACCAGGCTCCCCGGCTCCAGACGTTCCGGCATGCAGAGTCGGCGGTTTCGGGGGGTGAATTCGTCCATGTATTTTAAGGTGTCGAACACACCTGTTGTGATGCCGAGGCAATAGGCGGCCTTGTAGGAGGGTGGTGCATCCAGGGTCAGCTTCCTGCCTTCGCGACAGGCTGCGAGGTAGTCAGCAGCCTCGTCGCTGGCTGTTGCCGTCAGGGAAAACACACAAAGGTTCAGGGCTATCAGGATTGAAGTCCGTTTCAACTGCCGCGCTCCAGGGTCAAGGGTCGGCGGCAGGTTAATGCACCGTTGTTACGGTTTGGTAATCGTAACCTCTGTCCGTCATATACAGTTCTATAACCCCTTAGTATGAGTTGCTTTAACGGTGGCTGATACTGTAATAGTTGACAGTTTTTTTTTACTATCGACGGGCGTTTAATGAGGGTGACCCATGTAGCGAGGGTAAGAGGCTGAGTTATTCATTCACTGTTATATACAAAGGGGATTTGTGATGGAGATTAATGTTGATCGCCAGTTTGGCAATATAGAACATCTTGTGCCTGACACCGATTGGATCCCAGTTAATCGCTTTATCGGATATGTAGGCTATTCAGGTAGGCACTTGTACTTCACCTATCGCGATTTTTTGAATCCGGTACTCAACCCTTCCAAAACGGATCCTTTCATAGGAATGCGGGTTTCATTTTTACCTACTGGGGGGAGTCCCGGCAGCCCATCAGGCTATGTCGCCGCGGAAATTAGTCCGGTGCTCGCTCAGTAATCTTCACCGCGCTCCGTCACATCCCGCTCCACCGGCCCCGCATCCGGGTCATATCCCACCGGGAACTTGCCCTTCAACGTCCAGGCAAACGCAATGATCTCGGCGATGGTGCGGTACAACTCTTCCGGGATGCTGTCGCCCAATTCCATGCGCGCCAGTAATTTGACCAGCTCGGCGTTTTCATAAATCGGTACTTCGTTTTCACGGGCCAGCTTCAGGATGGCTTCGGCCAGGGCGTCGTCGCCCTTGGCGGTCAGGGTCGGCGCTTGCTGCCCGTCGTATTTGAGGGCGATGGCCTGGCGCGGCGGGTTGGGGTTTTTCATGCGGTTTCATCCACCCAGCGTTGTTCCAGCCCGGTTTTTGGGCCCCGTGGTGGTGTGCCGAGGTGGCAGTCCAGGTCGCCGACGTTGAGCCCCGACGATACCAGGCGCTCGCGCAGGCTGCCCAGGTGGCTTTCGATCAGGCTGGCAGTGTAGGGCCGGGTGGCCCACAGTTGGCTCGACAGTTTGCCTTGGCTCAGTTGGGCCTGGACTTGCAACGGGCCCAGGGGCTCCATGTCGAGGGCCATCTCCACGCGCCAGAGCATCTGCTTGGGATCCTTGCTGTCCTTGCGTTCTGGCTGCTCCTTGTCGGGGGCCGGTTCTTCACGCTGGAATTTGACCTGCAATGGCACGATGTCCTGCAAGGTACGCATGGGGATTTCCAGCTGCCAGGTGGTCAGGAGCTTGCCGTCGGCGGTGGTGCCGGTTTGTTCCAGGCTCGACAGTTGATGGCTTTGCAGGCGCGAAATGGCCCCGGCGGCGAGGCGCAGCAGGTTCTCCAGGTCGCTCTCACCCTCCAGGCGTTGCATCAGCCGATCCGGCAGGGGGAAGCCTGCGGGGGCTTGGCGGGCGCCCACCTGGCCGAGGGTACCCAACGGGCTGCGCACAAAGCTTGGGAGCATCTGCGCCAGGGTGTTGGCCGCCAGGACCGCCGTGAGGTTGGTGCTGGCGGGCAGGGCAGGCATCAGGTCGGCGACGAGGCGCAGCAGGGCGCCTTTCATGTCCAGTGGCGGTATTTGCGGGTTTTGTCCTGCCAGCAATTTGGCTTCGAGAAAGGTCCCGCTGTTCTGGATGATTTGCGCCAGTACCTTGGGATTGCTCACCTGGGCCAGGTCGGGCAGGGCCGCCAGCAAACGCGCGGCGGCGGCGCGCAGGTCGACCGAGGTGCTGTCGCTGCTGGTGGCGGGCAGGCTTTGCAGCGCGGTGAACACCACGTCCAGCGAGCCCTGGCGGCTTTGTTGGGTGGAGAGTTGCTGGGCCACGGCCAGTTGGTCCTTGAGACCGCTCAGCGGCACAAAACTCAGGGTTTGTGCACTTTGCACCACGGCACTGAGCAGGCTGCCGATACGCAACGGTTGCGGGCTTTCGACGGTCAGGGTCGCGCCGCTGAGGACGCTGTTGAGCACCGACACCAGCGAGCGATACACCACCGGTTGGTTGGCGCCCTGGGGCAGCGCCTGGGTGGTCAGCACCTTGCCTTGCAGCAGGGTGCCCACCGGCAATTGGTTGGTGTCGATACGCGTCAGCGCGGCAACGCTGGAACTCAACGCCTGCTGCAGGCTGATGGACAAGTTGCCCGACGGCGTCTGGCTGACCTCCACCTGGGTGCCCAGGGGAAGCGGTTGGCTGCTGCTGGCCTGCACCAGGGTTTGCCGGCCACCTTCCAGGGTCAGCTTGAGCAGCAACTGAAACGCATCACCACCTTGTTTAAGCGCCAGCACCTCGGCGTTTACGGTTTTCCCGGGGTCAATCAGGCCGATCTGCGGCTCCAGCAGTTTCAGCAGTTCACCCGTCGGCGGCGCGGGCGCAGGGCCGGCCGGCAGCGTCGGGGGAAGGGTCGGAAGATTGATCTCACCGGTCATCGTGCGCGTCGTCTCAAGGGAAATTGCCCTCTTTAGAGTAGGGCATCACATGTATAATGCCGCCCGTCTTCAAAGAGAGCGGTATAAACATCACAACTATTTGATCCAGCTCTCTAAAATCGGTCGCCAAAGCAGTTAATGTGCACCTCTTTAACGGCCGTTCCACCGCCGACTTGAACCGTAAAGGCCCGCGATCTCTTGACCAGCCCTCTTCTAGAAGCCGTAGCGCTCGCCTGTGAACGTGACCTGCGGATGCTGTTCGAACACCTCGAACTGCGTCTGGCGGGCGGCGACATGGTGCAGGTCAGCGGGCCCAACGGCAGCGGCAAGACCAGCCTGTTGCGCCTGCTGGCCGGCCTGATGCAGCCGACGGCGGGCGAAGTGCGGCTCAACGGCAAACCGCTGCACGAGCAGCGCACGGAGCTGGCCCGCAACCTGATCTGGATCGGCCATGCCGCCGGGATCAAGGATGTGCTCACCGCCGAAGAAAACCTCAGCTGGCTCAGCGCCCTGCATCACCCCGCGAGCCGCGACGCCATCTGGCAGGCTCTCGCCGCCGTTGGCCTGAAAGGTTTCGAAGACGTTCCCTGCCACACCCTGTCCGCCGGCCAGCAGCGCCGCGTAGCCCTGGCCCGTTTGTATCTGGACGGCCCGCCGCTGTGGATTCTCGACGAACCCTTCACCGCACTCGACAAACAAGGCGTCGCCCAGCTGGAAGAACACCTGGCGGCGCACTGCGAGCAGGGCGGCATGGTCGTCCTCACCACCCACCACACGCTGGCGCGCATGCCCGCCGGTTACCGCGACCTTGATCTGGGCCGGTGGTCGGTATGAGCGTATTTGCCCTGTTGGTGGCCCGCGAAGCACGGTTACTCTGTCGCCGCCCGGCCGAACTGGCCAACCCGCTGGTGTTCTTTGCAATTGTGATCGCGCTGTTCCCGTTGGCGGTCGGCCCCGAGACTAAACTGTTGCAAACCTTGTCTCCGGGACTGGTCTGGGTAGCGGCGCTTTTGTCGGTCCTGCTCTCGCTGGACGGGCTGTTTCGCAGTGATTTTGAAGACGGTTCCCTCGAACAGTGGGTCCTTTCGTCGCACCCCCTGCCACTTCTGGTATTGGCCAAGGTACTGGCACACTGGGCGTTTTCCGGCCTGGCGCTGGTATTGCTCGCGCCGTTGCTGGCAATGATGCTGGGATTGCCTACCGAGTGCCTGCCGGTGTTGCTCCTTTCCTTGTTGCTTGGCACGCCGGTTCTCAGTCTACTGGGCGCCGTGGGTGCGGCGCTGACGGTGGGTTTGAAGCGCGGCGGCCTGTTGCTGGCGCTGCTGATTTTGCCTTTGTATATCCCGGTGTTGATCCTGGGCAGCGGCGCGTTGCAAGCCGCGCTCCAGGGCATGCCGGCGACCGGTTACCTCCTGTGGCTTGGCAGCCTGGCCGCCCTGGCGGTAACCCTGACACCCTTTGCTATAGCGGCTGGCCTGAAGATCAGCGTCGGCGAATAATGAGGTCTGACCAAGCGTTGTCTTAGTCAGTAAAGACCCTAAGCTCCTCGCAATGACGAGAAGCAACCGTGATGGAAACAGCATGAACTGGACCTGGTTTCACAAGCTCGGCTCGCCCAAATGGTTTTACGGCATCAGTGGCAAACTGCTGCCGTGGTTGAGCATCGCCGCTGTATTGCTGATCGGCATCGGCCTGGTCTGGGGCCTGGCCTTCGCACCGCCCGACTACCAGCAAGGCAACAGCTTTCGCATCATCTATATCCACGTTCCTGCGGCGATGCTGGCCCAGTCCTGCTACGTGATGCTGGCGGTGTGCGGCATCGTTGGCCTGGTGTGGAAGATGAAACTGGCGGACGTGGCCCTGCAATGCGCCGCGCCCATCGGTGCCTGGATGACTGCAGTGGCGCTGGTCACCGGCGCGATCTGGGGCAAGCCGACCTGGGGGTCGTGGTGGGTCTGGGACGCGCGCCTCACCTCGATGCTGATCCTGCTGTTCCTGTATTTCGGCCTGATTGCCCTGGGCAACGCCATCAGCAACCGCGACAGCGCCGCCAAGGCCTGCGCGGTGCTGGCGATTGTCGGCGTGATCAACATCCCGATCATCAAATACTCGGTGGAGTGGTGGAACACCCTGCACCAGGGCGCCACCTTCACCCTCACCGAAAAGCCGGCCATGCCCGTGGAAATGTGGGCGCCGCTGCTGCTGATGGTGCTGGGGTTCTACTGCTTCTTCGGCGCGGTGCTGCTGATGCGCATGCGCCTCGAAGTGCTCAAGCGTGAAGCCCGCACCAGTTGGGTCAAGGCCGAAGTGCAAAACAGCCTGGGAGCCCGTGGATGAGCTTCAACTCTTTCAGTGATTTTCTCGCCATGGGCCATCACGCCCTGTACGTCTGGACGGCCTATGGCATTTGCCTGGCGGTGCTGGCCCTCAACGTCGCCGCGCCGATCCTGGCCCGCAAGCGTTACCTGCAACAAGAGGCGCGTCGTTTGCGCCGGGAGACCGAAAAGTGAATCCGCTGCGTAGAAAGCGTCTGTTGATCATCCTGGCCATCATGGCCGGTGTCGGCATTGCCGTGACCCTGGCCCTGAGCGCCCTGCGGGAGAACATCAACCTGTTCTACACCCCGACCCAGATCGCCAACGGCGAAGCCCCGCTGGATACACGAATCCGTGCCGGTGGCATGGTCGAGAAGGGCTCGCTGCAACGTTCCGGGGATTCCCTGGACGTGAAATTCATCGTCACCGACTTCAACAAATCCGTGACCATCACCTACCGCGGCATCCTTCCGGACCTGTTCCGCGAAGGGCAGGGCATCGTCGCCCTCGGCAAGCTCAACGCCGACGGCGTGGTGGTGGCCGACGAAGTGCTGGCCAAGCACGATGAAAAATACATGCCGCCGGAAGTCACCAAGGCCCTCAAAGACAGCGGCCAATCCGCCCCGACCCCCGCCAAGGAGGGCTAAGTCATGACGTCCGCATTGTTTATTCCCGAGTTGGGCCAGTTGGCGATGATCCTCGCCCTGTGCTTTGCCATCGTCCAGGCCGTGGTCCCGTTGCTGGGCGCCTGGCGCGGTGATCGCCTGTGGATGAGCCTGGCCCAGCCGGCCGCGTGGGGCCAGTTCGCGTTTCTGGTGTTCGCCTTCGGTTGCCTGACCTACGCCTTCATGACTGACGACTTTTCTGTCGCCTATGTCGCCAACAACTCCAACAGCGCCTTGCCCTGGTACTACAAGTTCAGCGCCGTGTGGGGCGCCCACGAAGGTTCGTTGCTGCTGTGGGCATTGATCCTCGGCGGCTGGACCTTTGCCGTATCGATCTTCTCCCGCCAGTTGCCGCAGGTGATGCTGGCCCGGGTGCTGGCGGTGATGGGCATGATCAGCATCGGCTTCCTGCTGTTTTTGATCATGACCTCCAACCCGTTCACCCGCATCCTGCCGCAGATCCCGGTAGACGGCCACGACCTCAACCCGCTGCTGCAAGACATCGGCCTGATCGTGCACCCGCCGATGCTCTATATGGGGTACGTCGGTTTCTCGGTAGCCTTCGCGTTTGCCATCGCCGCCTTGCTCGGCGGGCGTCTTGATGCTGCCTGGGCGCGCTGGTCGCGGCCATGGACCATCGTCGCCTGGGCGTTCCTCGGTATCGGCATCACCTTGGGCTCGTGGTGGGCCTACTACGAACTCGGCTGGGGCGGCTGGTGGTTCTGGGACCCGGTGGAAAACGCCTCCTTCATGCCATGGCTGGTGGGCACGGCGCTGATTCACTCGCTGGCGGTCACGGAAAAACGTGGCGTGTTCAAGAGCTGGACCGTGTTGCTGGCCATCGCTGCGTTTTCCCTGAGCCTGCTGGGTACCTTCCTGGTGCGTTCCGGCGTGCTGACCTCGGTGCACGCGTTTGCCTCCGACCCGGAGCGCGGCGTCTTTATCCTGATCTTCCTGCTGTTCGTGGTCGGCGGCTCGTTGACGTTGTTTGCGTTGCGCGCGCCCGTGGTCAAGAGCCATGTGGGCTTCAACCTCTGGTCCCGGGAAACCCTGCTGCTGGGCAATAACCTGGTGCTGGTGGTGGCAGCCTCGATGATCCTGCTCGGCACCCTGTACCCGCTGGTGCTGGATGCCCTGAGCGGCGCCAAACTGTCCGTCGGCCCGCCGTACTTCAACGCACTGTTCATCCCGTTGATGGCGCTGTTGATGGTGGTGATGGCGGTCGGCGTACTGGTGCGCTGGAAAGACACCCCGGTGAAGTGGCTGGTGGGCATGCTCACCCCGGTACTGCTGGGCAGCGCCGCGCTGGCGGTGATCGCCGGGATTGCCTACGGCGACTTCAACTGGGCGGTGCTCGCCACCTTTATGCTTGCCGCCTGGGTGTTGCTGGCCGGCGTACGCGACCTGATCGACAAGACCCGCCACAAAGGCCTGATCAAGGGCCTGCCGACCATGACCCGCAGCTACTGGGGCATGCAGGTCGCGCATATCGGCATCGCCGTGTGTGCCCTCGGCGTGGTGTTGTCCAGCCAGAACAGCGCCGAGCGCGACCTGCGCCTGGCGCCGGGCGAGTCCATGGACCTGGCCGGTTACCACTTCATTTTCGAAGGTGCCAAGCACTTCGAAGGCCCCAATTTCACCTCCGACAAAGGCACCGTACGCGTGGTGCGCAATGGCAAGGAGATCGCGGTGCTGCACCCGGAAAAACGCCTGTACACCGTGCAAAGCTCGATGATGACCGAAGCCGGGATCGACGCCGGTTTCACCCGCGACCTCTACGTCGCCCTGGGTGAACCGCTGGGCGATGGCGCCTGGGCCGTGCGGGTCCACGTCAAACCGTTTGTGCGCTGGATCTGGTTCGGCGGCCTGCTGACCGGCTTCGGTGGTTTGCTGGCCGCGACGGACCGGCGTTACCGGGTCAAGGTCAAGAGCCGGGTGCGTGAAGCCCTCGGCCTGCAAGGAGCGCCAGTATGAAGCGTTGGTTGATGGTGTTGCCGCTGGCGGCGTTCCTGGTGGTGGCAGTGTTCCTGTATCGCGGGCTGTACCTGGACCCGGCCGAGTTGCCGTCGGCGATGATCGGCAAACAGTTCCCGGCGTTCTCGCTGCCGACCGTTCAGGGTGACAAGACCCTGACTCAAGCGGATTTGCAGGGCAAACCGGCGTTGGTCAACGTGTGGGGCACCTGGTGCATTTCCTGCCGCGTCGAGCACCCGGTGCTGAACAAGCTGGCGGAGCAGGGCGTGGTGATCTACGGCATCAACTACAAGGACGACAACGCTGCCGCCTTGAAGTGGCTGGCAGAATTCCACAACCCCTACCAGCTGGATATCCGTGACGAAGACGGCAACCTTGGCCTGAACCTCGGCGTGTATGGCGCCCCGGAAACCTTCTTCATCGACGCCAAGGGTGTGATCCGCGACAAGTACGTGGGCGTGATCGACGAAGTGGTGTGGCGCGAGCAACTGGCCGCCAAGTACCAGGCGCTGGTGGACGAGGCCAAGCCATGAAGCGTTGGTTAGCCGCTGCTGTATTGGGCTTGAGCATGGTCGGCGTGGCCCACGCCGCCATCGACACCTACGAATTTGCCAAGGACGGTGACCGCGAGCGTTTTCGCGAGCTGACCAAGGAACTGCGCTGCCCCAAGTGCCAGAACCAGGACATCGCCGACTCCAACGCGCCGATCGCTGCCGACCTGCGCAAAGAGATTTTCCGCATGCTCGGCGAGGGCAAGGACAATCAGCAGATCATCGACTTCATGGTCGACCGCTACGGTGACTTCGTGCGCTACAAGCCGGCGCTCACCGGCAAGACCGCGCTGCTGTGGTTCGGCCCCGCCGGGCTGTTGCTCGCAGGCTTAGTGGTAATGGCGGTGATCGTGCGCCGTCGTCGTGTCGCCCCGGCCGATGGCTCGGACTCGCTTTCTGTCGATGAGCGTCAACGCCTCGACCAACTGCTGGACAAAAAAACTGATGATTGATTTCTGGCTCGCAGCGGGTCTGCTGCTTCTGATTGCCTTGAGTTTCCTGCTGATCCCGGTGTTACGCGGCCGCCGTGCCCAGCGTGAAGAAGATCGCACCGCGCTGAACGTGGCGCTGTATCAAGAACGCGTGGCCGAACTGCAAACCCAGCAGTCCGAAGGCGTGCTGGATGCGGCCCAACTGGACAGCGGTCGCGCTGAAGCGGCGCGTGAGTTGCTGGCCGACACCGAGGGTGTGGAAAAGCCCCGGGAATCGCGCCTCGGCAAACCGTTGCCGTTGCTCGCGGCCTTTCTGGTGCCGGTGCTGGGCGTGGCGCTGTACCTGCACTATGGCGCCAGCGACAAGGTCGAACTGACCCGCGAATTCTCCCAGCCGCCGGTGTCCATGGAAGACATGACCCGCCGCCTGGAGCGCGCCGCTGCGGCCCAGCCGGACTCGCCGGAAGGGCTGTACTTCCTCGGTCGCGCCTACATGGCCCAGGACCGCTCGGCCGATGCGGCCAAAGTCTTCGAGCGCACCGTGGCCCTGGCCGGTCGCCAGCCGGAGTTGCTCGGGCAGTGGGCTCAGGCCCAGTACTTTGCCGACAACAAGCAATGGTCGCCCAAGGTCCAGGCCCTGACCGACGAAGCGCTGAAACTCGACCCGAAAGAAGTCACCAGCCTCGGCCTGCTGGGCATTGCCGCTTTTGAAGGCCAGCGTTACCAGGAAGCGATCGACTACTGGAACCGTCTGCTGGCGCAACTGCCACCGGACGACAACTCCCGGGCCGCGCTGCAAGGCGGGATCGACCGCGCCGCCGAGAAGCTCAAAGAGAGCGGCGGCAGCGTGGCGCCGGTGAAGGCACACAAGCAGATGCAAGTACGCGTGGACCTGGCCCCGGACGTGAAGGCCAAAGCCTTGCCGACCGACAGCGTGTTCATCTTCGCCCGCGCGGTCAAAGGCCCGCCGGCACCGCTGGCCGCCAAGCGCGTGAGCGTGGCCGACCTGCCGATCACCGTCGAACTGGGCGACAGCGACGCGATGATGCCGCAGTTGAAACTGTCCAACTTTCCCGAAGTCCAACTGGTTGCGCGCATATCCCGGGCAGGTGTTCCGACAGCTGGCGAGTGGATCGGCCGCAGCCAACCCTTGGCCAGCAGCACCACTGCGCTGCAGCAGCTGACCATCGACAGTCCGGACCACTAATTCGAGGAAATGCCCATGACCGCCATCGCGCGTATCACCCTGCTCAGCCTGGTACTGGGGCTGAGTGCTTGTGCGGTCCATCGGCCACCGTCGCCTACCGGGCCGACCATCCCGCCCACCGGGCCGTCGACCCAGCCGAGCACCCAGCCTTCCGGGCCAGTGATCAAACCGTCGAAGCCGGTGCCGAGCTCTTCGCCAACCTTCGCACCGCCACCGGGTGCGGCCAGCCACTGGGACGGGAAGATGCAGGTGTACGTGCTGGACGAACAGGCCGATACGTTTTACCGCCAGCGCACCTACTACCGTTGGAGTAACGGCTGGAGCCGCTCCATCAGCCCGAACGGGCCTTGGGAAGAGACCGACGTCCATGGCGTACCGCCGGGGTTGAGCAAGCAATACGCGCAATAAGAAAAGGCGACCTTCGGGTCGCTTTTTTATTTGTCGGTTTCAAATGCAATCCACCTTACAACACAGTTCAAATGTGGGAGCTGGCTTGCCTGCGATAGCGGTTTATCAGGTTAGAAAATGTTGCTGATACACCGCTATCGCGGGCAAGCCCGCTCCCACATTAGATTTATGTTGCCAGTTGGATTTCGGTTTTGATCAGGCCACCGGGCACTCCCGATCCAGCGCCTCATCCACCAATAACTGCGCCATCTCCACTAATTGCACCACCGCCAACACTTGCTTGCGGCTGGCCCCATCAAGATGCTCGGCACAGTCATAGGCGCTGACAGCCGCCGACTCAAGAATCTCGCTGGCGTTGCACAAGGCGACTTCAGTGCTGAGACCCGCACGTACGGCGAAGAGTTTGTCGCAGGGCGGGGGCGAAGCGGCAGGTTCTGAATTCAAGTCGTAGTGCTTGAATGCGCGCTGGGCAGCGTCGCGGAATTTCTGGTCGTTCAAGTAATACGGCGGGTTGGGCGTGACTTTTTTCATACGGTTGCTCCTGGAGTAAAGGGAGCCGCCACAATCACTTCCACATGATGGGTGGCGACTGTACGCAGGTGTGGAAGACCGGACTCCAGGACCCCGGCGCACCCGAAAGTGCCCCGCGCACAGCCGCCATAACACATAAATAGCGGACATGAAAAAAGCGCCCGCTAAAGGCTATGGGCGCTTATACGCCTGGAGAGTTCGGGCTTCCACACCCGTTCGCTGATTTTGCAGCGACCCGCGAAGGTTAGCGGTGAGACGGACCGCAAGCAACCCTAAATGACAATCGGTTTTGAGTGTTTTGCCGGAGTGGCACGCTGTGCACGGGGTGGTAGGCCGGTCATAGAAAACCGGCAGGGCCAAGGCCCTCCCGTGCACAGCACGCCATAAAGCGAGCGCTATAAGTAACTGCAAGGTCACCTCGACTGTCAGTCGAGAAAGTTTTAGCAAAAGTTGCGTAAAGGATAGGTGGTGAGCCGTACGCAGGTTGGTCGACCGGGGAATGGAAACCCGGTAGGGGCACGCCCTCCTGCGTACAACTCGGTCGACATAATGGGGAAGAGTTCAATGACTGGCCGTAGGGAAAGTCTTGTTCAGAGCACGTCAGAAACGAGCTTTTCAACATTTCCAATGCCGGGCGAAGACCTTGTGGCGAGGGAGCTTGCTCCCGCTGGACTGCGCAGCAGGCCCAAGTCAGCCACCTCGGTACATCTGACAGACCGTGTCGCCCGGGTTTGGGGCCGCTGCGCAGCCCAGCGGGAGCAAGCTCCCTCGCCACAGGTAGGGTATTCAGCGTCAGTTCCAACCTTTCATCAAACCTTCATCAAACGGTTTTACTCCAGTCATGTGCAAGTCATAGGGCTGACACAGCCCGCGCCTACTGTCGTTTGAACTCAAACGCAGCCACGGACGGCTGTTCAACCAGACAGAGAAGCCCATGACTCCAGCTATCCATGTCGATCATCTGAACAAGACCTTTGCGAAGAAATCCGCATTGATCGACCTCGAACTTACCGTTGCCACCGGTGAGATGGTCGCGCTGATTGGCGCTTCCGGCTCCGGCAAGTCGACCTTGCTGCGTCACCTCGCGGGCCTGGCCTGTTGCGACAAGAACAATGGCGGCAGCGTCAAGGTGCTGGGCCGGGAAGTGCAGGCCAGCGGCCGGTTGAACAGCAAGGTGCGGCGCCTGCGCTCCGACATCGGCTACATCTTCCAACAGTTCAATCTGGTCAATCGCCTGAGCGTGCTCGACAACGTGCTGCTCGGTTGCCTGGGCCGCATGCCGCGCTGGCGTGGCAACCTCGGCCTGTTCAATGCCGAGGAAAAACAGTTCGCCATGGAGTCCCTGGCCCGCGTCGGCCTGGCGGACCTGGCCGCGCAACGTGCTTCCACCTTGTCCGGCGGCCAGCAGCAACGCGTGGCGATTGCCCGGGCCCTGACCCAGCGCGCCGAAGTGATCCTGGCTGATGAACCCATCGCTTCGCTGGACCCGGAGTCGGCCCGCAAGGTCATGGAGATCCTCGCCGACATCAACGGCCGCGACGGCAAGACCGTGGTGGTCACCCTGCACCAAGTCGATTACGCCATGCGTTATTGCCCCCGAGCCGTGGCGCTCAAGGGCGGCCGAATTCACTTCGATGGCCACGCCAGCGAGCTGAGCAGCCAGTTCCTCAACGATTTGTACGGTGCCGATGTCGACACCAGCCTGATGTTTTCCGACCAGACCCGCTCCACCGTCGTCCCCGCACGGTTGGCCCTGGCTCGCGCTTGAAACCCCAATAACGACCCACAGGAATCCTCTCCATGTTGAACCGTATCGGTCATGTGTTTCTGTCTGCCGTGCTGCTCGCCAGCGTGGCCATGGGCAATGCCCAGGCCGCCGACAAGGCGATCAATTTCGGCATCATGTCCACCGAGTCTTCGCAGAACCTCAAGAGCATCTGGCAGCCATTTCTGGATGACATGCACAAGAAGACCGGCCTCACCATCAACGCCACCTTCGCCTCCGACTACGCCGGCCTGATCCAGGGCATGCGCTTCAACAAGGTCGACGTGGCCTGGCTGGGCAACAAGGCCGCGATGGAAGCGGTGGACCGGTCCAACGGCGAAATCTTCGCCCAGACCGCCGCCGCCAACGGGGCCGCTGGTTACTGGAGTGTGCTGATCGTGCGCAAGGACAGCCCGATCAACAACGTCGATGACATGCTCAAGAACGCCAAGAACCTGACCTTCGGCAACGGTGACCCGAACTCCACCTCGGGCTACCTGGTACCGGGCTACTACGTGTTCGCCAAGAACCACGTTGATGCCGCCACCGCCTTCAAGCGCACCCTCAACTCCAGCCATGAAGTCAACGCATTGAGCGTGGCCAAGGGGCAGTTGGACGTCGCCACCTTCAACACCGAAAGCTGGGACCGCCTGGAAGTCACCCAGCCGGACAAGGCCGCCCTGCTCAAGGTGATCTGGAAGTCGCCGCTGATCCCCGCCGACCCGATGGTGTGGAGCAAGGCCCTGAGCGACAGCGAGAAAACCAAGATCCGCGATTTCTTCGCCAACTACGGTGACACCGACGAAGAGAAGGCCGTGCTGAAGAACATGCAACTGGGCAAGTTCCTCAAGTCCAGCGACGACCAACTGCTGCCGATCCGCCAACTGGAACTGTTCAAGCAGCGCACCACCATCAGCGCCGACGACAAGCTGGAAGCCGCCGACAAGGCCAAGAAGCTCGCCGACATCGACGCCGACCTGGCCAAGCTGCAAGAGCGCATTACCGAGCTGGACAAAAAAACCGCGGCAAACGGCTAACCCCCTGTAGGCCCGGGCTTGTGTGGGAGCCGGGCTTGCCCGCGATACAGGCAACTCGATCTGACAGTAAAACCGAGTCGATCCTATCGCGGGCAAGCCCGGCTCCCACATAAGCCTTGCCCACACACTTATTGAGAGTGACCCATGACTACCTTGCATGCTGAAGCAGTGGGCAAAAGGACTTGGCCGCAATACCTGGGCTGGGGCCTGTTCCTGATCCTGCTGGCCTGGGCCTGGCACGGCGCCGAAATGAACCCGCTGGCGCTGTACCGCGACTCCGGAAACATGGCGACCTTCGCCGCCGACTTCTTCCCGCCGGACTTCCACGAATGGCGCTCCTACCTCAAGGAGATGATCGTCACCGTGCAAATCGCCCTCTGGGGCACGGTGCTGGCGATTGTCTGCTCGGTGCCGCTGGGCATCCTGTGCGCCGACAACATCACTCCATGGTGGATCCACCAGCCGCTGCGCCGGGTGATGGATGCCTTCCGTTCGATCAACGAAATGGTCTTCGCCATGTTGTTCGTGGTGGCGGTGGGCCTCGGTCCTTTCGCCGGCGTCCTGGCCTTGTGGATCAGCACCACCGGCGTGCTCGCCAAGCTGTTCGCCGAAGCCGTCGAAGCCATCGACCCGGGCCCGGTTGAAGGCGTCAGAGCCACCGGCGCCAGTGCCCTGCAAGAGGTGATCTACGGCGTGATCCCGCAAGTGATGCCGCTGTGGGTGTCCTACGCGCTCTACCGTTTTGAAGCCAATGTGCGCTCGGCGACGGTGGTGGGGATGGTCGGTGCCGGCGGGATCGGCGTGATCCTGTGGGAGAACATCCGCGCCTTCCAGTTCGTGCAGACCTGCGCGGTGCTGCTGGTGATCATCGTGGTGGTGAGTTGTATCGACGTGCTGTCCCAACGCCTGCGCAAGCAGTTCATCTGACGACGGAGGGGTGCCCCTGGGCGCTTTTTTTTAAGCATGCAGTTGTCTAGACAAGATGAGCCGGTGTACCGCGAACTCGCCGATATCCTGCGCCGCGAACTAAGCAGCTATCAGGCCGGCGACTTCCTGCCGGGCGAGGTGCAGCTGGCCGAACGCTTCGGCGTCAACCGCCACACCCTGCGCCGGGCCATCGATGAGCTGGTGTTCGAAGGCAGCCTGTTGCGCCGCCAGGGCAAGGGCACCCAGGTGCTCGACCGCCCGCTGATTTACCCGATGGGCGCCGAGACCTCCTACAGCCAATCGCTGTCGGCCCAGGGCGTGGGCGTGGAAGCGCTGCTGCTCAAGCGCCGCTACTGCTTCGCCAGCCGCGAAGAGGCGCAGCAACTGGGCATCGCCGAGATGGCGCCGATGATCGAGCTGCAAACCTTGCGCAAGCTCAATCACCAGCCGGTCAGCCTGATCCGCCACCGCTACTGCGCCAGCCGTGCGCCGTTGCTGGCGGACTACAACGGCGGCTCCCTGCGCCATTACCTGCGCGAGCGCGACCTGCCGTTGACCCGCACCCACAGCCTGATCGGCGCGCGCTTGCCCAACCGCGACGAAGCCGCGCTGCTGATGATGCCCCGGCACTTGCCGGCGCTGACGGTATTCACCCTTTCCCGCGATCGCGACGGCCGCCCGGTGGAGCTGGCGCAGTCCACCAGCCGTTCGGATCGCTTCCAGTACCAAGTGGTGACCTGATGGAGACCTTGATGAACCTGTCCCCGCGTCAACACTGGATCGGCGTGCTTGCCCGCGCCTTTCGCAGTGAATTGCTGCCCCATGAAGACGCCCTGCGCGACGTGGATTACCAACTGATCCGCGCCCCGGAAATCGGCATGACCCTGGTGCGCGGCCGCATGGGCGGCAACGGTGCACCGTTCAACGTCGGCGAAATGAGCGTGACCCGCTGCGTGGTGCGCCTGGCCGACGGCCGCACCGGCTACAGCTACCTGGCCGGGCGCGACAAGGTTCACGCCGAGCTGGCGGCTCTGGCGGATGCGCATTTGCAGGGCGCGCACCCGAGCATCTGGCTCAGCGATTTGATCCGCTCACTGGCCAACGCCCAGGCCGAACGCCGGGCGCAGAAAGAGGCCGACACCGCCGCCACCAAGGTCGAGTTCTTCACCCTGGTTCGAGGAGAAAACTGATGAATGCCCAACTCTTGCAACCGGCGTTCGTAGACCCGGTGCTGGATGCCCAGCGCGGTTTTCGCGGCGCCCTCAAGGCCCTCGCCGAGCCCGGTTTGATCCAGTCCTTGCCCGCGGCGCCAAGCCTTGAAGGCCTGGCGCCGGCCACCTACGCGCTGTGCCTGGCACTGCTGGATACGGACACGCCGCTGTGGCTGGCACCGAGCTTCGACACACCGCTGATTCGCGCCAACCTGGCGTTCCACTGCGGCTGCCCGCTGACTACACGCCGGGAAGAGGCCGCGTTCGCCTTGCTCGGCGAACAGGACTTGCTCGACCTCGGCGGCTTCGACCACGGCAACGACCGCTACCCCGATCAGTCCTGCACCTTGCTGGTTCAGTTGACCGACCTGGAAGCCGGTCGAGCCTTGAACTGGCAAGGCCCGGGGATCAAGACCCAGCGTCAGGTCAACCTGCCGGTGCCTCAAGCGTTCTGGCTGGAACGCCAACGCCGCGAAACCTTTCCCCGTGGCCTGGACGTGTTGTTCGCCGCCGGCCATCACCTGATCGGCCTGCCACGCAGTACCCGAATTGCACAGGAGCGTGCCTGATGTACGTAGCCGTCAAGGGTGGCGAACAGGCCATCGACAATGCCCACCGCCTGCTGGCGAAAAAACGCCGGGGCGATACCTCCATTCCTGAACTGAGCGTGAAGCAGATCCGCGAGCAACTGCCGCTGGCGGTCGCCCGGGTGATGAGCGAAGGCTCGTTGTACGACACGGAGCTTGCCGCACTGGCGATCAAGCAAGCGGCGGGGGATCTGGTGGAAGCGATCTTCCTGCTGCGGGCCTACCGCACCACGTTGCCGCGCTTCAGCCCGAGCCTGCCGATCGACACCGCGCAGATGTCGTTGAGCCGACGTTTGTCAGCGACGTTCAAGGACGTGCCGGGCGGCCAACTGCTGGGCCCGACCTTCGACTACACCCATCGCCTGCTGGATTTTGCGCTGCTGGCCGAAGGTGAATACCCGGGCCCGCAAACCGCACCAGATGCGACTCTGGAAGCGTGCCCGCGGGTGCTTGGCTTGCTGGCCAAGGAAGGCCTGATCAAGAACGAATCCGACGACACCGGCAGCGTCGCCGACATCACCCGCGACCCACTGGAATACCCGGCCAACCGTGCCCAGCGCCTGCAAGCCCTGGCCCGTGGCGATGAGGGTTTCCTGCTCGCGCTGGGTTACTCCACCCAGCGCGGCTACGGCCGTAACCACCCGTTCGCCGGCGAGATTCGCATCGGTGATGTCGAGGTGTGGATCGACCCGGAGGAGCTGGGTTTCCCGGTCTGCCTGGGCAGCATCGAAGTCACCGAGTGCGAGATGGTCAACCAGTTCGTCGGCTCGGCCACCGAGCTGGCGCAGTTTACCCGCGGCTACGGTCTGGCGTTCGGGCATGCCGAGCGCAAGGCCATGGGCATGGCCCTGGTGGACCGCTCGCTGCGGGCCAGCGAGTTCAACGAAGAGATCGTCTCGCCGGCCCAGCAGGAAGAATTCGTACTGTCCCACTGCGACAACGTCGAGGCGGCGGGCTTTGTATCTCACCTCAAGTTGCCTCACTACGTGGACTTCCAGTCCGAGCTGGAACTGATCCGCAAACTGCGCCAACCGGCCGAGGGCACCCGCCATGAATGACCTGACTCAAACGCCTGCGCGTGACCCGGCGTACAACTTCGCCTACCTCGACGAGCAGACCAAACGCATGATCCGCCGCGCCTTGCTCAAGGCCGTGGCGATCCCCGGTTACCAGGTGCCGTTCGGTGGCCGCGAGATGCCGCTGCCTTACGGCTGGGGCACCGGCGGCATGCAATTGACTGCCGCGATTCTGGGGGCCGATGACGTGCTCAAGGTGATCGACCAGGGCGCCGACGACACCACCAACGCCGTGTCGATCCGCCGCTTTTTCGCGCGCACCGCGGGTGTTGCCACCACCGAAAGCACCCCGGACGCCACGGTGATCCAGACCCGCCACCGCATCCCGGAAACTCCGTTGCAGGCCGACCAGATCATGGTTTACCAGGTGCCTATCCCGGAGCCGCTGCGCTTTATCGAGCCGTCGGAAACCGAGACCCGCACCATGCACGCCCTCAATGATTACGGGGTGATGCACGTAAAACTCTACGAAGACATCGCCACCTTCGGCCATATCGCCACCAGCTACGCCTACCCGGTGATGGTGGACGAGCGCTACGTGATGGACCCCTCGCCGATCCCGAAATTCGACAACCCGAAACTCGACATGAGCCCGGCGCTGATGCTGTTCGGTGCCGGTCGCGAAAAGCGCCTGTACGCGCTGCCGCCGTACACCCAGGTCAACAGCCTGGACTTTGAAGACCATCCCTTCGAGGTGCAGAAGTGGGAGCACGCCTGCGCCATCTGCGGCAGCCATGATTCGTTCCTCGACGAGCTGATTCTGGATGACGCCGGCACCCAGAGTTTTGTGTGCTCCGACACCTGGTACTGCGCCCAACGGGTGAAGGAGAGCAACCAATGATCCAGGCCCTGATGAAACAACCACCGCTGAGCGTGCCCGCCGAACCCTTGTTGCAAGTGCGCGACCTGTCGCTGCTGTACGGCCCGGAAAAGGGTTGCCAGGGCGTGAGCTTCGACCTGTACCCCGGCGAAGTGCTGGGGATTGTCGGCGAGTCGGGCTCGGGCAAATCCACCTTGCTATCGCTGCTCAGCGGGCGCCTGCCGCCCCAGGCCGGCAACATCGGCTATCGCGGCAAGGACGGCGAATGGCTGGACCTGTACAGCGCCAGCGAAGCCGAGCGCCGCACCTTGCTGCGCACCGAATGGGGCTTTGTCGAGCAGAACCCACGGGACGGTTTGCGCATGGGCGTCTCGGCCGGCGCCAACATTGGCGAGCGCCTGATGGCCCAGGGCGTGCGTAATTATCAGCAGCTGCGCGGCGCGGGTCTGGACTGGCTGAGCCAGGTGGAAATCGACCCGCAGCGCATCGACGACTTGCCCCGCACCTTCTCCGGCGGCATGCAACAGCGCCTGCAAATCGCCCGCAACCTCGTCTCCAGCCCGCGTCTTGTCTTCATGGACGAACCCACCGGCGGCCTGGACGTGTCGGTGCAAGCACGCCTGCTCGACCTGCTGCGTGGCCTGGTGCGCGAGCTGGACCTGGCCGTGGTGATCGTGACCCACGACCTCGCCGTAGCACGCTTGCTGGCCGACCGCCTGATGGTGATGCGCCGTTCGCGGGTGGTGGAAACCGGGCTGACGGACCAGATCCTCGACGATCCACAGCACCCTTACTCTCAACTGCTGGTGTCTTCGGTATTGCAGCCATGATGAATGCCTTGATCGAGGTCCGTGACCTCTCGAAAACCTTCACCTTGCACCAGCAACACGGCGTGGTGCTGAACGTGCTGCGCGGGGTGGAGTTCAGCGTGAAAGGCGGCGAGTGCCTGGTGCTGCACGGCCAGTCCGGCGCCGGTAAAAGCACCTTGCTGCGCACCTTGTACGGCAACTACCTGCCGGCGGGCGGCAGCATTCGCGTGCAGCACCTCGGCGAATGGCTGGAGCTGGTGGGTGCCGAGCCCCGTGAGGTGTTGCAAGTGCGCCAGCAGACCCTCGGCTATGTCAGCCAGTTTCTGCGGGTGATCCCGCGTGTGGCCTGCCTGGACGTGGTGATGGAGCCGGCCCTGGCCCGCGGCTGGTCCCGGGACCTGGCGCGTTCCCGTGCCGAGCTCCTGCTCAGCCGCCTGAACATTCCCCAGCGCCTGTGGCAGCTGGCGCCCGGTACTTTCTCCGGTGGCGAACAACAGCGGGTCAACATCGCTCGCGGCTTCATGGTGGCCTGGCCAGTGATGCTGCTGGACGAACCCACCGCGTCCCTCGACGACAGCAATCGCCAGGTGGTGCTGGAACTGATGAACGAAGCCAAGGCAGCCGGTGCCGCCTTGATCGGCATCTTCCACGACCGCGCCGCCCGTGAAGCGGTCGCCGACCGCCATTTCGACATGACCCCCGCGCCTGTTGCCCAAGAGGAATACGCCCATGCCCGCTGAACAGATCCTCAGTAATGCCCAGGTCGTCACCGCTGACCGTGTGTTTCTTGGCTCGGTGGTGCTGCGCGACGGGCTGATCGTCGACATCGCCGAAGGCCGCAGCCAGTTGCCCCAGGCCCAGGACCTGGACGGTGATTGCCTGCTGCCGGGCCTCGTGGAGTTGCACACCGACAACCTGGAAAAACACATGACCCCGCGCCCCGGCGTGGACTGGCCGTCCACCTCGGCGGTGCTCAGCCATGACGCGCAGATCATCGCGGCCGGCATCACCACGGTGTTCGACGCGGTGTCCATCGGCGATGTGAACCCCAAGGGCAACCGCATGCAGAAACTGCCGGCGATGCTCAACGCCATTGCCGCGGCCGAAAGCGCCGGCCTGACCCGCGCCGAACACCACCTGCACCTGCGCTGCGAGCTGTGCCACCCGGACACGTTGAGCGTGTTTCGCGACCTGGTGGAAAACCCGCTGGTGCGCCTGGTGTCGGTGATGGACCACTCGCCGGGCCAGCGCCAGTTCGTGCTCGAATCCAAGTACCGTGAGTACTACATGGGCAAGTACCACCTGAACGACGAGACCATGGACGCGTTCATCAAGCTGCAAATGGCCAACTCGAAGGAATACAGCGACCGCTACCGCGCCGCGATCGTCGAGCATTGCCTGACGCGCGGGCTGTCGGTGGCCAGCCATGACGATGCAACCCTGGCACATGTCGAGGAGTCGGCGCGCTACGGCATGACCATCGCCGAATTCCCCACCACCCTGGAAGCGGCGCGGGGCTGCCAGGAACTGAACATGAAAGTGCTGATGGGCGCGCCGAACGTGGTGCGTGGCGGGTCCCACTCGGGTAATGTGGCCGCCGCCGGCCTGGCGGCCGAGGGCTTGCTGGATATACTTTCCAGTGACTACTACCCGGCCAGCCTGCTGCAGGCGGCGTTCGTGCTGGCCGATCAGCAGGACGGCGGCGATCTTTCCCGGGCGGTGAAGATGATCAGCCTGGCGCCGGCACACGCTGCGGGCCTGAGTGATCGCGGCGAAATCGCCGTGGGCCTGCGGGCCGATCTTGTGCAAGCG
Organism: Pseudomonas sp. BIGb0558; assembly: GCF_024807515.1. Classification (NCBI taxonomy): domain Bacteria; kingdom Pseudomonadati; phylum Pseudomonadota; class Gammaproteobacteria; order Pseudomonadales; family Pseudomonadaceae; genus Pseudomonas; species Pseudomonas sp. BIGb0558. The sequence goes on from NZ_JANUEW010000011.1 coordinate 121,761, forward strand.
AAAAAAAGCCGCGACGGACTGCCAGTGGTCCAACAAGTCTGGCGACAAGCGAAGAGGGTGTTTTGATGGCGGGCAGGTTGATCTATCTCATCGGACCATCGGGTTCGGGCAAGGACAGCCTGCTGGATGCTGCACGACCGCGTTTGGCCGAGCGTGGCTGCCGCATTGTGCGGCGGGTCATCACCCGCTCGGCGGAAGCGGTGGGCGAGGCCGCGCAGGGTGTGAGCCCGGCGCAGTTTGCCGCGATGGAGGCCGAGGGCGCGTTTGCCCTCAGCTGGCACGCCAATGGGCTGGCCTATGGCATCCCCCGGGAGATCGATGAATGGCTGGCGGCGGGGCACGACGTGCTGGTCAACGGCTCCCGGGGCCATCTGGCGCAAACCCGGCTGCGTTATCCGAACCTGCTGGTGGTGTTGCTGACGGTGGACCAGGCGGTGTTGCGCCAGCGCTTGCTGGCGCGGGGCCGCGAATCCCTGGCGGACATTGATCTGCGGCTGGCGCGCAATGCCCGGTTCGCCGACAGCTTGAGCACGGCAGCAGACGTGTTCCTGCTCGACAATTCCGGCCAACTGCAACACACGGTCGAGCGCTTGCTGGTCTGCCTCGACGGGCAACCGGCATGCGCCTGACACTGCTGGGCACCGGTGACGCGCGGCAAGTCCCGGTGTATGGCTGCGAGTGCGCCGCCTGTGGTCTGGCCCGCAGCGACGAAAGCCTGCGACGCCGCCCATGCAGCGCGTTGATCGAGTGCGGCGACCAGCGCTGGTTGATCGACAGCGGGTTGCCCGACCTCACCGAACGCTTCCCGCCGCGCAGCTTCAACGGGATTTTCCAGACGCACTACCATGCCGATCACGCCCAGGGCCTGCTGCATTTGCGCTGGGGCCAGGGGCTGGTGATTCCGGTGCATGGGCCGGTGGATCCGGAAGGTTTGTCCGACCTGTACAAGCACCCCGGCGTCCTGGATTTCAGCCAGCCGTTTGCCGAGTTTGAAACCCGCCGGTTTGGCGAGCTGAGTGTCACGGCGTTACCGCTGCTGCATTCCAAACCCACCTTGGGTTACCTGCTGGAAGGCGAGGGGCGGCGCATCGCCTACCTCACCGACACCGTTGGCCTGCCACCCGCCACCCGCGACTGGCTGCAACGCGAGCCGCTGGATGTGCTGGTGCTCGACTGCTCCATGCCGCCGCAGCCGCAGGCACCGCGTAACCACAATGATTTGACGCTGGCGTTGCAGTGCATTGAGGAGGTCGGCGCCGAATTGGGCGTGCTGACTCATGTGGGGCATACGCTGGATGCGTGGTTGTTGCAGCATCGGCGGGAGTTGCCGCGCAACGTCACCGTAGGCTGGGATGGGCGGGTGTTGTAGTGGGCTCGGCTTGGCCTGTTTGAAGATTCCGGCATGAAAGCCGTAGGACGAGCGTTTAGTTAAGAGTAAGAGTGTATTAAGTTCTAATGAAGTACTTTGCAGCGTTTGCGAGGAGGGCTAATTGTTTGGGTGGGATTTGTGAGTGGTGATTAGTGTGAGTGTAACTTTTTGCTTTGTTGAACGGTTCCAATTGTCTGGCGTCTTTTGATTTTCATTAAATTTCCATATATAAAACAATTGGTTGGGCGGGCGCGGTGAGTTGTTTTTGGGGCGAGTTTGTAAAGGTTGATGGCATTGCCAGGTAACTTGATACATGGTTTTTAGTGTGGCTGTTTTGAAATAAAGTGGCATTTGGAATATTGCCTTTTTCTATGGAAACTTAACCGGGTTTCGACGGCTAAATCGTCGAAATTATGACTCGCATTTTGCGGGTTGGTTACTTTTAGTAGTGAGAGGCCTATTTGGTTTATGAATTCTTTAGTTGCTCCATCCTTCACCTGTTACGCAAGAAACTCCGATATTCAATCGCTGGCCGTCCTTCCTGAAAAGCCAGATCATGAGGTCTCCGGTGCGGCGGCGAAAAAGCCATCCTTCACGACGGATCAAGCGGCCGCGCACATCACCCGAACGGGTTACAAGTTTCACGATCGAAATAACGATAAAAAAATAATCATCTCTTACAACTTTGCTGGTGGGTTTACCCCGCAACAAAAAGAGCGTGCCCGATTAGCGTTACAGTCATGGGCGGACTTGGCCAATATCACTTTCAAGGAAGGTGCCGCGAATGCGGATGGTTCAATGACCATTAAAGATATACCTGGTTTTAGTGGTGGGTGGGCGTCACTTCCGACTGAAGACATCTACGATGTTTCGGCCAATATTGGTACGGCGGATGCTGACGGTACTCAACCGCTGGGCAGTTACTTCCCGTTTGTGACTGTGCATGAGCTGGGACATGCCATCGGTCTTGAGCACCCCGGTGGCTACAATGGCGGGGGCAGCTATGACAGTAAAGCCGATTACGCGGAAGATACCAGGGCCCGCAGTGCCATGAGTTACTGGTCTGAGCGTAATCAGCCGGGGCATGATTTCAACTCGCGGATGCCTTCCGCTCCGATGATTGATGATATCGCGGCGATTCAGCGTGTTTATGGCGTGAATACTCAAACCCGGAATACCAACACCACCTACGGTTTTAATTCCAACACCGATCGAGACTTTTACAGCCTGAAAGACGGCACCGAGAAACCGATTTTTTCGGTGTGGGATGGCGGTGGCATCGATACGCTGGACTTCTCGGGGTTTGCACAGAATCAGACGATCAACCTCAATGCTGAGGCGTTCTCCGACATCGGCGGGCTCAAGGGAAACGTTTCGGTTGCGAAGGGCGTGGTGGTAGAGAACGCCATTGGTGGTTCGGGTAAAGACACCTTGGTGGGCAACCAGGTTGCCAATCGCCTGAAGGGCGGTGGAGGGGCAGATGAGCTGCTGGGCGGTGGTGGCGGGGACACCTTCATTTACGATCGGGCGAGTGACTCCACCCCCGAGAGCCCTGATCTGATCAAGGACTTTACCAGCGGTTCCGACAGGATTGACGTCTCTGGCGCGCTTAAGTCTGCCGGTATCAAGGCGCTTACCTTCGGTGCCTTGACGGGGCGGCCAGGCGATGCGGTCTTGAGCTTCGACCACAACACCGGAGAGGGAAGCCTGGCCATCGATTTTTCGGGAAATGGCAAGGCGGATCTCTATGTAAAAAGCAAAGGAGAGATCAAGCGTGGGGATGTCCTTGAACAAGGGGGCGAGCCGGATGATCCCAATCCCAATCCTGACCCCAAACCGGATCCGAAGCCCGACCCAAAACCTCGCAACACGGACACCACTTACGGTTTCAACTCCAATAGTGGTGATCCCGCCACTAGCCTCACCTCCTCCAGTGATAAACCCCGTTTCACGGTAAAGGACGCCGAGGGTATCGATACGCTCGACTTCTCGGGGTTCAACCAGAACCAGATCATCGACCTTCATTCCGGATCGGCTTCTGACGTGGGTGGCATGAAAGCTAACGTCTCGATCGACGCTTCCAGCATCATTGAAAATGCCATTGGTGGTGCGGGCAATGATCTGTTGATCGGAAATCACGTGAGTAACCGACTCAAAGGCGGGGGTGGTTCGGACAAGTTGTGGGGCGGCGGTGGCGCTGACACGTTTGTGTATGAACAGATCAGTGATTCAACGCCTGAGGCGCCTGACCTGCTGATGGATTTCATCAGCGGCACCGACAAGATTGATGTGTCGAAACTCATGAGTGCTGCCGGCATCCGTAAACTGGATTTCGTCAGTGTGTTGACGGGCAAGGCGGGTCAAGCCGTTTTGAACTACGACTCGCAGTTCGACACAGCCAGTCTGGCCATTGATCTCAAGGGCGATGGCAAGGTTGATCTGTTGGTGAAAAGTATCGGCGAGATCAAGGCCGGTGATGTCCTGGTTAGTGACGGGGGGGATCCAAAGCCGGATCCGAAGCCAGACCCTAAACCGGATCCGAATCCGAATCCGAATCCGAATCCAGACCCAAAGCCGGATCCGAAGCCGGATCCGAAGCCGGATCCGAAGCCAGACCCAAAGCCGGATCCAAAGCCAGATCCAAGACGAGAAGAGAAGGACGACACGATCTACGGCTTCAACTCCAACACGGGCAAGCCTCATATGACCCTGACGTCCGCCGCCGACAAGCCGGACTTCACCGTCCATGACAAGAGCGGTAACGATACCTTTGATTTTTCCGGCTTCACCCAGAGTCAGGTCATCAGCTTGAACGGGGGAACCCATTCCAGTGTGGGTGGGTTGAAAGATAATGTGTTTATCACCGAGAAAACCGTCATCGAGAATGCCATTGGTGGCGGTGGCGACGACAGGATGAGTGGCAATGAGGCAGACAACATCCTGATTGGCGGCGCGGGAGCCGATAACCTGACCGGTGGCGGCGGCTGGAACATCTTCAAATACAACGCAGCCTCCGACTCGACCCGCGAGCGTGCGGACCTGTTGATGGATTTCACCACCGGCAAGGACAAAATCGATTTGTCGCAGATGAGCAAGAGCGCGGGTGTCGATTTGAACTTTGTGGACAAGTACACCAGCAAGGCGGGCGATACGATCATCAAGTTCAATACGGTAACCGGGCGTTACTTGTTGGCAGTCGATTTGACCGGTGGAGGCAAAACGGAGTTTCTGATTAAAAGTACACGGATAATAAGCCCGGAGGATGTTATAGGCCTGACACTGAAGCCTGATACGTATCTTTGACGGCCTGGAACGTACACGGCGCTTTCTTGGGGTCCGAGAGGGCAGTTAATACAATCAGTGTCGGATACCGTGTTGATTGTGTGACTGTTATTGTTTAAGTACTTCTTCGGAAATAATATCGGGGTTGGTGAGTTGTACTTTCATATGGCAACTTATTGGTCCCGGTAAATAGGATTTCCGGGGCTTGTGGGCCGTGTATGGAAAGGCCCGTTATTTGGTCTTGTAAAGGATGTCATCACGTGATAACTGCCTCTCCCGTTTTTAATTTTTATGTACAAAACCCGGCAGTGCCGGCAACGCCGGGCAATCGTTATGCCGATAAGAGTGCCAGTACCGTGATTGGCCGGCCGGAACCCGAGCCGGGTGTTTCGGATACGGTCTACGGTTTTAACTCCAATACCGGCAACCGATCCATGAGCCTGCACTCTCTTAGTGGTGCGCCAAGGTTCACCGTACAGGACCGACGCGGAAACGATACCCTGGACTTTTCCGGGTTCAGCCAAAACCAGACGATTGATCTGCGTGATGGCGCGGCTTCCAGCGTGGGCGGCCTGCGTAATAACGTCTCGATAGGTAAAGGTGTGACAGTGGAGAATGCCGTAGGCGGCGCAGGCCACGACGTGTTGATTGGCAATAACGTCGACAATGTGTTGACCGGCGGTGCGGGCGGCGACGTTCTTTGGGGATTGGGGGGGACAAATACATTCCGCTATGAAAAAGCCAGTGATTCTCCCTATTACAACGCGGACCTGATCATGGATTTTGTCAGTGGCAGAGACAAGATTGATCTGACGCAAATGATGAACGAGATCAATACGCCCTTGCGATTGGTTGACCACTACACGGGGCGTATTGGCGATACGGTGGTGAAGTTTAATCCGCAGAGTGGCCGCTACTTTGTGGGGGTAGACCTCACCGGGCGTTGTGAATCGAACTTCCTTATTAAAAGTGCCCGATTGGTAAGGCCTTCGGATTTGGTGGGTCCTGTTGTTGAGCGGCAACGTCCGGTGTAAGACTGTTTGCTGAGGCGCGTACAGTCTAAAGGTTGATTGCACTATGCATCCGCTCTGCAGATGTCCGCGCCTTGGTGTTTTTTGGATTGCTTAAAGTATGGGCATAAGTTTTCCTGGTTTACGGTATTCAGAGATATTGGGGTGTTTAGCTATTAGTTAAAAGGAGCGTGCTGTTTTATGAGAAGTTCTTATCCTGGGGCTATTGAATTGTCGCCCTACAACTTGCCGGTGTCTGACCCTGGGCCGTTCGGGGTGGGTGCCAATAACAAGCCGTCGTATACGACGGACCAGGCAGCCAAACACATCACCCGGGAAAACATGGCGTTCCGGGACCGCAACGGTGACCAGAAAGTTGACCTGGCCTACACCGTAGACAAGCGTTTCACCCCCCAACAGCAACAGCGCGTGCGCCAGGCCGTGCAGTCCTGGCAGGACGTCGCCAACATCAACTTCAAGGAACAGACCGGTGGCGCTGATGGCACCGTCAACATAAGAAGCAATCCAGGAGGCGACGGCGGCGTCGCCACGTTTCCATCGCGCTCCACCACCAGCACCACGGCCACGGTTGGCACGCGCAGTGCCGGTACTGCGCCGGCCCTGGGCAGTCATTTTTCGGTGACCACCGTGCATGAAATCGGCCATGCCATCGGCCTGCAACACCCCGGTAACTACAACGGTGGAGGCTCAACCTATCAAAGCGGCGCGGTGTACGCCGGAGACACAAAGGCCCGCAGTGTGATGAGTTACTGGTCGGAGAAAAACCAGCCCGGCCATGACTTCCAGTCACAGAACCCGTCGGCGCCGATGATGGATGACATTGCGGCTGCGCAGCGGCTTTACGGCGCGAACCACCAAACCCGCAATACCGACACCACCTATGGGTTCAACTCCAATACCGAGCGCGAAGCGATGACCCTCAAGAGCGCCAGGGACAAACCCGTTTTTTGCGTATGGGACGGCGGCGGTGAGGACACGTTGGACTTTTCCGGGTTCTCCCAGGACCAGAAGATCGACCTCAATGCCGAGTCGTTCTCCGATGTGGGCGGCCTGAAGGGTAACGTTTCGATTGCCAAGGGCTGTGTGGTGGAAAACGCGATTGGCGGTGCCGGCCGCGACACCCTGATCGGTAATCAGGCCAACAACCGGCTCCAAGGCGGGGCGGGGGCGGACACGTTGCGCGGTGGTGGCGGGGCGGACACGTTCGTGTACGACAAGGCCAGCGACTCCACACCCCAGAGTCCCGACGTGATCGAGGATTTTACCAGCGGCACCGACCGGATTGACGTCTCGGGGGCCTTGAAAGAGGCGGGCGTCAGCGCGCTGGTGTTTACCGACCGATTCAGTGGCCGGGCAGGCGAGGCGATGCTCACCCACGATGCGGCGACGGGTCGCTCCAGCCTGGCGATCGACTTGAAGGGCCGCGGCAGCGCCGACCTGCTGGTCAAGAGCAACGGCGCCATCAAGCCCGGGGATGTGATTTGGGACGGTCGAAAACCTGAGGTTCAGCCAATGCCGAGGGTCCAACCTACCCCCTTGGTGCAGCCGACGCCGACCCCATCGCCGCCCGTTGATTCGACGATAGGCACACTGGCCGCGTTAGGCGAGATGATCACGAAGACACTCTCACTGTTGTTGCAGTTATTGGGCACCGCGGCCAGGCCTTGATGGCGGCTACAGGTCATCCATGCCAAATCGCTCAGCCAACGCCTTGCGCCCCTTTGGCGTCAATCCCAGTGCCCGGCTGTCAAGGTCCTGGGTCACCCATTGGCGCCGGATGAGACTCTGCAGCAAAGCAGCTCCCAGTGCGCCGGCCAGGTGAGGACGGCGCATGCTCCAGTCCAGGCACGAGCAGGCGAAACGACGCCGTTGGGTTCGCAGGGTGTCGACATCAACCCCTAATTCGGACATGGCTTTTTCGCCACCCGCCGTTAGCTGATAGGCATCAGCGCCTACCAGCCAGCCGGCCTCGATAAAGTGATCATGCAGGCGCACTGCCAACGTCCCGGCCATATGGTCGTAGCAGGTGCGGGCGAACTGCAATCGGCTGGGTGTGGTTGCAATGAACGCTATCGCGGTGTTTTGGCTGATCACCATCAACGCTTCAAGCACCTGGGCGATATGCGGGCCCGCAAGGCTGTAATAGCGATGCCTTCCCTGAGTATGCAGTTTAACCAGACTGTCTTCCTTGAGCCGTGCCAGGTGGGCGCTGGCGGTGGAGGCGCTGACCTCGGCGATGATTGCCATTTCGGTGCTGGTGCGCGCATGGCCGTCCATCAGTGCGCAAAGCATTTTGGTCCGTGCAGGTTCCGCAATCGCGCCGGCGACCCGGGAGAGGGCGGAGTCATCGTGGTGGGCATTCATATTTCGTTCCTGAACGAATCGTTGCCGTGTGCGGTGGCAGATAGTAGCGGTTCTTTAGGCACAGGATGTACTGAATGACCCCGCTGGAAGCTGCGACACACAACAACGCTTATGAGTATTACGCAGGCTTGAGGCTCAACGGCGAACTGCTGTTTGATGAAGGTCTCGGGCTATGGATCGCCAGCACTGCCAGGACGGTCGAGGCCGTGCTGACGCATCCCGATTGCCGGGTGCGACCACTGCATGAGCCGGTGCCTGCGGCCATTGCGCAAGGTGCGGCGGGGCAGGTGTTTGCGTCATTGATGCGCATGAATGAAGGCACACGCCATCGGTGCCCCAGGGCGGTCATCGAGCCGGCGTTGGCCTCATTGGCTACCGAAGATGTCGTGACTCGCATCGGTCCCCCAGCGGCTGATCTGAACGAATTCATGTTCACGTTTCCCTTGTCGGTGGTCGCGCATTGGTTGGGTTTTCCAGGCGATCAGTTGCGGGAAGTCGTCCAGCGGACTCGTGATTTTGTCGCCTGCCTTTCACCGTTGAGCAGCGAGGCTCAGCTGCGCGATGCGCACGCCGGGGCGAGCCGGCTAAGGGAAATGTTCAGCGGGTTGCTGGCGCAATCAGGGTTGCGGGAGCACATCCTTCGCAACTACGAAGCCAGTACCTGGGAAGACCCCGACGCATTGATCGCCAATCTGATCGGGCTGCTGTCACAGACCTGCGAAGCCAGTGCAGGTCTTATCGGCAACACCTTGGTCACACTGCATCGGTGCCCCGATCTGCTGGAACTCGTCCAGCGTACGCCGACCCTCACCATTGCGTTGGTCGAGGAGGTCGCCCGCTACGATTCTCCGGTGCAGAACACCCGACGATTCGTGGGCAGCCGCTGCACCATTGGCGACCGGACTCTGGAGGCTGGAGACACCGTGCTGGTGTTGCTGGCGTCGGCCAATCGGGATCCTGCGGCGAACCCGGAACCCGACCGATTTTTACTCGAGCGCCAGCAACGACGAACCTTCAGTTTCGGCTTGGGAAGGCATCAGTGTCCGGGTCAAAAAATCGCGGTCAGCATTGCCGCGCAGGCGATCCAGGATTTACAGCGTCGTCAGCAACGTGTGCTGAGCAGCCCGTGTGCGTTCAGTTACTGGCCGTCGCTGAATGGGCGTATCCCGCGCTTTCACGGGTAAGGATCAGCGCAACACGCCCTCCACGAACTCGATAAACGCCCGGGCCTTGGCACTGATCATCCGGCCTGTCGGCAACACGGCCCACAAGTCCCGGGGCGGCAGTTCCCAGTCGGTGAGGACTGCCTTGACCTCGCCACTGGCGATCTCCGGCAGGAACATCCATTCGGCGGTCATCGCCACACCCTGGTGAGACAGCACCCCTGCGCGGATGCCTTCGGAGGACGTGACGCGCAGGCGCCCGTGAGCGACCACCGGGTATTGATGGGCACCTTGAGTGAAGATCCAGCAGGTGCTTTCGCTCAAGCTATAGATCACCGCCTGGTGGTGCAGGAGGTCTGCCGGGGAGCGGGGTTCGCCATGGCGTTCAAAGTAGGCGGGCGTGCCGAAAATCCGGCAGGGGCTTTGGCCAATCTTGCGGGCCGTCAGGCCGGAGTCACTCAGGTTGCCGATGCGCATTGCGACGTCGATACCTTCTTCCACCAGATTGAGCAGGCGGTCGTCGAGTACGACGTCGACGTTCAGGCCGGGGTGTTGCTCAAGGAAAGGGCCCAGGTTGGGGATGATCTGCAAGCGGGAAAAAGTCACGCCCGCGCTGACGCGCAGGGTACCCGACAGTCCGTGGCTGGCGCCTCGGGCGGCGTCGTCGGCATCGTTGGCCTCGTCGATCGCGCGCTTTGCCTTCTCAAAAAACGCCAGGCCCGCCTCGGTGGGCGTCAGTCCCCGGGTGGAACGCATCAGCAACCTGACCGCCAGCCGGGCTTCCAGTTGGGCAATGCCTTTGGACACGGCGGGCTGGCCAATGCCCATGCGTTTGGCAGCAGAGGAAAACGAGCCTGTCTCCACGACGTGAACGAAGGTTTCCATGGCGGTGAGGCGGTCCATCGGGATGTCCTTTTGGCGGTGGCGTTTCGGGAATCATGGGGCCTTTGGGATAAGGGGGGGAAGTCAGTCGGTTGGCATAGAATTCATTCCCTAAGGGCATGAATTGATGGGTTTCCAACATCCAGTAAAACAGCCACCAGTCAGACTGACGAATTCTGTGCTTGAGTAAAGATAACTCTAGAGTTACTTTTATTCAGGCCGGAGCAAGGAGGCTGTGGTGCAAAGCAGGCTATTGATCAAAGAGCTGCAAGAGGCAGGTTGGGTGCTGGATCGGGTGACGGGCAGCCATCATCTTTTCACCCATCGCTATAACCCGTACACGATACCGGTGCCCCATCCCAAGAAGGATCTGCCCCTGGGCACCGTGCGAAGTATCAGGAAACGTGCCGGGCTGTTTTCGTTTTAGGACGGTTTAAGGAGATTTTCCATGCAATACCCAATCTGTATCGAATGGGGCGATGACTTTGTCGCCACCGGTATTCAGATCCCCGATATTCCGGGCGCTGTGACCGCCGGGGACAGCTTTGAAGAGGCGTACAACGCCGCCGTCGAGGTGGCGCACATCATGCTGCAGGAGATCGCGGCAGAAGGTCGGGTGATTCCGATGCCAACGTCGGTGGCCGCCCATCATGACAATGAGGAATACGCGGGGATGGGCTGGGGGATGTTGGAACTCGACATTTCGCCCTATCTGGGCAAGACCGAGAAGGTCAACGTGACCTTGCCCGGCTATGTGATCCAGCGTATCGACCGCTATGTGCGCGAGCACAAAGTAAAAAGCCGCTCGTCATTTCTGGCGGATGCGGCTTTGGAGAAGTTGGTGCGGTTGTAAGTTTGACTAGGCGGTGGCCACCGCCCCTTGCCGCGATGCACTCAAGAAGCGCAGCAAGGCCACCAGCGGGAACGCGCTGCCCACCAGCATCACCCCCAGCCAGCCGCCGTGTTCGTACACGCTGCTGGCAATCGCCGACCCGAAGGCGCCGCCGATGAAGATGCTGGTCATGTACAGCGCGTTCAGCCGGCTGCGGCTGTTGGCGTCGAGGGCGTAGATGGCGCGTTGGCCGAGGACCATGTTCATCTGCACGCAGAAGTCCAGGACCACGCCGGTTACCGCCAGGCCAATCACGCTGTACAGCGGGTGTACGAAGGCGGGCAGGAAGCTCAACGCGGCAAACAGCATCGCCAGCAGTGAGGCGCGGTGGGTGTGGCCGGCATCCGCCAGGCGCCCGGCGATGGGCGCGGCGATGGCGCCGAGGGCACCCACCAGGGCGAACAGGGCGATCTGGCTTTGGCTCAGGCCATGGTTGCGGGACAGTTCCAGTGGGGCGGCGGTCCAGAACAGGCTGAAGGTAGCGAACATGCAGCCCTGGTAAAACGCCCGCTGGCGCAGCACCGGCTGGCGGCGCAGCAAGGTGCCCAGCGAGCCCAGCAACTGGCCGTAGCTGGCGGCGTGATCGGGTTGGCGCTTGGGGATGGTCAGCATCAGCACCACGCTGATAAACGCCATCAGGGCCGCGGCAGCCATGAACATGGCGCGCCAGCCGAAGTGGTCGGCCACCACGCTGGACACAGGCCGGGCCAGCAGGATGCCCAGCAGCAAGCCGCCCATGATGCTGCCGACCACCCGGCCACGGGATTCAGCCGGTGCCAGGTGCGCCGCCAGGGGAATCAGGATTTGCACCGACACCGAGCTGAAGCCGATCAGCAGCGACACCAGCAGGAACAGGTTCGGCTGTTCGGTGAAGGCTGCGCCCAGGAGGCTGGCGATGGCCACCACGGTGGTGATGATCATCAGCCGGCGGTTTTCCAGCAGGTCGCCCAGCGGCACCAGGAAGAACAGGCCCAGGGCATAGCCGATCTGGGTCAGGGACACGATCAGGCTGGCCATGGCCGGCGTGAGGCCGATGTCCGGGGCAATCAGCTCGATGATCGGTTGGGCGTAGTAGATGTTGGCGACGATGGCGCCGCAACAGAACGCAAACAGCATCACCATGCCTCGGGTCATGGTGCTTGTAGCGTGGGGCGTAGCGTTCATGGCGTTCTCATAAAAGCGAAGAAAGAGGCGAGCGAGATTAAAGACTGGCCCGGGGCGGGAGTAGCCCGTTTGGGGTGATAACACTTATGCCGGGCATTAATGACTGAAACGTTAACTTTCGGGCTGAAGGTCGATGATACATTCAGTCACAACTGCATAAACAGGAAATCGACTGCCATGAAGATGACATTTAACCAGATGCTCCTGGCCTCAAGCCTGGCCGCGCTGATGACCGTGGGGGCTGCCCAGGCCCAGGATGCGCCGCGTGTCGGCGTGCGAGGTGCGATAACCGCGCTGGACGGCGATGCGATGCAGGTCAAGGTCAACAGCGGTGAAGACGTCACCGTGCACCTGACCAAGGACACACTGGTGCGCGCCGTTACCCTGGCGAAGATTGAAGATATCAAGCCCGGCAGTTACATCGGTTCGGCGGCCATGCCCAACGCGGATGGCACCCTGACGGCGCTGGAAGTCCACGTATTCCCGCCGGCCATGGCAGGCACAGGTGACGGGCATCGTGCGTTCGACCTGAAGGAAGGCAGCAGCATGACCAACGGCACCGTGGGTGACCTGGTGGTGAGCCATGGCCGGACGTTGACCGTGAAGTACAAGGGCGGCGAGCAGAAGATCGTGGTGCCGGATGATGTGCCGATCGTCAACCTGGAGCCGGGTGATCGCAGCTTGCTGAAGCCGGGTGTGAAGGTGGTGATGTTTGCGGCGAAGGGTGCGGATGGGAGTGTGACGGCCCAGGCGATTTCTGCGGGCAAGGATGGCGTGACGCCGCCGATGTAACGGCTGAACACGGAAACAAATGTGGGAGCGGGCTTGTGTGGGAGCCGGGCTTGCCCGCGATGCAGGCACCTCGGTCTATCAGACAAACCGAGGTGAGGCTATCGCGGGCAAGCCCGGCTCCCACAAAAGCCAGCTCCCACACTGGACTGCATTTTTTCAGTCAGAGCGGATTACTGCCCGCTGTAGATCTGGTCAAAAACCCCACCATCATTGAAGTGGGTCTTTTGCACGGTACGCCAGTCACCAAAGGTCTTCTCGACCGACAGGAAGTCGACTTTCGGGAAACGGTCGGTGTACTTGGCCAGCACTTTGGGGTCACGTGGACGCAGGTAGTTGTTGGCAGCAATTTCCTGGCCTTCCGGCGACCACAGGTACTTCAGGTATTCCTCGGCAGCCACTTTGGTGCCTTTCTTCTCGACCACTTTGTCGACGATCGACACCGGCGGCTCAGCTTCAGCGGAAACGCTTGGGTAGATCACTTCGAACTGATCACGGCCAAATTCACGGGCGATCATTTCGGCTTCGTTCTCAAACGTCACCAGCACGTCGCCGATCTGGTTGGTCATGAACGTGGTGGTCGCCGCACGGCCACCGGTGTCCAGCACGGGCGCGTGTTTGAACAGGTCGCCGACAAACTTCTTGGCCTTTTCCTCGTCGCCGCCGTTCTTCAGCACATAACCCCAGGCCGACAGGTAGGTGTAGCGGCCATTACCGGAGGTCTTCGGGTTAGGCACGATGACTTGCACGCCATCCTTGAGCAGGTCCGGCCAGTCTTTCAGGGCTTTCGGGTTGCCTTTACGCACGATGAACACCGTGGCCGAGGTGAACGGCGCGCTGTTGTTCGGCAGGCGGGTGACCCAGTTGTCGGGTACCAGTTTGCCGTTGTCTGCCAGGGCGTTGATGTCGGTGGCCATGTTCATGGTGATCACGTCAGCCGGCAGGCCGTCGATCACCGAGCGCGCTTGTTTGCTCGAACCACCGAAGGACATCTGCAGGGTCAGCTTGTCGTCCGGGTGCTCGGCTGCCCAGTGTTTCTGGAAGGCGGCGTTGTAGTCCTTGTAGAAGTCGCGCATCACGTCATAGGAGACGTTGAGCAGGGTGACCGGGGCGGCCTGGACGACGCCAGCCAGTGCGAGGCCGGCGGCCAGGAGAGAGGCACTAACGAGTTTTTTCACTGCTCATTCCTTGTTGTTCGAGAAGGTTTTGGGACACATAGGGGCAATATGCCAGCGACTATAGCCGGGGGTGCATAGTCGCTTAAAGATTAAAAAGAACTTTGCTTATTCCACTTTCTTGAAAAGCGCGCTGCCACACCGTGAGCAAAACGCTGCATTGGGCTCATGGCTGTTTTTCTTGCACACCGGGCAATCGGTTTGCAGCTGTTCGCCGCGCATCGCGTTGGCCAGTTCGGCGGTGAAGATCCCGGTGGGCACCGCGATGATCGAGTAACCGGTGATCATCACCAGCGACGAGATCACCTGGCCCAGCGGGGTCTTCGGCACGATATCGCCAAAGCCCACGGTGGTGAGGGTCACGATCGCCCAATAGATGCCTTTGGGAATGCTGGTAAAGCCGTGTTCCGGGCCTTCGATCACGTACATCAGGGTGCCGAACACCGTGACCAGGGTGCAGACGCTGACCAGGAACACCACGATCTTCTGCTTGCTGCCCCGCAGCGCCGACATCAGGTAGTTGGCCTGCTTGAGGTACGGGCCAAGCTTGAGCACGCGGAAGATCCGCAGCATCCGGATGATGCGGATGATCAACAGGTACTGCGCATCGCTGTAATACAGCGCCAGGATCCCGGGCACGATGGCCAGCAAATCCACCAGCCCATAAAAGCTGAAGGCGTAGCGCAACGGCTTGGGCGAGCAATACAGCCGCAGGCCGTACTCGATGGCGAAGATGATGGTGAAGCCCCACTCGATATACGCCAGCACGTTGGCGTAGTTGTCGTGGACCGCCTGGATGCTGTCGAGGATCACGATCACAAGGCTGGCGAGGATGATCAGCAGCAGGGTGCTGTCGAAGCGTCGGCCGGCCGGGGTGTCGCTTTGAAAAACCATGACGTAGAGACGTTCACGCCAGTGTTTGTTGCTGTCCATTGAAGTCGCCTGAATCGAAGATCAGCGAAGCCTAGGGGGATTCGAAGGGGCTGTCCATGCGGGTTTTCTGCATCACCCGGTGACTGGCGCGCACCAGCCAGGTGGCGAGGATAAACGGTGCGGTCAGCGCGGGCAGGTTGAGGCCGGTGAAGCCAGGTGTAAGGATAATCGCCAGGAAGACACCGACCAGCGGCAACCAGGGTTGGCGCCGATACTGGCTGAGGGCCAGGGCGACCAGCGCCGGGTTATAGCTGTGCAGGCCGAGCAGGGCGTCGGCGGGTTCGTCCATCAACAGGGCGAGCAGCACGCCGAGACTCGCGCCGATCAGCGCCCACACGGCGGCGCGGCGGCTGGCGATTAAAAGGCCGAGGGCGATCAACAGGCCAGCCAGGGGCTGGTCCAGCAGGATGACTTGGGCAAGGCCATTAAACGGCGCGCAGAGCAGGGCCCAGGTGCCGGGTTCGCTGGCGGCGAATGCGGCGGGCGCCGTGGTGCCCAGCAGCAGCCAGCCGAGCACCACAAACGGTGCGGTATAGGCGGGCAGGTCGTCGGGGTTGGCGGCGCGTTTGAGCCATTGTCGGGTGAGGATGGCACTGAGGCCGCCGCAGGCGAGGATCAACGGCGGCAAGAGTGCCGACCAGGTGAAGTGCTGGCTGATCAGCAAGCCCAGCAGCACACCGTTGTAGCTATAGAGGCCGGCTTGGCGCTCGGCCTTGGGATAGCCGCGGCGCTGGGCGGTCAGCAGGCCGGCGACACCGCCCAGCAGTGCGCCGCCGAGCAGGGCCGGGGCGCCGATCAGGATTGCCAGCAGGCAGAGCAGGCCGCACAGCGGGTGGCGCTGGAGGAAAATCTGGCTGAAGCCGTTGAGCAGGGCTTCGGCCCAGTCGGGGCAGGGTTGGTTGGGCATGGTGGGTGAGTCTGAGGGACCGAGTTGCCCCCATCGCAGGCAAGCCAGCTCCCACATTTGAACGGGTTCACAAATCAAAATGTGGGAGCCGGGCTTGCCCGCGATGAGGCCCTTACAGGCGCTAGATCAACGTCTCTATCCGTAGCGAGTTGGTCGACCCCGGCTGCCCGAACGGCACCCCCGCGGTAATCACCAACGTGTCCCCACGCTGCGCCATACCCTGTGCCTGGGCAATCTCCAGCGCCGTGGAACACACCTCATCCACCTGCCGCAATCGGTCATTCACCACCGAGTGCACGCCCCACGCCACGCTTAACCGACGCGCCGTGGACAGGTTCGGCGTCAGGTTCAGGATCGGCACCGCCGGCCGTTCCCGCGCCGCCCGCAGGCTGGAGCTGCCCGACTCGCTGTAGTTCACCAGCACCGCCACCGGCAGGATGCTGCTGATACGCCGAATCGCGCAGCTGATGGCGTCCGATACCGTGGCATCGGCCTTGGGCCGGCTGACGTCCAGCTGGGTCTGGTAGTCCGGGCCGTTTTCCACCTGGCGAATGATCTTGCTCATCATCAGCACGGCCTCCAGCGGGTATTCGCCGGAAGCGGTTTCCGCCGAGAGCATCACCGCATCCGCGCCTTCCGCCACTGCGTTGGCCACGTCCGTGACCTCGGCACGGGTCGGTGCCGGTGAGAAGCGCATCGACTCAAGCATCTGCGTGGCCACCACCACCGGCTTACCCAACTGACGGCACACACCAATGATGTCCTTCTGGATTTGCGGCACGCTTTCTGCCGGCACTTCCACCCCCAGGTCCCCTCTGGCGACCATGATCGCGTCGCTCAGCGCGGCGATTTCCTGCAGGTGCTGCACCGCCGATGGCTTCTCGATCTTGGCCATCAGGAACGCCTTGTCGCCGATCAATTCCCGGGCTTCGCGGATGTCTTCCGGGCGTTGCACAAACGACAGCGCCACCCAGTCCACCCCCAGTTCCAGGCCGAAACTCAGGTCGCGGCGGTCTTTGGCGGTCAGCGGGCTGAGTTCGAGCAATGCCTGGGGCACGTTCACGCCTTTGCGGTCCGACAGTTCACCGCCATTGAGTACGGTGGTGTCGATGGCATCCACGTGCTTGGTGATCACCCGCAGGCGCAGCTTGCCGTCGTCCAGCAGCAGGTCCATGCCGGGCTTCAGGGCCGCGATGATTTCCGGGTGCGGCAGGTTGACCCGCCGCTGGTCACCGGGTGTCGGGTCCAGGTCCAGGCGCAGGGCCTGGCCGCGAATCAGTTGCACCTTGCCTTCGGCAAAACGCCCGACCCGCAGTTTCGGGCCTTGCAGGTCCATGAGGATGCCGAGGGGATAATTGAGCTGGCGCTCCACCTGGCGAATCCACTGGTAGCGCTGGGCATGATCGGCGTGATCACCGTGGCTGAAATTCAGACGGAAGATGTTCACCCCGGCTTCCACCAGTTCGCGGATGTCATCGATGCTGTCGGTGGCCGGGCCCAGCGTGGCGAGGATTTTGACCTTCTTGTCAGGCGTCATGTTCAGGGGACTCTCTTTCAGGGCTTTCAAGAATCAGAATGGCGCGAAAATCGTTGACGTTGGTGCGGGTCGGCTCGGTGATGATCAGGCCGTCGAGGGCCGCGAAGTAACCGTAGCCATTGTTGTTGTCCAGTTCATCGCTGGCGCTCAGGCCCAGGGCTTCGGCGCGGGCGTAACTGGTGGGCGTCATGATCGCGCCGGCGTTGTCTTCGGAGCCGTCGATGCCGTCGGTGTCACCCGCCAGGGCGTAGACGCCGGGCAGGCCCTTGAGGCTGTCGGTGAGGCTCAGCAGGAATTCGGCATTGCGCCCGCCACGGCCATTGCCGCGCACGGTCACGGTGGTTTCACCGCCGGAAAGGATCACGCAAGGCGCTGCCAGCGGCTGGCCATGCTGGATGATTTGCCGGGCGATGCCGGCGTGTACCTTGGCCACGTCCCGCGCTTCGCCTTCCAGGTCGCCGAGGATCAACGGGCTGAAACCGGCCTGGCGGACTTTCACCGCCACCGCTTCCAGGGATTGCTGTGGGCGGGCGATCAGTTGGAAATGGCTGCGGGCGAGCACCGGGTCGCCGGGCTTGACCGTCTCCGACTCCGGGCTTTGCAGCCAGGTGCGCACCGACGCCGGGATTTCAATCTGGTAGCGCTTGAGGATCGCCAGCGCCTGCTGCGAGGTGCTGGGGTCGCCGACGGTGGGGCCGGAAGCGATGACCGTGGCCTGGTCGCCCGGCACATCGGAAATCGCGTAGGTGTAGACCGTGGCCGGCCAGCTTGCCCGGGCGAGGCGGCCGCCCTTGATTGCCGAGAGGTGCTTGCGCACGCAGTTCATCTCGCCAATGGTGGCGCCGGATTTGAGCAGGGCTTTGTTGATCGCTTGCTTGTCCGCCAGGGTGATGCCGGCGGCCGGAAGGGCGAGCAACGCAGAGCCACCGCCGGAGAGCAGGAAGATCACGCGGTCGTCTTCGCTGAGGTGGCTGATCAACTCCAGCACGCGCTTGGCCACGGCCTGGCCGGCGGCATCCGGAACCGGGTGCGCGGCTTCGACCACTTCGATTTTCTTGCAGGGTGCACCGTGGCCGTAGCGGGTGACCACCAGGCCGCAGACTTCGCCTTGCCAGCAGTTTTCCACCACCAGCGCCATGGCGGCGGCGGCTTTGCCGGCACCGATCACGATGACACGGCCGCTGCGGTCGGCGGGTAGATAGGGTTCGAGGACTTGCCGGGGGTGGGCGGCGTCGATGGCTGTGGCAAACAGCTCGCGAAGCAGGTGTTGCGGATCGACCGACATAAGCGGGCTCCCGGGGATTCTTGTTATTAGAGGTACATCAAACTCGATGTGAAACGCGGTCAAAAATGTGGGAGCTGGCTTGCCTGCGATAGCGGTGTGTCAGGCGATGAGTCAGTGTCTGAACGACCGCTATCGCAGGCAAGCCAGCTCCCACACTTGATTGCATTCCAAGGCAGGGGCGCTGTTGTTTACTTATCGCGAATCGAAAAATTCGCCATATGCTCCAGGCCCTTGATCAGCGCCGAGTGGTCCCAGTTGCCGCCACCGATGGCCGTGCAGGTGCTGAATACCTGTTGCGTACCGGCGGTGTTCGGCAGGTTGATCCCCAGCTCCTTGGCACCCGCCAGCGCCAGGTTCAAATCCTTCTGGTGCAGGTTGATGCGGAAGCCCGGGTCGAAGGTGCCCTTGATCATCCGCTCGCCATGCACTTCCAGGATCTTGGACGAAGCAAAACCACCCATCAGCGCTTCACGCACCTTGGCCGGGTCGGCACCGTTTTTCGAGGCAAACAGCAGCGCTTCGGCCACCGCCTGGATGTTCAGGGCGACGATGATCTGGTTGGCCACCTTGGCGGTCTGGCCATCGCCGTTGCCGCCCACCAGGGTGATGTTCTTGCCCATGGCCTGGAATAGCGGCAGGGCGCGTTCGAAGGTGTGCGGGTCGCCGCCGATCATGATGCTCAGGGTGCCGGCCTTGGCACCGACTTCACCACCGGACACCGGGGCGTCGAGGTAGCGCGCGCCGGTCTCGTTGATCTTCGCGGCAAAGGCTTTGGTGGCGGTGGGCGAGATCGAGCTCATGTCGATCACCACTTTGTTCGGCCCCAGGCCTGCGGCAACGCCGTCGGCGCGGAACAGCACATCGTCGACCTGCGGGGTGTCGGGCACCATGACGATGATGAACTCGGCTTCCTGAGCCACTTGCTGCGGGTTGGCCAGGGCCACCGCGCCCGCGCTGATCAGTTCAGCCGGGGCCTTGCCGTGATGCTCGGACAGGAACAGTTGGTGACCGGCCTTTTGCAGGTTGGCGGCCATGGGTTGGCCCATGATGCCGGTGCCGATAAATCCGATTTTAGCCATGACGAAAATCCTCTCTTTATTCGATGTGAGAGCTGCTTTTTGTGGGAGCTGGCTTGCCTGCGATGGCATCACCTCGGTTTAACTGAGAGACCGAGTTGCCTGCATCGCAGGCAAGCCAGCTCCCACACAAGCCCTGCTTTCACATTGGGTTTTGTGTTGTTCAGTCAGATCGCGTTGTGGCTTTTGAGCCAGCCAAGCCCGGCTTCAGTCGTGGTCAACGGCTTGTACTCACAGCCGACCCAACCCTGATAACCAATGCGGTCCAAATGTTCGAACAGGAAGCGGTAGTTGATTTCACCGGTGCCCGGCTCGTTGCGCCCCGGGTTGTCGGCCAGCTGGATGTGGTTGATCTCATCCAGGTGGTTCGCCATGGTGCGGGCGAGGTCGCCTTCCATGATTTGCATGTGATAGATGTCGTATTGCAGGAACAGGTTGGCGCTGCCCACCTGCTCGCGAATCGACAGGGCCTGCGCCGTGTTGTTCAGGTAGAAGCCCGGAATGTCGCGGGTGTTGATCATCTCCATCACAAGCTTGATGCCCACCGCTTGCAGCTTATCGGCGGCGTACTTGAGGTTGGCGACGAAGGTTTTTTCCAGGGTGGCGTCATCCACACCGGCAGGACGAATCCCCGCCAGGCAGTTGATCTGGGTATTGCCCAGCACCTGGGCGTAGGCGATGGCCAGGTTGACCCCGGCGCGGAACTCCTCGACCCGGTCCGGGTGGCACGCCAGGCCGCGTTCGCCCTTGGCCCAGTCACCGGCCGGCAGGTTGAACAGCACTTGGGTCAGGCCGTGGGCATCGAGTTGCGCCTTGATTTCAGCCGAGCTGAATTCATAGGGAAACAGGTATTCCACACCACTGAACCCCGCGTCGGCGGCGGCTTTGAAACGGGCAAGAAAGTCCTGTTCGGTAAACAGCATGGACAGGTTGGCGGCAAAACGCGGCATGGGGTTCTCCTTAATCGAGCAGTGAAATGGCAGTCGGCGCGTCGTTGCCCACCAGTGCCAGATCTTCGAATTCGTTGACGGCGTTGATCTCGGTGCCCATGGAAATATTGGTCACCCGCTCCAGAATGATCTCGACGATCACCGGCACCTTGAACTCCTCGATCATCTCCTGGGCCTTGCGCAGTGCCGGCTGGATCTGACCCGGCTCGAACACGCGCAGGGCCTTGCAACCCAGGCCTTCGGCGACGGCCACGTGGTCCACGCCATAACCGTTGAGTTCCGGCGCGTTGAGGTTGTCGAAGGACAGCTGCACGCAGTAGTCCATTTCAAACCCGCGCTGGGCCTGGCGGATCAGCCCCAGGTAGGAGTTGTTCACCACCACGTGGATGTACGGCAGCTTGAACTGCGCGCCCACGGCCAGCTCTTCGATCATGAACTGGAAGTCATAGTCGCCGGACAAGGCCACAACCTTGCGGGTCGGGTCTGCCTTGACCACGCCCAGCGCTGCCGGGATGGTCCAGCCGAGCGGGCCGGCCTGGCCGCAGTTGATCCAGTGGCGGGGTTTATAGACGTGCAGGAACTGCGCGCCGGCAATCTGTGACAAGCCGATGGTGCTGACGTAGCAGGTGTCTTTGCCGAACACCTGGTTCATCTCTTCGTACACCCGTTGCGGCTTGACCGGCACGTTGTCGAAGTGGGTCTTGCGGTGCAGGGTGGCCTTGCGCTGCTGGCAGTCGTGCAGCCAGGCGCTGCGGTCCTTGAGTTTGCCGGCGGCTTTCCACTCGCGGGCCACTTCAATGAACATGGTCAGGGCGGAACCGGCGTCGGAAACGATGCCCAGGTCCGGGGTGAACACGCGGCCGATTTGCGTCGGCTCGATGTCCACGTGAATGAACTTGCGGCCCTCGGTGTACACCTCCACCGAACCGGTGTGACGGTTGGCCCAGCGGTTACCGATGCCCAGCACCACGTCCGATTTCAACATCGTCGCGTTGCCGTAGCGGTGGGACGTTTGCAGGCCGACCATGCCCACCATCTGCGGGTGATCGTCCGGGATCGTGCCCCAGCCCATCAGGGTCGGGATTACCGGGATGCCGGTCAATTCGGCGAACTCCACCAGCAGTTCGCTGGCGTCGGCGTTGATCACGCCACCACCGCTCACCAGCAACGGGCGTTCGGCCTGGTCCAGCAGGGCCAGGGCCTTTTCCACCTGGATGCGGGTGGCCAACGGCTTGGCCAGGGGCAGCGGCTGGTAGGCATCGATGTCGAATTCGATCTCGGCCATTTGCACGTCGAACGGCAGGTCGATCAACACCGGGCCCGGGCGGCCGGAGCGCATTTCGTAGAAGGCTTTCTGGAAGGCATACGGCACCTGGCCCGGTTCCAGGACGGTGGTCGCCCACTTGGTCACCGGCTTGACGATGCTGGTGATATCCACG
Source organism: Pseudomonas sp. BIGb0558 (assembly GCF_024807515.1). Classification (NCBI taxonomy): domain Bacteria; kingdom Pseudomonadati; phylum Pseudomonadota; class Gammaproteobacteria; order Pseudomonadales; family Pseudomonadaceae; genus Pseudomonas; species Pseudomonas sp. BIGb0558. The sequence goes on from NZ_JANUEW010000011.1 coordinate 143,999, forward strand.
GCCTGGAAGTCTTCCTTGTGCATCCGTGCCCGTGGCGCCTGGCCGGTGATGCACAGGATCGGGATCGAGTCGGCCGAGGCGCTGTACAGGCCGGTGACCATGTCGGTGCCCGCCGGGCCCGAAGTGCCGATGCACACGCCGATGTTGCCGGCCTTGGTGCGGGTGTAGCCCTCGGCCATGTGCGAGGCGCCTTCAACGTGGCGAGCAAGGACGTGATCGATGCCACCGACCTTCTGCAAGGCCGAATACAGCGGGTTGATCGCGGCGCCCGGGATACCGAAGGCGGTGTCGACCCCTTCACGGCGCATCACCAGGACAGCGGCTTCGATTGCTCTCATTTTGCTCATGGTTTTGGTGCCTCTTGCGTTTTGTAATTGTATACAAGTGGTGTTGGTCCGAAGTGTATTCACGGCGAGCGGGGCAGGTCAATCCATTTTCTTGGGTGGCCTTTACGTTCGTCGGAAGGCTTCTGGACAGGAATATTTCGACGTGTGGTGCGTATGTTTCGAAATATTGTATACAAAAAATAAATCTATTGTGTTCTATTTGTTGAATCCGGCTTCTGATCAAACAGAGCCCCACGGCTTTCCCATAACAAGATAAGGACGGCACCCATGAGCGCTTTAACCTTGAAAGTCGCAGTCAGCCTGGCCAGCCATGCCATCACCGCAGGCCGCGCCATTTCGGCGGCGCCGCTGACCATTGCGGTACTCGACAGTGGCGGGCATTTGATTACGTTGCAGCGCGAGGATGGCGCGAGCCTGCTGCGCCCGCAGATCGCCATAGGCAAGGCCTGGGGCGCGATTGCCCTGGGCAAGGGCTCGCGCTTGCTGGCGCTGGATGCGCAGCAGCGGCCAGCGTTTATTGCGGCGTTGAACAGCCTGGGGCAGGGCAGCGTGGTACCGGCGCCGGGCGGGGTGTTGATTCGGGATCAGGCGGGAGTGGTGCTGGGCGCGATCGGGATCAGCGGGGATACGTCGGATATTGATGAGCAGTGTGCGATCAGTGCGATCGAGGGGGTGGGGTTGTTGGCGGATGCTGGGGTGTCTGCTTGATTTGAGGTGACTGATGGATAGTCATCGCAGGCAAGCCAGCTCCCACAGTTGAATGTATTCACAAATCAAAATGTGGGAGCGGGCTTGCCCGCGATGGCGGCGACTCGGTCTACAGTCAAACCCAGATCGCATCCCACAGAGGGTAGTCGCCAAATTTCTTCACGAGCCCCGCTCTCAGGGGATTGGCCACGATGTACCGGGCTATGCCCTCAAGGCTTTCTTCACGCCGCACGGCATGATCATGGAAGCCCGGTTGCCAAAGGCGCCCTTGACGCCCGGCAACAGCATTTACGATTCGGGTACTTTTGGATTTGACCTGGCGCATAAGGTCCGACAGCGAACCGTTTTCCAGCGAAATCAACCAGTGAAAATGATCAGGCATCACCACCCAGGCCAATGAGGTTGCCAGGCGTTGGCTTTGGGCAATTCTGAACTGCTGTACCACCAGTCTGCCCAGCTTGAAGTCGCTGAATATCGGCTCGCGATGCAGTGTGTTGCTGGTCAGAAGATAAATGCGGTTGGATTCGTTATAGCGCCCTGTGCGCAGACGACATGATGCGGGTAGATCAGGCATTCCGTTGCCCCTTTGCAGAATTGAGTTCTGAAAGGCTAGATGGGAATGTTTTAAGGGGTGTTCCAGGTTTTGGCAGGATGTGTCCGGGAGATAGCTATCGCGGGCAAGCCCGCTCCCACAGGGGACTTCTGTCGTTCATACATTCTGTGTCTGGCACAAATCCACTGTGGGAGCTGGCTTGCCTGCGATGCTCTTCAGTCCGGCTCACACCCTTTAAGCACCAACCGAATAATCGTCTGCGCCGCCGCCTCGTAATCCGCCTCATCCAGCTTGACCTTCCCGGTCACCGCCGAAATCTGCCAGTCAAAATCCGCATACGTCTGCGTTGCCGCCCAGATGCTGAACATCAGGTGATGCGGATCAATCGGCGCAATCAGCCCCCGATCCACCCAGCTCTGGATGCAGTCGATGTTGTGCTTGGCCTGGGCATTCAGCTGTTCCACCTGCTCGGCGCTCAGGTGCGGGGCGCCGTGCATGATTTCACTGGCGAACACCTTTGAGGCAAACGGCAGATCCCGGGAGATGCTGATTTTCGAGCGGATGTACCCGCTCAGCACGGCCGAAGGATCACCCTCCGGATTGAACGGCGTCGAAGCCGCCAGGATCGGCTCGATAATGCTTTCGAGCACCTCGCGGTAGAGGTTGTCCTTGGACTTGAAGTAGTAGTAGACGTTGGGCTTGGGCAGCCCGGCCTTGGCGGCGATGTCGCTGGTTTTGGTCGCGGCGAAGCCCTTGTCGGCAAACTCCTCACTGGCAGCCCGCAGGATCAGTTCTTTGTTGCGCTCGCGAATGGTGCTCATAGACCAGGTCATTCCTTGCCAAGACAGGCGGTCGGGCATGGTAGCACCGGCTTTGCGCAGGGCTCAAGAATCGTGCTGCAGCCCTTGCGTGGCGGGGCGCCCAGCTGACTTTGTCTGTCTTGATGCTGAACGCATTCACGGTCGTACAGGCACAGCCCGGGCGCGCTGCTAGAGTTCAGGCAGCGAGCGGCCATTTAGCCTGGCCGCCCCTTCCTGATTTCGGCGTTCGAGAGAGAAACCCGTGGAGAAAAGCAGACGACGTACGTTCGCCTGGGCAGTTGGCACGTTGTTACTGGTAGCGTTGTTGATTGCCCTGGGTTTGCACTTCTTTGCAGGCGGGCACAAAGGCCGGCCTCCCGCCCCCGGCGAACCGGTGGCCGTGGTGCCGGTGGTGTTGCAGGACGTGCCGGTGTATATCGACGCCCTCGGCACCGTCACCCCCACCCGCAGTGTGACCGTGGTCACCCAGGTCGATGGCATCCTCAGCAGCGTGGCGTTCAAGGAAGGCCAGCACGTCACCCAGGGCCAGGTGATTGCGCGCATCGATGACCGTGCCCTCAAGGCCCAACTGGCCGTGGCCAAGGGCACCCTGGCCCACGACCAGGCGGTATTGAGCAACGCCCAGCGCGATCTGGCGCGCTACCGCGAACTGGTCAAGGCCGGTTCCACCAGCCAGCAAACCGTCGACACCCAGGCTTCGTTGGTCCAGCAACAGTTGGGCACCGTGGCCGCCGACCAGGGCAATGTGCAGAACCTTGAAGTGCAGGTCGGTTACTGCACCATCACCTCGCCGGTCGACGGCGTGGTGGGCCTGCGCCTGGTAGACCCCGGCAACTACGTCACCACCACCAGCACCACCGGCATCGTGGTGATTACCCAGATGAACCCGGCCACCGTGGTGTTCGCCGTGCCCGAGGATGACTTGGGTGCAATCAATCAAGCCCTGGGCCGTGGCGCCGTGACGGTGCTGGCCTACGACCGCAATAAAAAAGCCTTGCTGGCCACCGGCAGCCTGTTGGCCCTGGATAACCAGGTGGATACCACCACCGGCACCATCAAGGTCAAGGCGCAGTTCGATGATTCGGGCAATGCGCTGTTCCCCAACCAATTCGTCAATGCGCGCCTGAAGGCCGACACTTTGACCCAGGTTGCCGTGGTGCCCACCCGGGCGATCCAGCATGGCAGCAAGGGTGATTTCGTGTTCGTGGTGAATGGCGACAAGGCCAGCCTGCGCAATATCAAGACCGGCCCGTCCATGGGCGATGTCTCGGCGGTGCTCGAGAATGGGGTCAAGCCGGGCGAGCAGGTGATCACCGAAGGCGCCGACAAACTGGATGACGGTTCGGCCGTGAAGGTCGTCGCCCAGTGAGGAGCTGCCGAGCATGAACATTTCGCGGCCCTTTATCGAACGTCCCGTCGCCACCACCTTGATGATGGTCGCGGTGCTGTTGCTGGGGATGCTGGGGTATCACTTGCTGTCGGTGTCGGCCTTGCCCGAAGTCGACTACCCGACCATCCAGGTCTTCACCCAATACCCCGGCGCCAGCCCGGACGTGGTCAGTTCGTCCATCACTGCGCCGCTGGAGCGCCAGCTCGGCGAAATGCCGGGCCTCAAATCCATGAACTCCACCAGCTCCGACGGCGCGTCGGTGGTGACCCTGCAATTCGACCTGTCGCTGTCCCTGGACGTCGCCGAGCAGGAAGTGCAGGCCGCGATCAACGCCGCCGGCACCTTCCTGCCGGCCAACCTGCCGTACCCGCCGGTGTACAGCAAGGTCAACCCGGCGGATGCGCCGGTGCTGACCCTGTCCCTGACCTCCGACGTGCTGCCGCTGACCAAGGTCGAAGACCTGGCCGACACACGCCTGGCGCAGAAAATCTCGCAGATCACCGGCGTGGGCCTGGTGACCATCAGCGGCGGCCAGCGCCCGGCGGTGCGGGTCGAGGCGAACACCTCGGCACTCAATAGCCTGGGCCTGTCCATCGATGACCTGCGCACCTCCCTGGGCACGGCCAACGTCAACCAGGCCAAGGGCAATATCGACGGCAAGTTCCAGGCCTATTCCATCGGCGCCAACGACCAGCTGCAATCGGCCGAGGAATACCGCGACCTGGTGATCGCCTATAAAAACGGCGCACCGATTCGCCTGTCGCAGATCGCCACTTCCACCCAGGGCCCGGAGAACCCGCGCCAGGCCGCGTGGACCAACAGCACGCCGTCGATTGTGCTGAACATCCAGCGCCAACCCGGCGCCAACGTGATCGAAGTGGTCGACCGCGTGCAGCAATTGCTGCCCAAGTTGCGGGCCAGTTTGCCGGGCACCTTGAAGGTCGCTGTGCTCACCGACCGCACCCAAACCATCCGCGCCTCGGTCACCGATGTGCAGTATGAACTGGCCATGGCCATCGGGCTGGTGGTGATCGTGATTTTCGCGTTCCTGCGCAACGTGCCGGCCACGGTCATTCCCGCCGTGACCATTCCGCTGACGTTGGTGGGCACCCTGGCGGTGGCCTATGCATTGGGCTTCTCCCTGAACAACCTGACGCTGATGGCGCTGACGATTGCCATCGGGTTTGTGGTGGATGACGCCATCGTGATGATCGAAAACATCACGCGCTACATCGAGGCGGGGGACTCGCCGCTGGAGGCGGCGCTCAAGGGTTCGGAGCAGATTGGTTTCACGATTATTTCGCTGTCGATTGCGCTGATCGCAGTGATGATCCCGCTGCTGTTCATGGGCGATGTGGTCGGGCGACTGTTCCGCGAATTTGCCATGACCGTGGCCGTGACCATCGTGATCTCGGCGTTCATCTCCCTGACCCTGACGCCGATGATGTGCGCGCGGATGCTCAAGAACAAGCACGAGGAACGCCGTGCGGATTTCTTCGACCGCATCAACACCCACTACGTGCGTGGCCTCGACTGGGTGCTGGCCCACCGCACGCTCACGCTGATCTCGGTGGTGCTCACCGCCGCGCTGACCCTGGTGACCCTGGTGATCATGCCCAAGGGCTTTTTCCCGGACCAGGACACTGGCCTGATCCAGGGCATTTCCCAGGCCGCGCCCACGGTGTCCTTCCAGCAGATGCAGACCGACCAGCAGCGCCTCGCCGCGCGAATCCTCAAGGACCCGGCGGTGCAAAGCCTGTCGTCGTTCGTTGGCATCGACCAGACCAACCCGACCATCAACCAGGGCAACCTGCTGATCAACCTCAAGCCCCGGGGCGAGCGTGACAGCGCCACCGAAGTGATCCGCCGGCTTTCGGATGCCAACGCCGACGACGCCGGCATCCGCCTGTACCTGCACTCGGTGCAGGACCTGACCCTCGATGCCACGGTGTCCACCACCAGCTACCGCCTGGGCCTGCAAGCCACCGACCCGGACGAGCTGGAACAGTGGACCACCAAGCTGCTGGCGGCGATCAAGCAAGACCCGATGTTCACCGACGTGCAAAGCCAGGCGATGCAGTTCGGCAACCAGATCCAGCTGACGTTTGACCGCGCCACCGCCTCGCGCCTGGGCATCACGCCCCAGGCGATCGACGACGTGCTGTACGACGCCTTCGGCCAGCGCCAGGTCTCGACGATTTATACCCAGCTCAACCAGTACCACGTGGTGATCGCCACCGACCATCCGCCGCGCAACTTGCAGGATTTGCTCACGGGGTTGTACGTGGACATTCCCGGTGGCGGCGTGGCGCCGCTGTCGAGCATGGCGACCATGCAGGTGGTGCGTACGCCCGTGACCATCAACCGTTTGGGTCAGTTTCCGTATGCCGACGTGTCCTTCAACCTCGCCCCGGGCCAGACCCTTGGCGCGGCGGTCACGCGGCTCAAGGACATCGAGGCCAAGGTCGGCTTGCCCTTGTCGGTGCAGGCCAACCTTGAAGGCGCAGCGGCCACGTTCGAGCAGTCGCTGTCGAACCAGGTGTTCCTGGTGGTGGCGGCGATTGTGGTGGTGTACCTGATGCTGGGGATTCTGTACGAGAGCTTCGTGCACCCGGTGACGATCCTTTCGACGCTGCTGTCGGCGGCGCTCGGGGCCTTGCTGGCGCTGCTGGTGACCGGTACGCAGTTCGACATCATCGGCTTGATCGGCATTGTGCTGCTGATCGGCATCGTGATGAAAAACGGCATCATGATGGTCGACTTTGCCTTGGAGTTACTACGTGAGGGCGGCCTGAGCCCTGTGGCGGCGATTCGTCAGGCGGCGGAGTTGCGGTTCCGGCCGATCCTGATGACCAGCATGGCCTCGCTGTTCGGCGCAGTGCCGCTGGCGCTGGGCACGGGGATTGGCTCGGAGCTGCGTCACCCGCTGGGCATCGCGATCATTGGCGGGTTGTTGCTCAGCCAGTTGCTGACGCTGTTTTCCACACCGGTGATCTTCCTCGCCATGCACGGCCTGGGGGAACGCTTCAGCCGCCGCCCGGCTGAAGCGGTCTGATGGCGATGAACGTCAGCGCGCCGTTTGTTCGCCGTCCCATTGCAACCACCTTGATGGCGGCGGGCCTCGCGCTGTTTGGCGCACTGGCCTTCATGCTGCTGCCGGTGGCGCCGCTGCCGGAGGTGGATTTCCCGACCATCAGCGTCAGCGCCTCCTTGCCCGGCGCCGACCCGACCACCGTCGCCAGTTCGGTGGCCACGCCGCTGGAGCGCGAGTTCGGGCAGATCGCCGGGGTTACGCAGATGACTTCGTCCAGCAGCCTTGGCTCGGCGCGGATCATCTTGCAGTTCGACCTGAACCGCGACATCGACGGCGCCGCCCGGGACGTGCAGGCCGCGATCAACGCTGCGCGCAGCAACCTGCCCAGCGACCTGTCCGGCAACCCGACGTACCGCAAGGTCAACCCGGCGGACTCGCCGATCCTGATCATCAGCCTGACCTCCGACAGCGCCACGCCGGGGCAGATGTATGACGTGGCCTCGACCCTGCTGGAGCAGAAGCTGTTGCAGACCACCGGGGTCGGTGACGTGACGGTGGGCGGCGGCGCGCTGCCGGCGGTGCGGGTGGAATTGAACCCCGACCGGCTCAACCAGTACGGCGTCAGCCTGGAGCAGGTACGCCAGGTGATAAACGCCTCCAACGTGAACTTGCCCAAGGGCAACGTGGCCATCGGTGACCGCAACTACGGCATTGCCGCCAACGACCAGTTGCTCGATGAAAAGGACTACGGGCCGCTGGTGGTCAAGGCCCACAACGGCGACCTGATCCATATCGCCGACCTTGGCTACGTGCGCGAAGACGTGCAGGACCTGCGCAACTTCGGCCTGTCCAACGGCAAGCCGGCGGTGCTGCTGGTGGTGTTCAAGCAGCCAGGGGCTAACGTGATCGAGACGGTGGACGCGGTGAAAGCCGCGCTGCCGTTTTTGCAAAGCTCGATCCCGGCGACGATCAAGCTCGACTTGCTGATGGACCGCACCACCACCATTCGCGCTTCGTTGCACGACGTGGAGGTGACGTTGCTGGTGTCGATCCTGTTGGTGACCCTGGTGACGTTCGGCTTCTTCCGCGACTGGCGCAGCACCCTGGTGCCGGCGATCGTGGTGCCGCTGTCGCTGCTGGGCACCTTTGGCGCGATGTACTTTCTTGGCTACAGCCTGAACAACCTGTCCCTCATGGCGCTGACCATTTCTACCGGCTTTGTGGTGGACGATGCGATCGTGGTGGTGGAAAACATCATGCGTCACCTGGAGCGCGGCAAGACCCGGGTGGAGGCCGCACTGGAAGGGGCGCGTGAAGTCGGCTTCACGGTGCTGACCATCAGCGTGTCCCTGGTGGCGGTGTTTATTCCGCTGCTGCTGATGGGCGGGATTGTCGGGCGGTTGTTCCGCGAGTTCTCGGTGTCGCTGTCGGTGGCCATCGTGATCTCGATGCTGATCTCCCTGACCGTCACGCCGATGCTCGCCAGCGTGCTGCTGCGCGCGCCGAAAGAGATTCACGCAGGCAACGAACACCCGGACTCGCGCTTTCACCGCTTCTACGATCGCACCCTGGGTTGGGTGATCGACCATACGGTGCTGATGGGCTTTGTCACGGTGCTGGTGATCGTCCTCGCCGGCGTGCTGTACGTGCTGGTGCCCAAGGGCTTCTTTCCCCAGGAAGACACCGGCCGCTTGCAGGGCAGCATCCTGGCGAACCAGAGCATTTCCTACGGGGCGATGCAGAAGGACTTCACCGAGATCAACCGCAAGGTGATGAAAAACCCGAATATCGAAACCGTCGCCGGGTTTGTCGGCGGCGGCGGGGGTGGCGGCGGGGCGGTCAACAGTGCGCAGATGTTTGTGCTGCTCAAGCCCTTGGGCGAGCGCAAGGACAACGCCACCGAGATCATCGGGCAAATCCGCCGCAGCCTCGGCGACCTGCCGGGCACCAAGCTGTATTTGCAGTCGGCTCAGGACATCACCGTGGGTGGCCGGCAAAGTGGCGCACAGTACCAATACACCCTGACCGCCGATGACCAGGAATCCCTGGATGAATGGGTGCCCAAGGTGGTGGAGGTGCTGCGCAAATTGCCGCAACTTACCGACCTGAATACCGACCAGCAGGACAACAGCCTGCTGGCCAATGTGCAGATCAACCGCGACACGGCGGCGCGCCTCGGGGTGAGTATCTCGGCGGTGGACCAGGCGCTGTACGACGCCTTTGGCCAGCGCCAGGTCGCCACCCTGTATCGCGCGGCGAACCAGTACCACGTGGTGATGGAAATCGCCCCGGAGTACTGGACCGACCCTTCGGCGCTCAAGGGCATTTATGTGCCGACCGGCACCCAGGCCACGACCACCAAAGGCACCACGGCGGCGCCCAGCCTGACCACCGAACAGACCCTGGTGCCGCTGTCGGCGCTGGCGGATAACACGGTGGCGCGCACGGCGATTTCCATCAGTCACCAGGGTACGTTCCCGGCGGTGACGGTGTCGTTCAACCTGGCGCCGGGCACGTCCATCGGCCAGGCCACGGCGATGGTGGATGATGCGGTGAAGCAACTGCGCATGCCCGCCAGTGTGGTGGGCCAGTTTGCCGGTACGGCCCAGGTGTTCCAGTCCTCGGTGGCCAGCGAACCGTTGCTGATCGTCGCCGCGTTGCTCTCGGTGTATATCGTGCTGGGCATCCTCTACGAAAACCTGATGCACCCGCTGACCATCCTCTCGACCTTGCCCTCGGCCGGTGTCGGTGCGTTGATCGCCTTGCTGCTGACCGGCACCGAGCTGTCGATCATTGCGCTGGTGGGGGTGATTCTGTTGATCGGCATCGTGAAGAAAAACGCGATCATGATGATCGACTTCGCGATCACCGAGCGGCGGGAGTTCGGCCTTACGGCCAAGGAAGCGATTCGCCGGGCGTGCCTGATCCGTTTCCGGCCGATCATGATGACCACCCTGGCGGCGATCCTTGGCGCGCTGCCGCTGGTGCTGGGCACCGGCTACGGTTCGGAACTGCGCCGGCCGTTGGGGATTTCGATTATTGGTGGCCTGCTGTTCAGCCAGGTGCTGACGCTGTACACCACCCCGGTGATCTACCTGTGGCTCGACCGGGCGTCACAGCGCCTGGGTCGGCGTAAGGAAGCAAGGTTATGAACGTGAAATACAACGTGCTTTGCATCAGCCTGCTGCTCGGCGGCTGCATGGTCGGGCCCGATTACCAGAAGCCCGCCATGGAGCTGCCGCAGACCTTCAAGGAAGGCGCCCAGTGGCAGCGCGCGGCGGCCAACCCCCAAGGGGCGATGGACAGCCAGTGGTGGCTGGCCTATCAGGACCCGGTGCTGAACGACCTGGTGGCGCGCTCGGCCAAGGCCAACCAGTCGATCATCGCGGCGGAGGCGGCGTACCGCCTGGCCCAGGCGCAGGTGGCGTCCAGCCGGGCCGGGTTGTGGCCGACGGTGGGCGTAGGGTTGTCGGGCTCACGGGGAACGGCAGGCAGCGGCAGCGGTACGTCGAGCACCGTTACCAACTCTGGCGGTATAGAGAACAGTGTCAGCGCCACCTTGACCGCCAGCTGGGAGCCGGACCTGTGGGGCCTGGTGCGGCGCGGGATAGAGTCCAGCCAGGCCACGGCCCAGCAATCCGATGCATTGCTGGCCGGGGTACGGTTGTCCATCAGCTCCAGCGTGGCGAGCAACTACCTTGCGCTGCGGCAGATGGATATCGACGTGCGCCTGTTGCAACAGCAACAGAAGATCAACCAGCAATTGCTGGACATGATCCAGGTGCAGTTCACCCAGGGCGTCGCCACCAACGACCAGTTGCTGGTGGCCCAGGACCAGCTCACCACCTCGATTGCCGACCTGCAGACCTCCCTGCGCGACCGCGAGCAATACGAACACGCACTGGCGGTGCTGGTGGGCGTGGCGCCGAGCGAGTTTGCCGTGGCAGCGCGGGATGACTACACCTTTGTGCTGCCGCGCCCGCCGCTGACCTTGCCGTCAACCCTGCTGCAACGGCGTCCCGACGTGGTGGCGGCGGAGCGCTCGGCCGCGGCGGCCAACGCGAAAATCGGCGTGGCCGAAGCCGCGTTCTTCCCGACCCTGGACCTCACCGCCGAGGCCGGTTATCGCGGCAGCGCGCTGGGCGGGTTGTTCTCCCTGCCCAACCGCATCTGGACGTTGGGCCCGGCGCTGGCGCAAACCCTGTTCGACGGCGGCGCCCGTGAGGCAGCGGTCAAGCAGGCCGAGGCCAGCTATGACCAGATCGCCGCGACCTACCGCGGCACCGTGCTCAGCGCCTTGCAGAACGTCGAAGACAACCTGTCGGCGATCAACCACCTGCAAACCCAGGCCGATGCCTTCCAGCAGGTGTACCAGCGCAACCAGCAGCTGTTCGGCAGCCAGCAAGCGCAACTGCGCGCCGGCACTGTCAGCCAGGAAGCCGTGCTGACCCAGCAGCTGGTATTGCTGCAAGCCGAGCAGAATCTTCGCGACACCCAGGGCCAACTCAGCCAGGGCAGTGTGGCGCTGATCCAGAGCCTTGGCGGTGGCTGGCACGTCGACGGACGCTGACAGGCTCGCCTGCCCGGTGTGCGCCGCGTTATTCTCGGCGCACTTTGAATCACGGGAAGCCCGAGCCATGGCAGGAAGCAGTTTGCTGGTATTGATCGACGACATCGCGGCGGTGCTCGACGATGTGGCCCTGATGACCAAGATGGCCGCGAAGAAAACCGCCGGCGTGCTGGGGGACGACCTGGCGCTGAATGCCCAGCAAGTCTCCGGGGTGCGCGCCGAGCGGGAAATCCCGGTGGTGTGGGCGGTGGCCAAGGGTTCATTCATCAACAAGCTGATCCTGGTGCCCGCTGCCTTGCTGATCAGCGCATTTGCGCCCTGGGCGGTCACGCCGTTGCTGATGCTGGGCGGCGCCTACCTGTGTTTTGAGGGCTTCGAAAAGCTCGCCCATAGCTTCTTCCACAAGCGCACCGAAGAGCAGGCGCACCTGGTGGAAGCCGTGGCGGACCCGGCGACGGACCTGGTGGCCTTCGAGAAAGACAAGATCAAGGGCGCGATCCGCACCGACTTCATTCTTTCGGCCGAAATCATCGCCATCACCCTCGGCACCGTGGCCGATGCGCCGCTGATGCAGCAAGTGATCGTGCTGTCGGGCATCGCCATCGTCATGACCATCGGCGTCTACGGCCTGGTGGCCGGCATCGTCAAGCTCGATGACCTGGGGCTGTGGCTCACCCAAAAGCCCGGGCAGGCGGCGCGCAGCATTGGCGGGGCGATCCTGCGGGCGGCGCCGTACATGATGAAAAGCCTGTCGGTGATCGGCACGGCGGCGATGTTCATGGTGGGCGGCGGCATCCTGACCCATGGCGTGCCGGTGGTACACCACTGGATCGAAACCGTGAGCCAAAGTACCGGTGGCCTGGCGTGGCTGATGCCGACGTTGCTCAATGCGGTGGCGGGGATCATTGCCGGGGCCGTGGTGTTGGCGGTGGTCAGCGTGGTGGGTAACCTCTGGAAACGTGCGAGGGCTTAGGCATTTGATCGAGCGACGGCAATTCAGCGGGGGCATGAAAGGCAAGAACCTGCGCTACTTGAATGAAAACCCCGGCGAGGTCCGTCAAACCGTGCGGGCGGGATTTGTGTTGCTCGAACATTTCTCGCTTCCGGCATTTACCCAGGCGCTGGATACGCTGATCACCACCAACCTGCTGCGGCCTGCGTCGTTTTCTACCTCGACCTATGGCTTGCAGGAAGGCGAGGTGGTCAGCGACCTGGGGCTGGTGATTCGCCCTGATGGACGGCTTGAACCTTCAGTGCTTAAAGAGCTGGACCTGTTGGTGATCTGTGGTGGCTACCGCACCGAGCTGAAGGCCAGTGAAGAATTCATCCATCTATTGAAAAGCGCCTCGGAGCAGGGGGTGAGCCTGGCCGGATTGTGGAATGGTGCGTGGTTCTTGGGGCGTGCGGGGTTGCTGGGCGGCTACCGGTGCGCCGTACACCCGGAACACCGCCCGGCCCTGGCGGAGTTCTGCAAGGCGACGCAGGTCAGCAGCGAGCCGTATGTGATTGATCGCGACCGGCTGACGGCGTCGAGCCCGTCCGGCGCGTTCCATATGGCGCTGGACTGGATCAAGGGGTTGTACGGCAAGGCGCTGGTGGAGGGCGTCGAAGACATCCTGGCGTTTGAGGAGTCGCGCTACCGGCGGGTCAAACCGACGGAAAACGTGTGCTTGAGCGCGCCGCTGCGCGAGGTGGTCAACCTGATGGACGCCAACCTCGAAGAGCCTCTGGAGATGGAACAACTGGCCATCTATGCCGGCCGCTCCCGGCGTCAATTGGAGCGCTTGTTCAAGGAACAGTTGGGCACCACGCCCCAGCGTTATTACCTGGAACTGCGCATCACCGAGGCCCGCCGCCTGCTGCAACACACCGAGCTGTCCCAGGTGGATGTGCTGGTGGCCTGCGGGTTTGTTTCACCGAGCCATTTCAGCAAGTGCTACAGCGCGTACTTTGGCTACAGGCCGTCGAAGGAAAAGCGCTTGGTCAAATAGCTGAACACGGCCAGTTCAGAAGGCACTGAAGATCAAATGTGGGAGCCGAGCCCTTACCTTTTACTCGGCGATCTGCAACTTGCGCGCCTCGGTGTACACGTAGCGCACCTTTTCATACTCGAACGGCGAGTTCATCTGACCGTAGCGGAAGCTGGTCTGGTAGCGCTTGTCGACGGCGCGCAGGGCCCAGATTTCCGGGTGGTTTTCGCTGACCTTGGACACGTTCAGGAAGTTGATCTCGGTCTCGGCGCCGTAGTCCACCAGCAGGCCGGTGGTGTCCCGCAGGTTCGACGGACCAAACAGCGGCAGCACCAGGTAGGCGCCGCCCGGTACGCCGTAGAAGCCCAGGGTCTGGCCGAAGTCTTCGCTCTGGCGCGGCAGGCCCATGGCGGTGGCCGGGTCCCACAGGCCGGCGATGCCGATGGTGGTGTTGAGCAGCAGGCGCCCGGTGGTTTCCAGGGAGCGATGGCCCTTGAGCTGCAGCAGGCTGTTCAACAGGTTGGGCACATCCCCCAGGTTGTTGAAGAAGTTGCTCACGCCGGTGCGCAGGAAGCTCGGGGTGACGTAGCGGTAACCGTCCACCACCGGCAGGAACACCCACTGGTCGAAGCGGTAGTTGAAGTGGTACACCCGGCGGTTCCACGACTCCAGCGGGTCGTAGACATTCAGGGCGTTGACCGACGAGCGCTCGAACTCACGCTGGTCCAGGCCGGGGTTGAACTTGAGGTGGCTCAGGGGCTCCTTGAAGCCGTCGGAGTCCACTACGGTCGGCGTGTGGGCCTTGCTGTTGTCGGCATTGGCCACGCCCGCGCACATCAGGGCGGCGAGCAGCAGAAGATATTTAGCCACGGAAGAACTCCAGCATGGCGTCGGCGTTGACGCGGTAGTTGAGGTTGCCGCAATGGCCGCCCAGGGGGTAGACGGTCAAGCGATCGCCGAAGGTTTTACGCAGGAAGCCAAGGTCGCCAGGGCCGAGGATCACGTCGTCGGCGTTGTGCATCACGGCAATTTTCGGGCTGTCGTGCAGGTAGTCCTTGAGGGCATACAGGCTGACCTGGTCAACCAGTTGCAACAGGCTGCCGCCGTCGGAGCGGGCGCGCCACATCGGGATCACCTGTTCGGTGAGGTAGCAGTCGAAGTCGCACTGCAGCGCACGCTTGAGGAACGGCGTGAGGCTGGTGCCTTCGCTGATCGGGTACTTGGGCGGGATGATCAGGCCGCGACGGTTGATCAGGTCCGAGGTGAAGGCAATGTCGGCCGCCGAGAAGCGGAACGAGGTGCCGATCAGCATCGCCATCTGTTCGTTGGTCAGGTGTTCCTTGGAGTTCTGGAAGTCGTAGAGCAGCGCATCGTTGAGGTCGATGTAGCCCTTTTGCTGGAAGTAGCGGGTCAGCTTGTTCAACACCAGCTCATAGAAGGTGGTGCTGTTGTTGATGCCCTTGACCTCGGTTTGCACCAGCTTGTCGAGGTTGGTGATCGAGGTGTAGAGGTTGACCGGCGGGTTCAGCAGCAGGACTTTCTTGAAGTTGAAGCTGCGGCGGGTTTCGTCCAGCTTGCTGACGAAGGCTGCGTCGAGGGCGCCGAGGCTGTAGCCGGTGAGGTAAAAGTCGGTCACGGGCAGCGTCGGGTTTTGCGCACGTACGGCCTGCATCACGCGGTACATGTCTTCGGCGTCTTCCTGGCTGATGCCGGGGGTGGCGAAGCGCGAGGCGGCGGCGATGAAGTCGAAGCTGGTGGGGGACGACAGCTGGACGACGTGGTAACCGGCCTTGTAGTAGAGCTTTTTCAGGTATTCGTTGATGGTGCTGTCAAAGCGTGCGCCGGTGCCGGCGATCAGGAAGATCAGCGGCGCGGCGCGGTCTTGCTTGGCGATGCGGTAGGTAAGTTTCTTCACCGCCCAGAAGTTGTCGGGCAGGCTGAATTCACGCTCGGGGCGCATCGTCAGGGTATAGTCGGACTGATTGATTTCATCGTCGGACGGCAGTTCCGGCCGCAGGTTCGGCGGGGTGGTGGCGATGGTCGCTTCAAACGGGTTGGTCAAAGGGTAGCCATAGCTGGCTTGGTCGATATCGACCGCCAGTGCTGACGCACTCAGAAAAAGGCTGCCCAACAGGGCCGCACAGCGCAAGGAACGGAGCATGACTAAATCCCTAAGAGGAAAACGTGCTGAAGTGGAGTTCGCAGGCTATGACCACCGCGTTGCTGCCGAAGTGCCAGCCCTCGGCACGAAAAGTCGGAAAAAACGTCGGAATCGGGGTAATAGTAGCCAGACGATACACTTTGGCACGCCTTGATGAACACTTATCTGCTTCCAAACCTTGCCAACGGCTGCCGGGCGATTAAGCTGGGCGCCGTTTTCGCCTATCGGAGTGCCCCATGTCCCGCCGTTTCCCGCTGATGCTGTTGCTTATCGCCCTGCCGCTTTGGCTGGCCGCCAGTTATGGCGCGCGTTACGGATTCATGGAGGATGGGAGTTGGGTGGGTATTTGTGCAGATGAAGCCAGCCGCTGGGAATGCCAGGTGCGTTCCAACCTGGGGTTGATGATTCACTTCAAGGTGCTGGGCTGGGCGGCGCTGGTGACGTCGGTGCTGGCGTTTTTTGTGCCGGGCCGGGCAGGGTGGGGGTTGGCGGTGTTGGCGCTGGTGTTCGGGTTTCCGGCGTTGGCGTTGTACAACACGACCTTTGGGGTGTTTGCGGTGGTGATTGCGGGGTTGCGGTTGGTCAGGGCGCCTCGGGCAACCTGAGAGGGCCTCATCGCAGGCAAGCCAGCTCCCACATTTGACCGTGTTCACCGATCCAAATGTGGGAGCTGGCTTGCCTGCGATAGCGGTCTTAAGCCTTGCGCACCCGCAAGCAACGCCACAAGGCTGCAACCATGAGCAGGCTCACCACCGCCCAACCCCACGCCTGCTGATTCATCAATCCTTCACGGTACAGCTGCGGCGCAATGCCGGCACCGATGATGAACGCCAGCAACGCGATCTCCCGACGCAGCCCGCTTACCGGACGCACCAGGTACACCAGCGCCGGCAGCACCAGCGCGGTACTCGGGAAGCTGCGATAACGCGGGTCAAACACCAGCGCCAGCATCATCACCGCCCCGGCAAATCCGGCGATCGCCACCAGCCAGCCCGCGCGCTGCTCCAGCCAGTTGAACGCGCGTTCGCGCCAACCTTCCCGTGCACTCAACGCCAGGGCGGCGTGGGCCAGGACGGCGAGGTTCAAGGCCACCAGCAATCCCGCCCACACCCACTCATCCGCGAAGCGCGCCGTTACCCGGTTCAATTCGGCCCAGGTGCCAATCGAGCAGGCCGCCACAGCGCCCAGCAACGGCAACAACAAGGCAGCACGGGTGTTGCGCACGCGACCGCCCAGCAGCAGCGTGCCCAGCAGGATAATCCCGCCAACCCCCAGCCACAGCGGCCAGTACGGCACATTGGTCACCGGGCCGGCGAGCACGCCCTTGTCCTGGCGATCGGCATCGAACAGGCCCCAGTAGCCGCCAACCGCACCTTCACTGGCGCGTTTCCACGGCTGGTCAAACGCTTCGATCAGGTTGTAGTGCCAGCCGTTGGCTTCGGCCATGGCCACGAACCCGCGCATGAACTTTGCTTCGTTGACCCGGCTCGGCACCGCGGTTTCCCGCTGGCGGCCTTCGCTCGGCCAGCCGGTCTCGCCGATCATCACGTCCTTGGGGGCGAACTTGTTGCCGAAGGTCTGGCGCACATCGCCCACATGCTTGAGCGCCTGGTCGATGCCCGACGGGTCATCTTCCCAGTAAGGCAGCAGGTGGATGGTCAGGAAATCCACCGCCGGGGCGATTTCCGGGTGTTGCAGCCAGAACTCCCATACATCGGCATAGGTGACCGGTTGCTTGATATGGCTTTTGACGTGATGGATCAGCGCCACCAACTGCTTGGCGGTGACTTCCTTGCGCAGCAAGGTTTCGTTACCCACGATCACTGACGTGATGACGTCGGGGTTGGCGTTGGCCGAGGCGATCAATGCCTCGACTTCCTTGGCAGTGGCCACCGGGTCGCTGCTGACCCACGCGCCGCTCATCAGCTTCAGGCCGTGTTTGCGCGCCAGTTCCGGCAAGGCTTCAAGGCCGGTCTGGGAATAGGTGCGGATGCACTCAAAACGGGTAGCCAGCAACGCCAGGTCAGCGTCCATGCGCTCGGGGCGCAGTTTGAACGGCTGGTCGAACGGCGATTGGTCTTTGTCGAAGGGCGTGTAGGACGCGCATTGCAGCTTGTGGCTGGCGCTGGCCACGTCTGGCAGCACCACGGGTTTGCCAAGGCCATACCAATAGCCGGCGAGGGCCAGCACACCGAGGATCAGGGCAAATAAATAGGGCAGGAGCGGGAAGCGGGCAGTCGCGGGCATGATCAGGCCGTCAGGGGAGCAAAGGCGCGCATCTTACCCGGATTTGTGCCGTCCCAGTGGGGCCGCATAATTTTGACATGCAAAGTTCGGGCGGGATCGTCGGTGAATGTCCTACAAATCATCTTGCTGGCGATGTGATGTCGTTTCTTGCTTACCTGAGGTCGCAGTCAGAGCAGGTCGGTTGTGGCAGCAGGTTGATGATCGAAGTGTCAGCCCTCCACTGATGAAGCACCCACGTGATCGATGCGCGTGAAGGGGGCGCGGTGCACCACATAACAACAGGTTGACGTCGCTCGGCATCCGCCGGGCGCAGCACTTTCGGGGAAGCACTATGAAGATGCGACGACTTTTGGGCGCAGCTGCCACTTTGGTAGTTGCGATGAGCTCCACAATGGCCAGCGCCGACAGCAAAACCCTGAGCATCGGCTATGTGGATGGCTGGTCGGACAGTGTCGCCACCACCCACGTGGCGGCAGAAGTGATCAAGCAAAAGCTCGGTTATGACGTGAAACTGCAAGCGGTCGCCACCGGGATCATGTGGCAAGGCGTGGCCACCGGCAAACTCGACGCCATGCTCTCCGCCTGGCTGCCCGTGACCCACGGTGAATACTGGGCCAAGAACAAGGACAAGGTGGTCGACTACGGCCCCAACTTCAAGGACGCCAAGATCGGCCTGATCGTGCCTGAGTACGTGAAAGCCAAATCCATCGAAGACCTCAAGACCGACACCACTTTCAAGAACAAGATCGTCGGCATTGACGCCGGTTCAGGCGTGATGCTCAAGACCGACGAAGCGATCAAGGCCTATGGCCTGGACTACAAGCTGCAAGCCAGTTCCGGCGCGGCAATGATCGCCGAGCTGACCCGTGCTGAAGACAAACAGGAATCCATTGCGGTCACCGGTTGGGTGCCACACTGGATGTTCGCCAAGTGGAAACTGCGTTTCCTGGACGACCCAAAAGGAATTTATGGTGCTGCTGAAACCGTCAACAGCATCGGCAGCAAAGGTCTGGAAAAGAAAGCCCCGGAAGTCGTGGCGTTCCTGAAGAAATTCCAGTGGGCCTCCAAGGATGAAATCGGTGAAGTCATGCTGGCGATCCAAGAGGGCGCCAAGCCTGAAGCAGCGGCCAAGGATTGGGTGGCCAAGCACCCTGAGCGTGTCGCCGAATGGACCGCTAAATAAGCCTCTTGTGGGAGCTGGCTTGCCTGCGATGCAGACGCCTCGGTGCACCTGATGTATCGAGGTGATCCCATCGCGGGCAAGCCCGGCTCCCACATTATTTCGCCCCAGCAATTATTCCTGCGCCTTCAATATCCCTCGCTACACTCCTTCTACTACTAAGGTCGTCTGGAACCTGTTCCTCAGCCGCATACAGTGGATACGTTCCAATAATAAAAAGCTGTGCTGCGAGGATAAAAACAATGAACGACAGCATTTACCTCTCGATTCAAAACAGCCCGCGTTTCAAGGAGCTGGTTAGTAAAAGGGAAAGGTTCGCCTGGATTCTCTCGGCGATCATGCTTGGGCTTTACTCCGCTTTCATTCTTCTGATTGCCTATGGGCCGCAAATACTGGGGGCCAAGATCAGCCCCGGTTCGTCCATCACCTGGGGAATCCCCATCGGGGTCGGGCTGATTGTGTCGGCCTTCATCCTCACCGGCATCTATGTACGACGCGCCAACGGCGAATTCGACGACCTGAACAATGCGATTCTCAAGGAGGCTGCGCAATGATCCGTCGTCTATTGGCTGTACTCGGCGCCTCGGCCTTTGCACCTGCCGTTTGGGCGGCGGATGCATTGACCGGCGAAGTGCATAAACAACCGCTGAATATCGCAGCGATCCTGATGTTCGTGGCCTTCGTCGGCGCGACCTTGTGCATCACCTACTGGGCGTCCAAGCGCAACAAGTCGGCGGCCGACTACTATGCGGCCGGCGGCAAGATCACCGGGTTCCAGAACGGTTTGGCGATTGCCGGTGACTATATGTCTGCAGCCTCCTTCCTGGGGATTTCCGCGCTGGTGTTTACCTCCGGCTACGACGGCCTGATCTATTCGATCGGCTTCCTGGTGGGCTGGCCGATCATTCTGTTCCTGATCGCCGAGCGCCTGCGTAACCTGGGTAAATACACGTTTGCCGACGTGGCGTCCTACCGCCTCGGGCAAACCCAGATCCGCAGCCTGTCGGCGTGCGGCTCCCTGGTGGTGGTGGCGTTCTACCTGATCGCGCAGATGGTCGGCGCGGGCAAGCTGATCCAGCTGCTGTTCGGCCTTGATTACCATGTGGCGGTGATCCTGGTGGGCATCCTGATGTGCCTCTATGTGTTGTTCGGCGGCATGCTGGCCACCACCTGGGTGCAGATCATCAAGGCAGTGCTGCTGCTGTCCGGTGCCTCGTTCATGGCGCTGATGGTGATGAAGCACGTCAACTTCGACTTCAACATGCTGTTTGCCGAGGCGATCAAGGTTCACCCTAAAGGTGAAGCGATCATGAGCCCGGGCGGCCTGGTGAAAGATCCGATTTCGGCGTTCTCCCTTGGCCTGGCACTGATGTTCGGTACCGCGGGCCTGCCGCACATCCTGATGCGCTTCTTCACCGTGAGTGACGCGAAGGAAGCGCGCAAGAGCGTGCTGTATGCCACTGGCTTCATCGGCTACTTCTATATCCTGACGTTCATCATCGGCTTCGGCGCGATCCTGCTGGTCAGCACCAACCCGGCGTTCAAGGATGCTGCAGGTGCCTTGCTCGGCGGTAACAAC
Organism: Pseudomonas sp. BIGb0558; assembly: GCF_024807515.1. Lineage (NCBI taxonomy): Bacteria > Pseudomonadati > Pseudomonadota > Gammaproteobacteria > Pseudomonadales > Pseudomonadaceae > Pseudomonas > Pseudomonas sp. BIGb0558. The sequence goes on from NZ_JANUEW010000011.1 coordinate 164,559, forward strand.
ATGGCGGCGGTGCACCTGGCCAACGCGGTGGGCGGTAGTATCTTCCTGGGCTTCATCTCGGCCGTGGCGTTTGCCACCATCCTGGCAGTGGTTGCCGGCTTGACCCTGGCGGGTGCTTCGGCGGTGTCCCATGACCTGTACGCCAGCGTGATCAAGAAAGGCAAGGCCAACGAGAAGGATGAGATTCGAGTATCGAAGATCACCACGATCGCCCTGGCAGTGCTGGCGATTGGTCTGGGTATCCTGTTTGAAAGCCAGAACATCGCGTTCATGGTAGGCCTGGCGTTCTCCATTGCCGCCAGCTGTAACTTCCCGGTACTGCTGCTTTCCATGTACTGGAAAAACCTCACCACCCGCGGTGCGATGATTGGCGGCTGGCTGGGTCTGGTCAGTGCCGTTGGCCTGATGATCCTCGGCCCAACCATCTGGGTCTCGATCCTGCACCATGAGAAGGCGATCTTCCCTTACGAGTACCCGGCGCTGTTCTCGATGATCATTGCGTTCGTCGGTATCTGGTTCTTCTCCATCACCGACAAGTCGGCGGCGGCAGAGAAGGAGCGTGCGCTGTACTTCCCGCAGTTTGTGCGTTCGCAGACTGGCCTGGGGGCGAGTGGGGCCGTTAACCACTAAGTTGTAACGGTTACAAAAAAAAGCCCCGGTCGTGAGATCGGGGCTTTTTTTTGCCTTTATTGGTAACAGATACGACAAAACTGTTTCTCATATCCGGTACAAATAAAAACGGCCTCCCTATCAAAGGAGGCCGTTTTCGGTGTAGCCAAGTAGCGGTTGGCTTACTTGCGGTCTTCCAGCTTGGTGATGTCACGCGACTCGTAGCCGGTGTACAGCTGGCGCGGGCGGCCAATCTTGTACGGGCTGGAGAGCATTTCTTTCCAGTGGGAGATCCAGCCTACGGTGCGCGCCAGGGCGAAGATCACCGTGAACATGCTGGTTGGAATGCCGATCGCCTTGAGGATGATCCCCGAGTAGAAGTCGACGTTCGGGTACAGCGAGCGTTCGATGAAGTACGGGTCGGTCAGGGCGATCTCTTCCAGGCGCATGGCCAGTTCGAGTTGCGGATCGTTCTTGATGCCCAGTTCCTTCAACACTTCGTCGCAGGTCTTCTTCATCACGGTGGCACGTGGGTCGCGGTTCTTGTAGACCCGGTGACCGAAGCCCATCAACTTGAACGGATCGTTCTTGTCCTTGGCCTTGGCGATGAACTTGTCGATGTTCGAGACATCGCCGATTTCATCGAGCATGGTCAATACGGCTTCGTTCGCACCGCCGTGGGCAGGGCCCCACAGTGCGGCGATACCGGCGGCGATACAGGCGAACGGGTTGGCACCCGAAGAGCCCGCCAGGCGCACGGTAGAGGTGGAGGCGTTCTGTTCGTGGTCGGCGTGGAGGATGAAGATCTTGTCCATCGCGGCGGCCAGCACCGGGCTGATCGGTTTGATCTCGCACGGGGTGTTGAACATCATGTGCAGGAAGTTTTCCGCGTACGTCAGGTCGTTGCGCGGGTACATCATGGGTTGACCCATGGAGTACTTGTAAACCATCGCGGCCAGGGTCGGCATCTTGGCAACCAGGCGGATCGCGGAGATTTCGCGATGCTGCGGGTTATTGATGTCCAGGGAGTCGTGATAGAAGGCCGACAGGGCGCCGACTACGCCGCACATGACGGCCATCGGGTGGGCGTCGCGACGGAAGCCGTTGAAGAAGGTCTTCAACTGCTCGTGAACCATGGTGTGGTTCTTCACGGTGCTGACAAACTGGGCCTTTTGCTCAGCTGTTGGCAATTCGCCGTTGAGCAGCAGGTAGCAGGTTTCGAGGTAGTCCGACTGTTCAGCAAGCTGTTCGATCGGGTAGCCGCGGTGCAGCAAGATACCGTTATCACCGTCGATATAGGTGATCTTCGACTCGCATGAGGCGGTCGACATGAAGCCTGGGTCGAATGTAAAACGGCCCGTGGCCGTCAGGCCCCGTACGTCGATAACATCGGGACCAACGGTGCCGGTTAAAATGGGCAGCTCGACGGGGGCTGCGCCCTCGATGATCAACTGCGCTTTTTTGTCAGCCATGTGGCCTCCTATTTATGCTTCAAATCATCAGACAGACCCCCCACGCAGGGCCCGCACCACTATAGTGAGATAAATTCAGATGTCAATTTGCCTAAAGTCTTGCTCCAGAAGGCTTTAACCGTACTTTTTCCTCGAAATTACCTGCCATTTACGCCTTTTATGCCGCCATTGCAATGCGCTATTAGGGTGAGGAGTGCGCGTTGTCATTAGTTGCCTAACTGTCTATACTCGGCCTCCGACCGCCAGGGGCTTTTGGGCCCGTTTTGATGGGGGTCGCACTCCCTGGGTGGTGGTTACCTGACCAGTGCACTCCCCAACAACTTTGCCCTGATTGTTAGGGGCTCTTCAGTGTGAAAAAAAGCCGTGAATAGCCAACGACCTGTAAACCTAGACCTAAGGACCATCAAACTCCCCATCACCGGCGTAACGTCGTTCCTGCACCGTGTATCCGGCATCATCCTGTTTCTTGGCCTGGGCATCATGCTTTACGCATTGAGCAAATCCCTGGGTTCGGAAGAAGGGTACGCCGAGGTGAAGGCATGCTTGACCAGTCCGCTGGCCAAATTCGTCGCCTGGGGCCTCCTGTCCGCTCTGCTTTATCACCTTGTGGCCGGTATTCGCCACTTGATCATGGACATGGGTATCGGTGAGACGCTGGAAGGCGGCAAGCTGGGCTCGAAAATCGTCATCGCCATTTCCGTGGTGCTGATCGTTCTGGCGGGAGTTTGGATATGGTAACCAGCGTTACGAACCTGTCGCGTTCGGGCCTCTATGACTGGATGGCGCAACGTGTGTCTGCGGTTGTTCTCGCGGCTTATTTCATCTTCCTGATCGGGTACCTCGCGGCGAACCCTGGCATTGGCTACGCCCAATGGCACGGCCTGTTCGCTCATAACGGGATGCGCATCTTCAGTCTGCTGGCCCTTGTAGCCCTGGGCGCTCACGCCTGGGTTGGCATGTGGACCATCGCGACCGACTACCTGACGCCAATGGCGCTGGGCAAGTCCGCGACAGCAGTACGGTTTCTCTTCCAGGCAGTATGCGGCGTCGCGATGTTCGCTTACTTCGTCTGGGGTGTGCAGATTCTTTGGGGTATCTGATTCATGGCTAACACAGTTAATACGCTTTCATTCGACGCCATCATCATTGGCGGCGGCGGTGCCGGCATGCGCGCTGCGCTGCAACTGGCCCAGGGCGGTCACAAGACTGCCGTGATCACCAAGGTGTTCCCGACCCGTTCCCACACCGTTTCGGCCCAGGGTGGCATCACCTGCGCCATCGCCTCCGCCGATCCGAACGATGACTGGCGCTGGCACATGTACGATACCGTCAAGGGTTCCGACTATATCGGTGACCAGGACGCTATCGAATACATGTGCTCCGTAGGCCCGGAAGCGGTCTTCGAGCTGGAACACATGGGTCTGCCGTTCTCCCGTACCGAACAGGGCCGCATCTACCAGCGTCCGTTCGGCGGGCAGTCGAAAGACTTCGGTAAAGGTGGCCAGGCCGCCCGTACCTGCGCCGCAGCCGACCGTACCGGTCACGCGCTGCTGCACACCCTGTACCAGGCCAACCTGAAGGCCGGCACCGTATTCCTCAACGAATACTACGGCGTCGACCTGGTGAAGAACGAAGACGGTGCCTTTGTAGGCATGATCGTTATCTGCATCGAAACCGGCGAAACCTCTTACGTGCGGGCTAACGCCACCGTATTGGCGACCGGCGGTGCAGGCCGTATCTACTCGTCCACTACCAACGCCCTGATCAACACCGGTGACGGTATCGGCATGGCCCTGCGTGCAGGCGTGCCGGTACAGGACATCGAAATGTGGCAGTTCCACCCGACCGGCATCGCCGGCGCCGGTGTACTGGTTACAGAAGGTTGCCGTGGTGAAGGTGGTTACCTGATCAACAAGAACGGCGAGCGTTTCATGGAGCGTTATGCTCCGAACGCCAAAGATCTTGCCGGTCGTGACGTTGTGGCCCGTTCCATGGTTAAAGAGATCATCGCCGGTAACGGCTGTGGTCCCGATGGCGACCACGTGATGCTGAAGCTCGATCACCTCGGTGAAGAAGTTCTGCACAGCCGTCTGCCAGGCATCATGGAGCTGTCCAAGACCTTTGCCCACGTTGACCCGGCTGTTGCGCCGATCCCTGTTGTTCCAACTTGCCACTATATGATGGGCGGCGTTGCCACCAACATTCATGGCCAGGCGATCACCCAGGACGCCGACGGCGTCGACCAGATCATCCCTGGTCTGTTCGCAGTAGGCGAAGTGGCCTGCGTATCGGTTCACGGTGCCAACCGCCTGGGCGGCAACTCGCTGCTCGACCTGGTGGTATTCGGTCGCGCCGCCGGCCTGTTCCTGGAGCAGACCCTGAAGGAAGGCGTTGATTACGCTCGTCCACGCCAGTCCGACATCGACGCTGCCCTGGCACGTCTGGATGGCCTGAACTCGCGTACCGAAGGCGAAGACGTCGCCTCCCTGCGCAAAGAGCTGCAAAGCTGCATGCAGAACTACTTCGGTGTGTTCCGTACCGGCGAATACATGCAAAAAGGTATCGCCCAGCTGGCTGACCTGCGTTCGCGCATCGCCAACGTCAAGATCAACGATAAGAGCCAGGCGTTCAACACCGCTCGTATCGAAGCCCTTGAGCTGCAAAACCTGCTGGAAGTGGCTGAAGCGACCGCGATTGCCGCCGAGGTTCGTAAAGAATCCCGTGGTGCTCACGCTCGTGAAGACTATGAAGACCGCGACGACGAGAACTGGTTGTGCCACACCCTGTACTTCCCGGGTGACAAGCGCGTAACCAAGCGTGCCGTGAACTTCTCGCCGAAGACGGTTCCGACGTTTGAACCGAAGATTCGGACTTACTAAGGGTGGCTGCCATGTTGAAAGTCAGTGTTTATCGCTACAACCCTGATCAGGACGCTGCGCCGTTCATGCAGGAATTCCAGGTCGATACCGGTGGTAAAGACCTGATGGTGCTGGACGTACTGGCCCTGGTTAAAGAGCAGGACGAAGGTTTCTCCTATCGTCGCTCTTGCCGCGAGGGTGTTTGCGGTTCCGACGGCATGAACATCAACGGCAAAAACGGCCTGGCGTGCATCACGCCGCTGTCTGCCGTGGTTAAAGGCAACAAGCTGATCGTTCGTCCTCTGCCAGGTTTGCCGGTTATCCGTGACCTGGTCGTCGATATGAGCATCTTCTACAAGCAATACGAAAAGGTTAAGCCATTCCTGCTGAACGACACTCCGGCTCCGGCCATCGAGCGCCTTCAGACTCCGGAAGAGCGCGAGAAGCTGGACGGTCTGTACGAGTGCATCCTGTGCGCTTGCTGCTCGACTTCCTGCCCGTCCTTCTGGTGGAACCCGGACAAGTTCCTGGGTCCAGCTGCCCTGCTGCAAGCGTACCGCTTCCTGGCAGACAGCCGTGACACCAAGACCGCCGAGCGTCTGGCTTCGCTGGATGACCCGTTCAGCGTATTCCGCTGCCGCGGGATCATGAACTGCGTCAACGTATGTCCTAAAGGCCTGAACCCGACTAAGGCCATTGGTCACGTACGTAGCATGTTGCTGCAAAGCGGCGTGTAACTGACGTTGTAGTAAAGGCAGGACCGTTGTGCCCGTAGATGCTACGGCGCAGGCTTCAACCGGCGCCGTAGTTTTAACTTGAGCAGCGACTTACAAAGCCGCGGCTCTTATTTTGAAGAAATGAGACAAGCAGGGGCATTCGGGTTGGTACCCGAACTATCAGCGTGATCCTAAGTGGCTTGTTTTGGTCGCTGCACTTGGCCTTTTGCAAGCAAACTCGGTGTTTTCGCCGGTGGTGTCCCCAAATCGAGGGTGACCAAGCATGCAAGAAAGCGTGATGCAGCGCATGTGGAACAGCGGCTATCTTTCAGGTGGTAACGCTGCCTATGTGGAAGAGCTTTATGAGCTCTACCTGCACGACCCTAACGCTGTGCCAGAAGAATGGCGCACCAAATTTCAGACGTTGTCTTCAGACGGCAACGCTGCCACCGATGTATCGCACGCAACAATTCGCGATCAGTTCGTGCTGCTGGCAAAGAACCAGCGCCGCGCCCAGCCGGTTTCCGCCGGAAGCGTGAGCAGTGAGCACGAGAAGAAGCAAGTTGAAGTACTGCGACTGATCCAGGCCTACCGTATGCGTGGCCACCAGGCAGCCCAGCTTGACCCGCTGGGGCTGTGGCAGCGTCCTGCACCTGCAGACCTGTCGATCAATCATTACGGCTTGACCAATGCCGATCTTGATACGACCTTCCGTGCCGGCGACCTGTTCATCGGCAAAGAGGAGGCGAGCCTACGCGAAATTCACGAAGCGTTGCAGCAGACATATTGCCGCACCATCGGTGCCGAATTTACGCACATCACTGATTCCGAGCAGCGCCACTGGTTCCAGCACCGTCTTGAAGGCGTGCGTGGACGCCCGGTGCTGTCTGCAGACGTCAAGAGCCACTTGCTCGAGCGCGTCACCGCAGCGGAAGGCCTGGAAAAATACCTGGGCACCAAATACCCGGGCACCAAGCGTTTCGGCCTGGAAGGCGGCGAAAGCCTGATCCCGATGCTCGATGAGCTGATCCAGCGTTCCGGTTCGTACGGCACCAAGGAAATCGTGATCGGCATGGCCCACCGTGGCCGTTTGAACGTGCTGGTGAACACCTTCGGCAAGAACCCGCGCGAGCTGTTCGACGAGTTCGAAGGCAAGAAGAAGGTCGAGCTGGGTTCCGGTGACGTTAAATACCACCAGGGCTTCTCGTCCAACGTAATGACCACCGGCGGTGAAGTTCACCTGGCCATGGCGTTCAACCCATCCCACCTGGAAATCGTTTCTCCAGTGGTCGAGGGGTCGGTACGTGCGCGCCAGGATCGTCGTAACGACGCCACCGGTGAGAAGGTCCTGCCGATTTCCATCCACGGTGACGCGGCATTCGCCGGTCAAGGCGTGGTCCTGGAAACGTTCCAGATGTCGCAGACCCGCGGCTTCAAGACCGGCGGTACCGTTCACATCGTCATCAACAACCAGGTGGGTTTCACCATCAGCAACCCGCTGGACGCACGCTCTACCGAGTACGCGACCGACGTTGCCAAGATGATCCAGGCGCCGATCCTCCATGTGAATGGTGATGATCCGGAAGCCGTGTTGTTCGTGACCCAGCTCGCCATCGACTACCGCATGCAGTTCAAGCGTGACGTGGTCATCGACCTGGTCTGCTACCGTCGTCGCGGTCACAACGAAGCGGATGAGCCTAGCGGCACCCAGCCGTTGATGTACCAGCAAATCACCAAGCAGCGCACCACCCGTGAGCTTTACGCCGACAGCCTGATCAAGGCCGGCGTAGTGGACGATGCACGTGTTCAGGCGAAGATCGATGAATACCGCAACGCGCTGGACAACGGCCTGCACGTAGTAAAAAGCCTGGTCAAAGAACCGAACAAAGAGCTGTTCGTTGACTGGCGTCCGTACCTGGGCCACGCCTGGACTGCGCGTCACGACACCTCGTTCGATCTGAAAACCCTGCAGGAACTGTCTGCCAAGCTGCTGGAAATTCCAGATGGCTTCGTGGTACAGCGCCAGGTTGCGAAGATCTACGAAGACCGTCAGAAGATGCAAGCCGGCGGCCTGCCGATCAACTGGGGTTACGCTGAAACCATGGCGTACGCGACCCTGGCGTTCGAAGGTCACCCGATCCGCATGACCGGCCAAGACATCGGCCGCGGTACGTTCTCGCACCGTCACGCTGTGTTGCACAACCAGAAAGACGCGGGCACCTACATCCCGTTGCAGAACCTGTACGAAGGCCAGCCGCGTTTCGACCTGTACGATTCGTTCCTGTCCGAAGAGGCCGTACTGGCGTTCGAATACGGTTACTCGACCACCACGCCTCAGGCACTGGTGATCTGGGAAGCCCAGTTCGGCGACTTCGCCAACGGTGCCCAGGTGGTTATCGACCAGTTCATCACCAGCGGCGAGCACAAGTGGGGCCGTCTGTGCGGTCTGACCATGCTGCTGCCACACGGTTATGAAGGTCAGGGTCCGGAGCACTCCTCGGCCCGTCTGGAGCGTTACCTGCAATTGTGCGCCGAGCACAACATCCAGGTGTGCGTGCCGACTACCCCGGCCCAGATCTACCACTTGCTGCGTCGCCAGGTGATCCGCCCGCTGCGCAAGCCGCTGGTAGTGCTGACGCCGAAATCGCTGTTGCGTCATAAATTGGCCATCTCGACCCTGGAAGATCTGGCGGATGGTTCGTTCCAGACCGTTATTCCGGAAATCGACACCCTGGACGCGGCCAAGGTCACTCGCCTGATCCTGTGCAGCGGCAAGGTCTACTACGACTTGCTGGAAAAACGCCGTGCCGAAGGCCGCGAAGACATCGCCATCGTGCGGATCGAGCAGCTTTACCCGTTCCCGGAAGACGACCTGATGGAGGCCATCGCGCCTTACACCAACCTCACGAACGTGGTGTGGTGTCAGGAAGAACCGATGAACCAGGGCGCGTGGTACAGCAGCCAGCATCATCTGCGTCGTAGCATCGGCAACCATAAACAGGCACTGGGCCTGGAGTACGCCGGTCGTGATGCTTCTGCTGCACCTGCTTGTGGTTATGCATCGATGCACGCCGAGCAGCAGGAAAAACTGCTGCAAGATGCTTTCACTGTTTAACGCCTTCGCGCTGACTGAAACCGAATTTTAAGGACCCACAGATAATGGCTATCGAAATCAAAGCCCCGTCATTCCCGGAATCGGTTGCCGATGGCACCGTTGCCACCTGGCACAAGAAACCAGGCGAGGCCGTCAAGCGTGACGACCTGATCGTCGACATCGAGACCGACAAAGTCGTTCTGGAAGTGTTGGCTGAAGCTGACGGCGTGCTGGGCGCAATCGTTGCCGAAGAAGGCGCTACCGTTCTGTCGAACCAGGTACTGGGCTCGATCGAAGAGGGCAGCGCTGCTGCCGCGGCTCCTGCTCCTGCCGCCGCTGCACCGGCTGCTGCCGCAGCTCCAGCTGCTGCACCGGCTGCGGGCGGCGAAGATCCAATCGCTGCACCGGCTGCGCGTCAACTGGCTGACGAAAACGGCATCAACCTGGCTTCCATCAAAGGCACCGGCAAAGATGGCCGCGTGACCAAGGAAGACGTGGTTGCCGCCGTTGAAGCCAAGAAAAACGCTCCGGCTGCCGCGCCTGCCAAGGCTGCTGCCCCGGCTGCCGCTGCTCCTGTGTTCGCTGCTGGCGACCGCACCGAGAAGCGCGTACCGATGACCCGCGTTCGTGCAACCGTGGCCAAGCGCCTGGTTGAAGCACAATCGAACATGGCGATGCTGACCACTTTCAACGAAGTCGACATGACCGAAGTCATGGCACTGCGTTCGAAGTACAAGGACCTGTTCGAGAAGTCCCACAATGGCGTGCGCCTGGGCTTCATGTCGTTCTTCGTGAAGGCGGCCACCGAAGCGCTGAAACGCTTCCCGGCAGTCAACGCTTCCATCGACGGCGGCGACATCGTTTACCACGGCTACGCTGACGTCGGCGTTGCCGTGTCCAGCGACCGTGGCCTGGTAGTACCGGTTCTGCGTAACGCCGAGCTGATGAGCCTGGCTGAAATCGAAGGCGGCATCGCCAACTTCGGCAAGAAAGCCCGTGACGGCAAGCTGACCATCGACGAGATGACCGGTGGTACCTTCACCATCACCAACGGTGGTACTTTCGGTTCGATGATGTCGACGCCGATCGTCAACCCGCCACAAGCTGCGATCCTGGGCATGCACAACATCCTGCAGCGTCCTATGGCGATCAACGGCCAAGTGGTTATCCGCCCAATGATGTACCTGGCGCTGTCGTACGATCACCGCCTGATCGACGGTAAAGAAGCCGTGACTTTCCTGGTGACCATCAAGAACCTGCTGGAAGACCCGGCTCGTCTGCTGCTGGATATCTGATAAAGCGGCGGTGAGCCGCGCCACCGGCCCTGTCGCAAGGCAGGCCGGAGTGCGGCTCACGGCTTGAAGCTTTTAGCTAAAGAGGATTTTTTTTCATGTCGCAGAAATTTGACGTTGTAGTGATTGGTGCGGGCCCTGGCGGCTACGTAGCCGCCATCAAGGCCGCACAACTGGGCCTCTCGACTGCTTGCATCGAAAAATACACCGACAAGGAAGGCAAACTGGCGTTGGGCGGTACTTGCCTGAACGTTGGCTGCATTCCTTCCAAGGCGCTGCTGGACAGCTCCTGGAAATTCCACGAAGCGCAAGACGGTTTTGCCATCCACGGCATCAACCACGCTGGCGTGACCATGGACGTGCCAGCGATGGTCGGCCGCAAGGCCAACATCGTTAAAGGCCTGACTTCCGGCGTTGCAACCCTGTTCAAGGCCAACGGCGTCACTTCCCTGCAAGGCCACGGCAAACTGCTGGCCGGCAAGAAAGTTGAAATCACCAAGCCTGACGGTTCGACCGAAATCATCGAAGCCGAAAACGTGATCCTGGCTCCAGGTTCGCGTCCAATCGACATTCCACCGGCTCCGGTTGACCAGAACGTGATCGTTGATTCGACCGGCGCCCTGGAATTCCAGGCAGTTCCAAAACGTCTGGGCGTGATCGGCGCTGGCGTGATCGGCCTGGAACTGGGTTCGGTCTGGTCCCGCCTGGGTTCCGAAGTCACCGTGCTGGAAGCCCTGGACACGTTCCTGCTGGCTGCCGACACCGCTGTGTCCAAAGAAGCTCTGAAAACCCTGACCAAACAAGGTCTGGATATCAAGCTGGGCGCGCGCGTTACCGGTTCCAAGGTTAACGGCGACGAAGTAGTCGTGACCTACACCGACAAGGATGGCGAACAGACCATCACTTTCGACAAGCTGATCGTAGCCGTTGGTCGCCGTCCAGTGACCACTGATCTGCTGGCTTCCGACAGTGGCGTGAACATCGACGAGCGTGGTTTCATCCACGTTGACGATCACTGCGCTACCACCGTGCCGGGCGTGTACGCCATTGGCGACGTGGTTCGCGGCATGATGCTGGCGCACAAGGCTTCCGAAGAAGGCATCATGGTTGTCGAGCGCATCAAGGGTCACAAGACCCAGATGAACTACGACCTGATCCCGTCGGTTATCTACACCCACCCGGAAATTGCATGGGTCGGCAAGAACGAACAGCAGTTGAAAGCTGAAGGCGTTGAAGTTAACGTCGGCACCTTCCCGTTTGCCGCTTCTGGCCGTGCCATGGCAGCCAACGACACCGGTGGTTTCGTCAAAGTCATCGCTGATGCCAAGACTGACCGCGTATTGGGCGTCCACGTGATTGGCCCAGGCGCTGCAGAACTGGTTCAGCAAGGCGCAATCGGTATGGAATTCGGCACCAGCGCCGAAGACATCGGCATGATGGTTTTCTCCCATCCGACCCTGTCCGAAGCGCTGCACGAAGCCGCGTTGGCAGTGAATGGCCATGCCATCCACATCGCCAACAAGAAGAAGCGCTAAGCGAGATAATAAGAAACCACGGCGGTTGCCCGTCGTGAGCCTTGTGCGCAAGACTCACCGCGGAATATCCGCTGGACGCAGTCTTGCGCAGTTTCACCACCCAGGGTTCAGGCTTTTGGTGGTTTGACTGTGCAAGCAGCAGTCACAGGTGGCGCGGCACTCAATAAAGAGCGCAGCGCCGAATGCGCAGTACCTAACGAAGACGGTAATAAGCATGAATCTTCACGAGTATCAGGGTAAGCAGCTGTTCGCTGAATACGGCCTGCCAGTATCCAAGGGTTACGCAGTAGACACCCCGGAAGCAGCAGCAGAAGCTTGCGACAAAATCGGCGGCACCGAGTGGGTTGTCAAAGCCCAGGTCCACGCTGGTGGTCGCGGTAAAGCGGGCGGCGTAAAGCTGGTTCGCAGCAAAGAAGACGCCAAAGCCTTCGCTCAGCAGTGGCTGGGCAAGCGTCTGGTGACTTACCAGACTGATGCCAATGGCCAGCCAGTCACCAAGATCCTGGTTGAATCGTGCACTGATATCGCTAAAGAGCTGTACCTGGGCGCTGTCGTTGACCGTTCGAGCCGTCGCATCGTGTTCATGGCCTCCACCGAAGGTGGCGTGGACATTGAGAAGATCGCCGAAGAAACCCCAGAAAAAATCCTGAAAGCCACTATCGATCCACTGGTTGGCGCTCAGCCATTCCAGGGTCGCGAGCTGGCATTCCAGTTGGGTCTGGAAGGCAAGCAAGTTGCCCAGTTCGCCAAGATCTTCGTAGGTCTGGCCAAACTGTTCCAGGATCACGATCTGGCCCTGCTGGAAGTGAACCCGCTGGTGATCAAGGCTGACGGCGATCTGCATTGCCTCGACGCCAAGATCAACATCGACGCCAACGCCATGTACCGTCAGCCTAAGCTGAAGACTTTCCACGATCCGTCGCAAGACGATCCGCGCGAAGCGCACGCTGCCAAGTTCGAACTGAACTACGTAGCGCTGGAAGGTAACATCGGTTGCATGGTCAACGGTGCTGGCCTGGCCATGGGTACCATGGACATCGTCAACCTGCATGGCGGCAAACCAGCCAACTTCCTCGACGTAGGCGGCGGTGCCACCAAAGAACGCGTTACCGAAGCGTTCAAGATCATCCTGTCCGACTCCAACGTCGCTGCAGTACTGGTCAACATCTTCGGCGGTATCGTTCGTTGCGACATGATTGCCGAAGGCATCATCGGTGCAGTGAAAGAAGTCGGCGTTAAAATCCCGGTGGTTGTTCGCCTTGAAGGTAACAACGCTGAACTGGGCGCTAAAGTACTGGCAGAAAGCGGTTTGAACATCATCGCTGCTACCAGCCTGACCGACGCTGCTCAACAAGTTGTCAAAGCTGCGGAGGGCAAATAATGAGCGTCCTGATCAATAAAGACACCAAGGTTATTTGCCAGGGTATTACCGGTTCCCAAGGTAGTTTCCACACCCAGCAAGCCATCGAGTACGGCACCAAGATGGTTGGCGGCGTAACTCCGGGCAAAGGCGGCACCGAGCACCTGGGCCTGCCAGTGTTCAACACCGTGAAAGATGCTGTAGCTGCCACTGGCGCCACCGCCAGCGTGATCTACGTTCCAGCTCCTTTCTGCAAGGACTCCATCCTGGAAGCAGCATTCGGCGGCATCAAGCTGATCGTTTGCATCACCGAAGGCATTCCTACCCTGGACATGCTGGACGCTAAAGTTAAGTGCGACGAGCTGGGTGTTACCCTGATCGGCCCTAACTGCCCAGGCGTGATCACTCCAGGCGAATGCAAGATCGGCATCATGCCAGGTCACATTCACTTGCCAGGTAAAGTCGGTATCGTTTCCCGTTCCGGCACCCTGACCTACGAAGCTGTGAAGCAGACTACTGACGCCGGTTTCGGTCAGTCGACTTGCGTCGGCATCGGCGGTGACCCGATCCCAGGCTCCAACTTCATCGACATCCTGAAGCTGTTCCAGGAAGACCCGAAGACCGAAGCGATCGTGATGATCGGTGAGATCGGCGGTTCGGCTGAAGAAGAAGCGGCTGCCTACATCAAGGCACACGTGACCAAGCCGGTTGTTTCCTACATCGCTGGTGTGACTGCCCCTGCTGGCAAGCGCATGGGCCATGCTGGCGCAATCATCTCTGGCGGCAAGGGCACTGCAGACGAGAAGTTTGCTGCCCTGGAAGACGCAGGCGTTAAAACCGTGCGTTCGCTGGCAGACATCGGCAAGGCTTTGTCCGAGCTGACCGGTTGGGCTGTCAAGTAAGCCTCGCGCTTAGCTGACGCTTCACCCCACAAAGGCCACCTTCGGGTGGCCTTTGTGCATTCTGGGGATTACTCATCGGTTGGATGGAATGACGCCGACCAACTGGGGGAGCTGGCTTGCCTGCGATGCAGGCTACTCGGTGTTTCGGACGCACTGAGGTGATGCTATCGCAAGCAAGCCAGCTCCCACATTTGATCGCATTTCAAAATTTAGATATGAAAACGCGACATAAAAATGTCGCTTATCGGACAGTTCGCCCCGCAACAGTGCGTTTGACCCGCAAATTCGTTAGGCTAGCCGCCTCTTTATGCGTGCGCATCCCAAAAGGAAGCCCCGCGCCAGACCCGTCAGTCCCCATCAGGACCGGCAGTATTTCCCTCATCCATAGGGAAGCCCTCTCTAAATTCCGATTCAGTAGTGTGGTATTTCCTCAAATGAAAGTGTTGAAAAGCCAGGACATCCTGGCGTTGGGCTTTATGACTTTTGCCCTGTTCGTGGGCGCCGGCAACATCATCTTCCCGCCTATCGTCGGTTTGCAGTCCGGGCCTCATGTCTGGATGGCGGCGCTGGGCTTCCTGATCACCGCGGTCGGTTTGCCGGTGATCACCGTGGTTGCCCTGGCCAAGGTCGGTGGTGGCATGGATGCGTTGAGCAGCCCGATCGGCAAGATCGCCGGTGGCTTGCTGGCAGCGGCTGCTTACCTCGCAGTCGGCCCGCTGTTCGCCACCCCGCGAACCGCCACCGTGTCCTTTGAAGTGGGCCTGGCGCCGCTGACCGGTGAGAGCCCGCTGGCGCTGTTCCTCTACAGCTCGGTGTACTTCCTGCTGGTGTTTTTCATCTCGCTGTACCCGGGCCGCCTGCTGGATACCGTCGGTCGCTTCCTGGCGCCGTTGAAAATTATCGCCCTGGCCGTATTGGGCATCGCCGCCTTCGCCTTGCCGGCCGGTGATGTGGGTGTCGCTACCCCTGAATACGTGGCCGCACCGTTCTCCCAGGGCTTTATCAATGGTTACCTGACCATGGATACCCTCGGCGCCCTGGTATTCGGCATTGTGATCGTCAACGCGATTCGCTCCCGTGGGGTTGAGTCGCCGAAACTGATCACCCGCTACGCGATCATTGCCGGGCTGATTGCCGGCCTGGGCCTGGCGTTGGTGTATATCAGCCTGTTCCGCCTCGGTTCGGGCAGCCATGAAGTAGCCGCCGGTGCCGCCAACGGCGCTGCCGTGCTGCACGCTTACGTCCAACACACCTTCGGCTCCTTGGGCAGCGGCTTCCTTGCCGTGCTGATTTCCCTGGCGTGCCTGGTGACTGCGGTAGGCCTGACCTGTGCCTGCGCCGAGTACTTCAGCCGTGTGCTGCCGCTGTCCTACAAGACCCTGGTGGTGATCCTGGCGGTGTTCTCGCTGTTTGTGTCCAACCTGGGCCTGACCAAGCTGATTGCGTTCTCGATCCCGGTACTGACCGCGATCTACCCGCCGTGCATCGTGCTGGTGGCCCTGAGCTTCTGTAAGGACTTCTGGCAGGAGCAAGGCCGGATCGTGGGCCCGGTAATGCTGGTGTCGTTCATCTTCGGCTGCATCGACGCGCTGAAGGGCGCCGGCCTGGCGGACTGGATGCCAGCGCAATTGGCTCACCTGCCGTTGAGCGAGCAGGGCCTGGCGTGGCTGGTGCCTTCGGTGATGACGCTGGTGGTTGCGGTGGTGATTGACCGCTTGCTGGGCAAACGCAGTGAAGCGATGGCTTAAACGTTTAGCCACTAACTTGTGCCGAGGTTTAGTTCGAAGTTTCGAGCTGCCCGGCCGGGTTAAAAACACCGGACAAAGTAAAGCCCGCTATTAAGCGGGCTTTCTTTTGCAACATGACTTTTCAAGTCACAGTGTTCAAGTCGTCAGACTCAAGAACCGGTTGCAGGTGTTGCTTCTTTCGCAGCAGCTTCGTTCGATTCAGCCTGAGCTTTGGCAGCATCGGCGTTTTCTTTTGCAGCGTCGTTCACTTTATCCTGTGCTTTCGCCATGTCTTTTTGAGCTTGCTCAGAGTGCGCTGCGGCGTCTTGGGCTTTGTCTTCGGATTTTTTGTCGCAGGCAGCGAGGCCGAGGGCAGCAGCCAGCATCATGGAAATAGCTAAAGTCTTGCGCATGGGGTGTTTCTCCTTATTGAAGATATCTACTGGCCTTTCGAGCCTATGCCCAACGCTTAGTTCCTTAAATCTCACAGATATATAAGGCTTTTCCCTAGGGAACTTTCAGCAAGGTTGTCTACTCCGCCGGCTCCACACTAATAAGAGTCTTTAACGAATGACCGAAAATCCTCTTTTATCCCGTGCCACACGTTTTGTTTCTGCCTTGCGCCACTGCCAGGTGCTGGGCATCCAGGTGCATGCCGCCAGTGAGGACGGCAT
Organism: Pseudomonas sp. BIGb0558; assembly: GCF_024807515.1. Classification (NCBI taxonomy): domain Bacteria; kingdom Pseudomonadati; phylum Pseudomonadota; class Gammaproteobacteria; order Pseudomonadales; family Pseudomonadaceae; genus Pseudomonas; species Pseudomonas sp. BIGb0558. Next base: position 180,798 of record NZ_JANUEW010000011.1, read on the forward strand.
GACCCTGGTGCTGCCCTATGGCCCGCATATCGTCGGTGATCCACAGACCGGAGTGATCCACGGCGGCGCGCTCACCTCCTTGATGGACACCGCCTGCGGCATGGCAACGTTATGCGTGCTGCCGGAATTCGAGGTCTGCCCGACCCTGGACCTGCGGGTGGACTACATGCACCCGGCCGAACCCCACAAGCCGGTGTTCGGTTTCGCCCAGTGCTACCGGGTGACCACCGACGTGATCTTCACCCGTGGCTTCGCTTATCAGGATGACCCCCAGCAGCCGATTGCCCATGTGGTGGGCACGTTCATGCGCATGGGCAAGCGCCTCAAGGGCAGCCAGGGCCTGGGGAATACGATCAAGGGAGAACAGGCATGACTCATCAGTTCAAGACCCGACTGCAGCAAGCCCATGAGCGCGGCAACTATGAGGCGCTGCTGAACCTGATTCCCTACGCCAAGCTGATCGGCATCGAATGCACGCGTCTGGGGGATGAATTGCTGTTCCGCATGCCGGCCAACAAGGACAACATTGGTAACCCGATATTACCGGCGATCCACGGTGGGGTGATCGCGGGCTTTATGGAGCTGTCCGCCGCCTTGCATCTGCTGGTATTCACCGGTGCGCCGGGCGTGCCGAAAATCATCGACTTCTCCCTGGATTACCTGCGCGCCGGGCAGTTTCGCGACACCTACGCCAAATGTCAGGTGTGGCGCCAGGGGCGGCGGGTGGCCAATGTGGCGATTACCGCGTGGCAGAGCACCCAGTCCGAACCGATTGCCACCGCCCGTGCGCATTTCAAGATTGAGGAACCGGCCCGCCCTTGAAATCCTGGTCTTAGCCCCCAACTTTGATGACAACCCGCCGCCAACCCTCAAGGGCGCGGCCACTGCCATCCAATTGGAGTTTGATGACCATGAGTGTGGAAACTCAAAAGGAAACCCTGGGCTTCCAGACCGAGGTGAAGCAACTGCTGCACCTCATGATCCATTCGCTGTATTCCAACAAGGAAATTTTCCTTCGCGAATTGATCTCGAACGCCTCTGACGCTGTCGACAAATTACGTTTCGAAGCCCTGTCCAAGCCTGAGTTGCTGGAAGGCGGCGCGGAACTGAAAATCCGTGTGAGCTTCGACAAGGACGCGAAAACCGTCACCCTCGAAGACAACGGTATCGGCATGAGCCGTGACGATGCGATCACCCACCTGGGGACCATCGCCAAATCCGGCACTGCAGATTTCATGAAAAACCTGTCGGGCGACCAGAAGAAAGATTCGCACCTGATCGGCCAGTTCGGCGTGGGCTTCTACTCGGCCTTCATCGTTGCCGACAAGGTTGAAGTATTCAGCCGCCGTGCCGGCCTTGCCGCCAGCGAAGGCGTGCACTGGTCTTCCAAAGGCGAGGGCGAGTTTGAAATCGCCACTGTCGACAAGGCTGACCGCGGTACGCGTATTGTCCTGCACCTGAAGTCCGGTGAAGACGAGTTCGCCGATGGCTGGCGCCTGCGCAATATCATCAAGAAGTACTCCGACCACATCGCGTTGCCGATCGAGTTGCCGAAAGAACAAGCGGCGGCCGAAGGCGAAGAAGCCCCAGCCCAGGAATGGGAAGTGGTCAACCGTGCCAGCGCCCTGTGGACTCGTCCTCGTACCGAAGTCAAAGACGAGGAATACCAGGAGTTCTACAAGCACATCGCCCACGACTACGAGAACCCGCTGAGCTGGAGCCACAACAAGGTCGAAGGCAAGCTGGAATACAGCTCGCTGCTCTACGTACCGGCCCGTGCTCCGTTCGACCTGTACCAGCGTGAAGCGCCGAAAGGCCTGAAACTGTACGTACAGCGCGTGTTCGTGATGGACCAGGCGGAATCGTTCCTGCCGTTGTACCTGCGCTTTATCAAGGGCGTGGTCGACTCCAACGACCTGTCGCTGAACGTGTCGCGGGAAATCCTGCAGAAAGACCCGATCATCGACTCCATGAAGTCGGCGCTGACCAAGCGCGTGCTCGACATGCTGGAAAAACTGGCGAAGAACGAGCCTGAGCAATACAAGGGCTTCTGGAAAAACTTCGGCCAGGTCATGAAAGAAGGCCCGGCAGAAGATTTCGCCAACAAGGAAAAAATCGCCGGCCTGCTGCGTTTCGCATCGACCCACGGTGACGACGGCGAGCAGAACGTTTCCCTGGCCGAGTACCTGGCTCGCGCCAAGGAAGGCCAGGACAAGATCTACTACCTGACCGGCGAAACCTACGCCCAGGTCAAGAACAGCCCGCACCTGGAAGTCTTCCGCAAGAAAGGCATCGAAGTGCTGCTGCTGACCGACCGGATCGACGAGTGGCTGATGAGCTACCTCAGCGACTTCGACGGCAAGAGCTTTGTTGACGTCGCCCGTGGCGACCTGGACCTGGGCAACCTGGATTCCGAAGAAGACAAGAAAGCGGCTGAAGAAGTGGCCAAGTCCAAAGAAGGCCTGGTTGAGCGAATCAAGACTGCCTTGGGCGATGCCGTCAGCGAAGTGCGGGTTTCCCACCGTCTGACCGACTCCCCGGCGATTTTGGCCATTGGCGAGCAGGACCTGGGCATGCAGATGCGTCAGATCCTGGAAGCCAGCGGTCAGAAGGTTCCGGATTCCAAGCCGATCTTCGAGTTCAACCCGGCTCACCCGCTGATCGAGAAACTCGACGGCGAGCAGAGCGAAGAGCGCTTTGGCGACCTGTCGCACATCCTCTTCGACCAGGCCGCCCTGGCGGCTGGCGACAGCCTGAAAGACCCGGCCGCTTATGTGCGCCGACTGAACAAGCTGTTGGTTGAACTGTCGGTTTAACACCGTTGTAGAAAAACCCGCTTCGGCGGGTTTTTTCGTTGTAGAGCCTTTCACCTGGAGTAAATGATGAGCCAAATCACCGTGCGTTCCGTGGTCTATCAGATTGATGGCCAGTCTTATGAAAGCCGCCTGGCATTTGATGCCAGTCATAAGGGCCCGCTGCCAGGGTTGTTGATGGCGCCGAACTGGATGGGTGTGAGTGCCGGCGCTGAAGAGATCGCCAAGAGCGTCGCCAGCAAGGGCTACGTGGTACTGCTTGCCGACCTGTACGGGCAAACTGTTCGCCCCTCGAATGGCGATGAAGCAGGGGCGGCGATGATGCCGTTGAAGAATGACCGGGTGCTGCTGAACAAGCGCATGCAAGTCGCGCTTGATCACCTGAAAACCCAGACCGAAGCGGCGGTGGATACCTTGAAGCTGGCAACCTTCGGTTTCTGCTTCGGCGGCTGCTGCTCCCTGGAGTTGGCGCGTACCGGTGCGCCGTTGAAAGCCGCCGTTTCGTTCCACGGCAGCCTCGACACACCGAACCCGGCCGATGCGAAAAACATCAAGGGTTCAGTGCTGGTGCTGCACGGCGCTTCCGACCCGCTGGTGCCGAAAGAGCAACTGCCGGCGTTTGAAGACGAAATGAACGCCGCCGGTGTGGATTGGCAATTGCTGAGCTACGGCGGTGCGGTGCACTCGTTTACCGACCCCCACGCGAATGTGCCGGGCAAGATGATGTACGACGCGAAGACCGCTGCACGGGCCTTCCAGTCGATGCATAACTTGCTGGATGAAGTGTTCAAGGGCTGATAGCTCGGTTACTTGAGCGGGCCTCATCGCCGGCAAGCCAGCTCCTACAGTTGGAACGCATTCCAACTGTAGGAGCTGGCTTGCCGGCGATTGCTATCTAATCAGCGATAATCTCTCAAGCCTTACTGTGGCAACTCAATCCGCTCACTTTCCCCCGGCACCACCGGCCAATCCCCGGCCGCCCAGCGCTGGCGAGCCTGCTCGATCAACGCCGGGTCACTCGCCACAAAATTCCAGTTGATCCGCCGTGGCCCATCCAGCGCCGCGCCGCCGAACACCACCAGATGGCAATCCGTCTCGGCAAACAGCGCGAGGCTTTCACCTGCCGGCAACACCACCAGGCTGTGCACCTCCAGCGCCTCACCCTCCAGGTGCGCTTCACCCTCCAACACATACACCGCCCGTTCCGCGTGCTCATCCGGGACCAGCAGCGTTGTAGCCGTCTGCATCCGCACCTCGGCATACAGCGTGGGCGACAACACTGGCACCGGCGATTCCAGGCAAAAGCCACTGCCGGCAATCAGGCGGATCTGCACGCCGAGGTTGTCACTCACCGGCAAGCTGGCGGCGGGGTGATGGCTGTAATGCCCTGGCCCTTGTTCATGATCCTTGGGCGAGGCCAGCCACACTTGCAGCCCGTGCAGGCTGAAACCACTCGCCTTGAGGGCTTCGGGGCTGCGTTCAACATGGGCAATGGCGCTCCCGGCGGTCATCCAGCTGACATCCCCGGCCTTCACCACCTGGTCGGAACCGAGGCTGTCCTTGTGCAGGAGTTCGCCTTCAAACAGGTAGGTCAGGGTCGAGAGGCCGATATGCGGGTGCTGGCGGATGTTCATGCCGGTGCCCGGGGCGTAGCGGGTTTGCAGCATATGGTCGAAAAACACGAAAGGCCCGACGCTGCGGCACTGCCGGGAGGGCAGCGGGCGCAGGATGGGTTGCCCTTCAACGTCTTCGGCGCGCGGGCGGATCACGGTCACTGTGGTCATGGTGCGTCCCAGTCTGAGCGGGTTGGATGCCCCTGAGCATAACCCGCTCGACGGGAGGTTGCCGCTACTGGCTGAAGGCGCCTTCCGAGAGCCGGGTCTCGATGGTGACTTCGGCCGTGGTCATCAGCTTGTGCACCGGGCAACGATCCGCCACGCGGTGCAGTTCATCGCGCTGCTCGTCGGTGAGTACGCCCTTGAGGGTCAGTTTGACGTTGAGCTTGTATTTGCCCTTTTGCTCTTCGGTGCTGTCATGGGTGACTTCCACGGTGACACCGGTGAGCGGAATGTCTTTTTTCTGCGCATAGAGCTTGACGGTCAGGGCCTTGCACGACGCCAGCGCGGCGTCGAAGTAATCGTGGGGGGAGGGCGCCGAGTCGTCGCCGCCCAGGCTCTTGGGCAGGTCGGTAAACAGCTCGTGGTTATTGATATTGACGCTGTGGCGGAAGTTTTCGGCGTTCAGCGTATTCACGGTAACAGGCATGGCAAACCTCACAGGGTGGCAGGAAGAAGGTCATGCAGTTATAGAGCATGCTGGCACCTTGGTGTTCCCTGTTGTTTACCGCTGAACCCGCAGGCGCGGCTTGAGGTCTACCTTCATTAGCCCTTGTTTGAGATTCCCCTGTGCGCCGGACCCGCCTGAGTATTGCCCTGTTGCTGGCCGCCGCGAGCCTTGCGGTACAGGCCCGCGACTATGCCTACAGCGATGCGCACCTGCATTATGTCGACTTTTTCCAGGAGTCGGCGGGCATGGGCAAGTTGCTCAAGGCCATGGCCGACAATCGCATCGAGCATGTGATGATTTCCGGGATTCCCGTGGCCAAGAAGTGGCACGAAGACGAACCCAAGCGCCCGCGCTATTACGCCGGGGATGACGCCGACGCCTATTGGTACAGCGCCACCGACGTGTTCGTCGCCGATGCGGTCAATAAACTGAGTCCGGAGCAACGCCAGCGCTTTCATCCGTTCCTCAGCGGGTTCAATCCCAACGATAAAAACGCCGCGTCCCACATCCAGCGCATGCTCGACCTCAATCCTGGACTATGGCAAGGCATCGGCGAAGTCTTCACCCGTCACGACGACCTGACCGCGCTCACCTCCGGCGACACCCCAAGGGCCAACAACGAGGCGATGACCCGCATCTACCACCTGGCGGCGGAGAACGATTTGCCGGTGATGGTGCATTCCAACATCACCTCCAAGCGTGAGAAAAATCCTTTGTACCTGGCGGAAATGGAGGAGCCACTGCGCAATCACCCGCACACTCGGTTTATCTGGGCCCACGCGGGCAGCAGCATGGAAATCCACCGCCACCAGACCCAGATGGATTTCTTGCTGCCGACTTTGGCGCGCCTGCTGGAGGCTTACCCCAACCTTTACGTCGACCTGTCCTGGAGCGTGCTCACGCCTTACTTGCTGGATGAGGCGGGAAAGCCACGTCCTGAGTGGGTAAAGCTGGTGGAGCGCTTCCCGGACCGCTTCATGCTTGGCTCAGACGTGGTAGGGCGCTTCAACAAGCTCGGTAAGGAAATGCGCAGCTTCGACCCGTTCCTCGATGCGTTGCCTGACGACGTGGCCAGAAAGGTCGCACGGGACAACTTCCTGGCGGTCCTGCCCAAGCCCCGGTGATGGCCTTCGAGTTCAACGAACGCTGAATCGCTACAGCCGGGGCGGGGCGATCATAAGGCGTTTTGATATCGCGTTTTCGTCTTACGCAAACTCCGTTTCTCGCCGATACCTTTCAAGAGCCCGCTGCAGGTGGATGCAGCGCTTTTGGAAGGATTCCTCGCATGAATATCAGAAGTCTGAATATTGCCCCTCGCGCCGGCCTGGGGTTTGGTTTGCTGGCGCTGATGGTGTTTGCCCTGGGCGGGTTTGCCTTGTTGCAGATGGGCAATATGCGCCAGCAGTCGGATCAGGTGGAAAACAACTGGCTGCCCAGCGTGATGGCGGTCGGCGAGATGAACCAGGACCTGCTGCGGGTGCGGGCCCTCACGTTGCGCCTGCTGCTCAACCGTGACCCGCAGGCGATCACTCAGAATGAACAGAAAATCACCGAGCTGAAAAATGGCCTGCACAAGGCTCAGTCCCTATACGAAGGGTTGATCGTGCTGCCTGAAGAGCGGGTGCTGTTCGATCGTTTTAAAACCGAGGAAGAGCGCTACCTGCAACGTCAGGAGCAGGTGCTGGCGTTTTCCCGGGCCAATCAGCTGGAAGACGCGATCAAGGTAGTCAACGGCGAGATGAACCAGTTGGCCGACGCGTTGGCTGGCACCCTGCGTGAGCTGGTGACGCTGAACAAGGTCAGTGCCAATCAGGCGGCGAGCCAGGCCCAAAGCGTGTTCGCCCAATCGCGCAGTTGGGTAGTCGGCATGATTGCCGTGACGGCGCTGATCACCATTGGCCTGGCGTTGCTGCTGACCCGCAGTATTGTGCTGCCGTTATCCCAGTCGCTGAAAGTCGCCCAGGGTGTTGCCAGCGGCGACCTGACGGGTGTGATCACCGTCAGCGGCAAGGATGAGCCGGCGCGTTTGCAGCAGGCGCTGAAAAGCATGCAAGAGAGCCTGCGGGAAACCATTCGGCGTATTTCCGATTCGTCGAGCCAATTGGCGTCGGCTTCCGAAGAGCTTAGTTGCGTGACGGAAGACGCGACCCGTGGGCTGCATCAGCAGAGTCAGGAAATTGAGCAGGCGGCCACTGCGGTCAATCAGATGACGGCGGCGGTGGAGGAGGTGGCGAGCAATGCGGTGGCCACTTCCCAGGCGTCGCGGGAGTCTGATCGTATCGCTCAGCACGGTCGCGAACAGGTGCATCAGACGGTGTTGTCGATTGAGTCGCTGGCGGATGATGTGACGGCCAATGCGACTCAGGTGGAGGACCTGGCGCAGAAGGTGTATGGCATCAGCAAGGTGCTGGATGTGATTCGCTCGATTGCCGAGCAGACCAATTTGCTGGCATTGAATGCTGCCATTGAAGCTGCGCGGGCCGGGGATGCGGGGCGTGGGTTTGCGGTGGTGGCGGATGAGGTGCGGGCGTTGGCGCATCGTACGCAGCAGTCGACCCAGGAAATCGAGCAGATGATCAGTGGGATTCAGCAGGGGACTGATCAGGCTGTGAGTTCCATGCAGCAGAGCAACACCCGGGCGCGGTCGACGCTGGATATTGCCAAGTCGGCGGGTACGGCGCTGGAGGAGATTGCTTCGGCGTTTACCCTGATTAATGAGCGCAACCTGGTGATCGCCAGTGCTTCGGAAGAGCAGGCGGCGGTGGCGCGGGAGGTGGATCGTAATTTGATGAATATTCGAGATTTGGCGCAGCAGACGTCGGCGGGGGCGAATCAGACCAGTGCGGCGAGTCAGGAGTTGTCGCGGTTGGCGGTGGATCTGAACACTATGGTGGCTAGGTTTTCGGTTTAGGTTTTTGGAGGGGGCATATCCGTTATTTAGGTAACGGCGGCTTATGGTTTCGCTCTTACAGCGAGTCACTTTGCAAAAGCGGCAAAGTAACCAAAGCGCTCTGCCCCGCCTGTCGGCACCTCGCCTAGGCTCGGTGTTCCCTCACTCCGGGATTGCTCCGCGGGCCGCCGCGACGGGGCGTCCCTGCCCCGTCGCGGCTAAACCGGCGTCCTGCCGGTTTACCCGCTCCTCAATCCCTGCGTTCGG
>NZ_JANUEW010000012.1:0-178488 GCF_024807515.1 Pseudomonas sp. BIGb0558
TTTTGCGGACTATCGACGTGAATAAGCCAGATTACGGACCATAATGTGTCAACCATGTCCCCGCACATGTGTCCACCATGTGTCCGGTCCGTACACGCTTTTGCAAAGTGACTCGCTGTAAGAGCGAAACCATAAGCCGCCGTTACCTAACTAACGGATATGTACACAACCCTCACCCCCCAGAAATCACCAAAGGCACCCGATAACGCACCAACGGCAACGGCTCATCATGTTCCACCACAGTCTTTTCAGTATGCAGCTCAGCCACAAACCCAAGCGCCCGATAGAAACCCAGAGCACGCCGATTCCCCTGCACCACCCAAACGGTCGCACTGGTATACCCAGCCTCAACCAACTGATCCCGAACCCGCCCCCAAAGCCGCGTGCCAATCCCCTGCCCCCAAATCCCGGGCAACAGATTGAGCGCACGCAATTCTCCAGTGGCCGACGACGCATCCACATCCCGACTGCTGCCAAAGGACGCCCACGCCACCAACTCCCCATCCAGCTCCACCACCCACACCGACAATGTGCCGCCGGCTAGGGCCTGGGCCAGAAAAGCCGTGCGCTGGGACACGCCACCGTTCAGGTCAGCAAGAAAACGCTCGGACAGAATCTCCCGATACGCCGCCTGCCACGTCTGCAAATGAATGTGCGCCAACTGCGGCGCATCTTCCACCCGTGCCGGCCTGAAATACAGCTCGCCCTGAAGCACCCCGCTCACGACGAAAACCGCAACGGCAACGCCGCCTGAAGCAACGCCGCCGGATCCCGATAACGCGCGCCAAAATGATCATGCGGCAACCGCGCCCGCCCAGCCCCGAACAACCGCTCCCGCAGCGTCTCCCCCTCGTTGTACCGCTCACGAAACCGCCCCCGACGACGCAACTCCGGCACCACCAATTCGATAAAATCCCGCGCCGTCTCAAACGACAAATATTGCCGCAGATTAATCCCGTCGATCCCATCCTCATCCAGCCATTTCTCAATGGCGTCCGCCACCACCGTCGGCGTACCCGCCACAAAAAACCGCTCGCGATTAAAACCACCAAGCTGCGCCAATACCGCCCCAACGGTGGAGTCCGCTTTGTACCGACTCAAACTCTCCCACCCCTTGACCTGCAGACTCACCAGATCACTGATCAACGTATCGCGCGGATACGCCGTCAAATCGATCGCAGACTGCCCATGAGCCAGCGACGCCTCGACACTCACCAGCTTGCGATAACTGTCGAGCTTGGCACTGACCTCCTCATCGGTCCGCCCAACGATCACCCCAGCCATGACGATAAACTTCACCCCCGCCGGATCGCGATCATGCTCCACCGCCTTCTGCCGCATGGCCTGGATATTCGCACGCACCTCCGGCGCATCACTTCCACCGGTGAACACCACTTCAGCATGCCGCCCCGCAAACTCGATGCCGGCAGGCGACCCGGTGGCCTGGAACAGCACCGGCGTACGCTGCCGCGAAGGCTGGCACAGGTGCGGCCCGGCAACCTTGAAGTGCTCACCCACGTGGTTGATGTAGCGCACCTTGTCCGGATCGGTATAGATCCGCCGCTCGCGGTCGACAATCACCGCATCGTCGTCCCACGAGCCCTCCCAAAGTTTGTACAACACGTCGAGGTATTCGTCGGCGATCTCGTAGCGGTGATCGTGGACCACCTCGGTGTCGTGCCCAAAGTTGCGCGCCGCATTCGGCAGGTACGAGGTGACGATGTTCCACCCCACCCGGCCCTTGGTCAGGTGATCAAGGGTGCTCATGCGCCGCGCAAAGGCGAACGGCGGTTCGTACGTGGTGGAAAAGGTCGCACCAAAACCAAGGTTTTTGGTCACCCCGGCCATCGCCGGAATCACCAGCAACGGATCGTTGCTGGGGATCTGCATGCCTTCACGCAAGGACGTTTCGGGGCCGTCGCGAAAGCGGTCGTAAGTGCCGATCACGTCAGCCAGGAACACCCCGTCAAAGGTGCCGTATTCCAGCAATTGTGCAAGCTCGGTCCAGTAGTCCAGGTCGTTGAAACGGTGCCGGTTGTTGTCCGGGTGCACCCACAAACCATGGACGATGTGACTGACGCAGTTCATCTCAAACAAATTCACGTGCAGTTGCTTGGGCACCAGGAGCACTCCTTCGTAGATGCTTTTTCCAGGACGTCAGATCGCTACGTTCAGGTAGAACGGGACTGGCGTGTAGTCGGTTTCAAGGGTCGGAATCGCGTCGATCAGCGCGCGGGTATAGGCGTGGGCCGGGCGGTCGAACACGGCCCGTACCGAGCCGGACTCCACCACTTCGCCGGCCTTCATCACCAGCACGCGCTCGCTGACGTGGTTGATCACGCCAAGGTCATGGGAGATGAACAGGCAGGCCAGGCCGAGGCGGCGCTTGAGGTCGTCGAGCAGCTCCAGAATCTGTGCCTGTACCGACACGTCCAGCGCCGACACCGGCTCATCGCAGATCAGGATGTGTGGCTCGCAAGCCAGGGCCCGGGCAATCGCGATGCGTTGACGCTGGCCGCCGGAGAGTTCGATGGGCCGGCGCGACAAGGCGCTGGCATCGAGGCGCACCAGGTCCAGCAGTTCCAGGGCGCGGTCGCGCCGGGCATGCCGCGGTACACCGGCCACCACCAGCGCTTCGAATAGCACACGTTGCACGGTGTAGCGCGGGTCGAAGGAGCTGAGCGGGTCCTGGAACACCACTTGCACTGCACGCCGGGCTTCGCGTTTTTGCTTGGCGTCGAGGTCGGACCAGCGCTGGCCCTTGATCCACACCTCGCCAGCGTCGGCGGTTTCCAGGCCGAGTATCAGGCGGGTCAAGGTGGTCTTGCCGCAGCCCGATTCGCCCACCACCCCCAGCGTCTCCCCACGACGCAACTGCAACGACACCTGGTTCAGCACCGTGCGGGTTTTGCCGTCGGGGCCGACAAAGGTCTTGGACAGCTCGCGCGCTTCCAGCAGTACTTCGCCCTGGGGCGCAGGCTCGGGTTCAACCGCCGTGAGCAGTCGGCGGGTGGGCTGGAAGTGCACGGCCTTGGCGGCCCGCAGCAGCAGTTGCGTATACGGATGACGCGGGTCTTGCAGGACCTGTTCGGTGCTGCCCTCCTCCACGATCACCCCATGGCGCATCACGGCCACGCGGTCGGCCAGGCGCGAGACCACCGACAGGTCGTGGCTGACCATCAGCAGTGCGTTGTGTTCGCCGCGCAGGCTTTCCAGCAGCGCGATGACCTGAGCCTGCACCGTGGCGTCCAGTGCGGTGGTGGGTTCATCGGCAATGATCAGCCGCGGGTTGCAGGCAATGGCCGAGGCGATCAGTGCCCGCTGGCGCAAACCGCCGGAGAGCTGCCAGGGGTATTGGCTGGCGCGCAGTTCGGGTTCCGGCACGCCGACATCCCGCAACAGCTCCAGCACCCGCAGGCGGCGTGCTTCCAGGCCCAATGCGGTGTGCAGGTGCAACGGTTCCTCGATCTCGGCACCCACGCGGCGCAGCGGGTCCAGCGCGCCAAGGGCATCCTGCATCACAAAGCCGATGTTCGCGCCGCGCAGTTGTTGCCAGGCCCGCTCGTTGAGCTGGCGCAGGTCGATGCCCTGGAAAGCCAGCTTGGCGGCCTGCACGTGGGCGTCCTTGCCGGTGAGGCCGGCCAGGGTGCGGGCGGTGACGCTTTTGCCGGAGCCCGACTCCCCCACCAGCGCCAGGCATTCGCCGCGATGCAACTGCAGGCTGACACCGTGCAATACCGGTTCGGCCTGACCGAAACGTACGGTCAAGTCGCGGATGTCGACCAGTGGGCCGAGGGTATGGATATTCATCGTCATAGGGGCTTTCCTTCGCTGCGGCGCAACAGTTCGCGGCCGATGGCACTGATGGAAACAACGGTCAGCGTGATGATCAGGGCGGGCCAGGCCACCAGCCACGGCGCATTGGCCAGGAAGCTGCGCCCGATGGCCAGCATGCCGCCCCACTCAGGCGCGGGCGGCGGTGCGCCGAAGCCGAGGAAGCTCAAGGCGGCACCGGCGGTGATCGCACCGCCGATGCCGATGGTGGCGAGGATCAGCACCGGCTTGAACGCATTCGGCAGGATGTGCCGCAGCACCACCGCCAGGTGCGATTGGCCGAGGGTGACGGCGGACTCGACGTAGCCGGCGTTGCGTACGGTGAGGGTTTGCGCCCGCACCAGCCGCGCATACCGCGGCACGCCGGCGATGCCCACGGCAAGGATCAGGTTGGCGGTGCCCTGGCCGAAAAACGTGATGATCACCAGCGCCAACAACAGGTCGGGAAACGACAGCAGCACGTCAATCCCGCGCATCAAGGCGCCGTCCAGCCAGCGCGGGCCGAGGCCGGCGATCAGCCCGAGCAAGGTGCCCCAGGCCAGGCCCAGCGCAGTGGCGGCCAGGCCCATGAACAGCGACGAGCGCACGCCGTAAATCAAGCGGCTGAGCACGTCACGCCCATTCTCATCGGTGCCCAGCCAATGCACGTTGCTCGGTGCCTGGAACGCCAGGCGCGCCGAGGCATCCAGCGGGTCATACGGGGCCAGCCACTGTGGAAAAACAGCGGCCAGCAGCAACAGCCCGACAAATACCCCGGCGAGCAACAGCCCCGGTCGCAGCTGGGTAAAACCGGCAAGACGCAACGGACGATTGCCGATCAACGTTTCAATGCTTTGCGTCATGCCAGGCTCCTGGTACTAGGGCGCGGGGTTGGGAATGCGCTGGTGGATGGCCTGGATCTGCGCCTTGATCTCGTCGCTGAGGCTCACGTCCAGCGCGCCGAGGTTGTCGCGCAATTGCGCCAGGCTGGTTTGCCCGGTGAGCGCGCTGGTGACGAAGGGTTTGTCGATGATGAATGCGAGGGCCAACTGGGCCGGTGTCAGGCCGTTTTGCCGGGCAATTTCCACGTAGCCGGTGATGGCTTCCTGGGCCGAGGCGCTGTCATAACGGTTGAAGGTGCGGTACACCGCCGACAGCCGCGAACCCTCGGGGCGTGCGCCACCGAGGTACTTGCCGGTGAGCGCACCGAAGGCCAGCGGCGAGTACGCCAGCAGGCCGACGCCTTCGCGGTGGCTGAACTCCGAGAGCCCGCCTTCGTACAGGCGGTTAAGCAGGCTGTAGGGGTTTTGCACGCTGGCAATCCGCGGCAGGCCAAGGCGTTCGCTTTGCTTGAGAAACTCGGCGACGCCCCACGGGGTTTCGTTGGAGACGCCGATATGCCGCACCTTGCCGGCCTTGACCTGGTCGGCCAGCACCGCCAGGGTTTCCTCGATGGCAACGCTTTGGTTGTCTGCCTGATACGGGTATTCGCGCTGGCCGAAGATGTTGGTGGTGCGGTCGGGCCAGTGCAGTTGGTAGAGGTCGAGGTAGTCGGTGTTCAGGCGCTTGAGGCTGCCGTCCAGGGCTTCGACGATGTTGCGCCGGTCGTGGTGGCTGAGGCCGTCGCGGATGTGCTGCTGGCTGTTGGGGTCACGGGCCGGGCCGGCAATTTTGCTCGCCAGGATCACCTCGTCGCGTCGACCACTGGCCGCCAGCCAACTGCCGATATAGCGCTCGGTGGTGCGCCAGGTTTCGGCCTTGGTGGGCGTGGGGTACATCTCGGCGGTGTCGATGAAGTTGATGCCTTCGGCCAGCGCCAGATCAATCTGCTGATGGGCATCGGTTTCGGTGTTCTGGTGGCCCCAGGTCATGGTGCCCAGGCCCAGCACGCTGACTTGGAGATCGCTGTTGCCCAGTTGACGGTAACGCATGGGTGATCCTTTTTTATTCAAGGGTTGGAGGCTCATACCGCACTCGCTTCGTCGCGGGCGGCCTGCTGCTCGGCGTCGGCGGCTTGCAGGCTGCGCCACGCGGCGTTGGGAGTGACGTCGTTGAGGTAGTAATTGCCCAGGGCCCGTTCGCGAAAGATCGCCGGGTTGTGGGAGGCCAGGGTGCGGGCGTTGCGCCAGTGGCGGTCGAAGCGGCGCGACTCGCTGGTGGCAGAGGCGCCGCCGACTTCGAACAGCAGCGTGGTGGCTTCCAGCACTTGTTCCAGCACAATCTGCTGGGCTTGAAAGGCGCGGATCTCGGCCTCGGTGTAATGCTGTTCGCTGGCGTAGCCGCCCTGCTCCGCGTCGTGCACTTGCTGCAGCACCTCGGCAACGGCCAGCACCTGAGTGCGGGCCGCGTAAGCCAGGCTCGACAGGCGACCGATCACCCGCTGCACCAGCGGGTCATCCTTGGGACTCGATTGCCCCGGCACGCCAAACGCACGGGTGCGGCCTTTGACGAATTCGGTGGCGTCGCGCAGCACCGCGTTGGCGATGCCGGCCAGGGTCGCCAGGTGGAACAGTTGGTAGAACGCGCTCAGGTAGGACTCGGCACGCAGCTCGTCTTTCTTGAAGCGCCGCACGATGTGCTGCGCCGGTACGTCGACCGCCTTGAAGCGGGTGGTGCCGCTGCCGGTGAGGCGCTGGCCGAAGCCGTCCCAGTCGTCCTCGACAGTCACACCCGGCGCATCGGTACGCACCGCAAGGCTGACAAAGTCCTCGCCATCCAGGGCCACGGCGGCAATCCAGTTGGCGTACAGCGTGCCGGTGCAGTAGTACTTCTCACCGTCCAGCTGCCAGCCGGAGTCGACTGCGCTGAGGGTCACCGAGTTGCGGGTGGTGTCGGTGCGCTCGGCCATGGCGGCGCCCCACAGTTCGCCGTCGACGACTTTGGCGAACCAGTAATCCTGGGACTCGCTGTCGCGGCTGGACAGCCGGCCTTCAACGAAACCGAAATGCGCACGCACGATCTGCGGCAGGTTTGAATCGGCCTCCCCCAGTTCAATCAACAGGCGAAACAACTGCGGCAGGCTGGCACCCAGGCCGCCCTGGGCCTGCGGCACGCGCAGGGCACCAAAGCCGGCTTCCCGCAGCCATGCCACCGCATCGTGGGCCAGCTCGCGCTGCTGCTCGCGGGCGACGGCGGTGTCGGCTATCCGTGCAAATACGTCGGCGAAACGCTGGTGCAAGTCGGCATAACTCACTTCAGCGGGGATCGAAGCACTCATGGTTTTTCCTTCTTCAAAGGCACTCACGCTTGATTGGCCCGGGGGTCGATCCAGCGGTTGATCAAATCGACAGCCAGGTTCACCAGCACGTACACCGTGGCGGCGAGCAAGGTCACGCCCAACACCATCGGCACGTCTTTGTTGCTGGTGGCGTCGAGCATCAAGCGCCCGATGCCCTGGCGTGCAAACAGCAATTCCACCACCACCGCGCCGCCCAGCAGGCTGGCGAACACGAACCCGGCCAGCGTTACCAATGGCACCAGCGCGTGGCGCAAGGCGTGACGCAGGCGCACGGCGGTTTCGGACAGGCCGCGTGCACGGGCCATGGCGATAAAGGGTTGTTCGAGGGTGTCTTCCAGGGACTGGCGCAGCAGTTGGGTCAGCACCGCCGCCACCGGCAAGGCCAGCGCACCGGAGGGCAGGATCAACGAGCGCCAGCCCACCGAACCGGACGGCGGCAACCAGTGCCAATGAAACGAAAACACCAGCAACAGCAGCATGCCGATCACGAACGAAGGCGCCGACGACAGCACCAGCTCGCTGCCTGAAGCAACCGAGCGAACCCAGCGCGAACGGTTGGCAGTGAGGATCGCGCACACCAGCGCCAACACCACCGCCAGCAGCGCGGCGCTAAGGGACAATTGAATGGTTGCGCCGATCTGCTCGGCAATCGCCTGCTGCACCGGGATGCGCAGGCGGTAGGACTCGCCCAGGTCGCCGTGAGCCAGACGCAGCAGATAATTGCCGTA
Source organism: Pseudomonas sp. BIGb0558 (assembly GCF_024807515.1). Classification (NCBI taxonomy): domain Bacteria; kingdom Pseudomonadati; phylum Pseudomonadota; class Gammaproteobacteria; order Pseudomonadales; family Pseudomonadaceae; genus Pseudomonas; species Pseudomonas sp. BIGb0558. Next base: position 7,780 of record NZ_JANUEW010000012.1, read on the forward strand.
TTGCACGATCAGCGGTTGGTCCAGGCCGTACTCGGCCCGCACCCGCGCCAACAGCTCCGGGGTGGGCATCGCATCCGGGCCACCGAGGATCGCCAGCGCGGTGTCACCGCCGCTGAAGTTGACGGCCAGAAAGGTCAGCGTCGCCGCGCCCCACAGCACGCCGATGCCCGCCAGCAGGCGCCAGGCGATGGATTTGAACAGGCTCATGGTTGCCCCCGGTCCAGCCAGATGCTGGTGAAGAACGGTACGTTGTGGGAGGTGTCGAAAATCACGCCCTGGACTTGTCGGCCATAGGCAGTGAGTACCTGAGCTTCCACCGAAGGCACCGACGGCACGGTTTCAGTCAGGCGCTTTTGTGCTTCGCCGTAGAGCGCCTGCAACTCAACCGGATCGCGGGATTGGCGAGCGGCGCTGAGCACTCGATCCAACTGCGCATCACGGAAGCGCCCAACGTTCTGGCCAATCCTTTTATCGGTGCTGATGGACTCGCTGTGATAAAGCACGAACATGCCGTCGGGTGTGTTGGTGTGCCAGTAACCGTCCGCCATCGCCTGGAACTTCCCGGCATAGCGCCGCTCGATCACCCGGGTCAGCGGCAGCATCTCGACGGTCATCTCAAAGCCGACTTTTTTCAGGTCGGCCTGGATGGCCACCGAAACGCTGCCGGGAAAGGCCGGGCTGCTGTAGGCCAACAAGGTCGCCTTCAGGCGCTGCCCGGCCTTGGTCCGATAGCCCTGGGCGTCGCGCCCTGTCCAGCCGGCGTCGTCGAGCAAGGTATTGGCCGCCTTGACGTCGTAGGCCAGGGCCTCTTTGTTGGGTTGATAAAACCGGGTATTCGCCGCCAGGAAATCGGCTTTGGCGATGTATTCGCCGAAGCCGGAAATCCACGCCAGACCTTCGCGGTCGACGGCTTTGGCCACGGCGCGACGTACTCGCACGTCGTCGAAGGGTGCCTGCTCAACGTTGAACACGATGCCGCGGCTGGGGTTGCCCTTGCGAATCCGACTGCGCATCACCAGGTTGGGGTTGGCGCGGATGGCGGCGGCGTTCTGGGCTGGGGCGTCGAGGGCGAAATCCGACTGGCCGGACTCAAGTGCAGTGAAACGAATCATGGCTTCGGGGACGTAGCTCAATTCGATACGGTCCAGGTATGCCTCACCCTTGTGACGGGTCACCGGCGGCGCCCAGTTGTAGCCGGGGCGCTTGATGAACACTGCGCCCTGGTCACGGGTGTAGCTCTGCAACAGAAACGGGCCGCTGCCAATGGGATGTTCGGCGATGGTCTTCGGCGCCTCGCGGATCTGCCTGGGGGAGATCATGCTCAGCCAGGACTGCGCCAGCACATCCAGGAAGGGCGTGTAGGGTTCGCGCAAATGGGCTTCGAAGGTGTAGTCGTCGATGACCTTGCCATCCAGATACGGCGCGATATAGGCCGCTGCCAACGGGGACTTGGTTGCCGGATCGCGCATGTGCTCCAGGTTGGTTTGCAGCGCCTGGGCGTTGAATTTCTCGCCGTCGCTGAAGGTCACGTCATCGCGCAGGTGAAAGGTGTAGGTCTTGCCGTCGTCGGAGATGTCCCAGGAGCGGGCCAGCCAGGGGCTGATATTGCCCTGCTCGTCCTGATACACCAGGCAATCGAAGAGAATCCGACCCATCCACTGGATGTTGCCGTTAGACAGTGCATGAACATCGAAACTGCCGGCGTCGGAGGCGGCTGAGACTCGCAAAGTTCCTCCGCTACGCCCCGGTGACGACTCATGAAAGTCCGTCGCCGAATAAGTCACTACACCGTTGGTGACCGTGCCATCAGCCGCAGACGTTTCATGTTTCGGTGCCGCAGCCGGCGAACAGGCATTGATCGCCAGGGACAGTGAAATAACCGCGGAAAGTTTCAGGATGGTTGTCAATGACGCTTCCTTTGAGGAACTCTGAAAGTTTGCAACTACACGGTGTAATGCAGTGAGCATGCCAGTCTTCAAGAAATGCCTTTTTGACCAACAGACAAGCGCACAACCCTTACAAACAGGGCTTTTCGCTACCAAATACTTATATGGTTATACCCGCAATATCACACTGGGTTGTTGGTAGCCTTACACACTGCTTATCAACTGTTGCGTTCGCGACAGTTACAGTAAACCGGTTAAAAAAGTTGACTGTTGAGAATTAAACATCGATTCAAAACAAAGTGTCCGGTAGAACACTTCACCCCCACTAAACCACCGTATTCCTTGATAAATAGCGTTGGCACAGAAACTGCTCAGAGCGAAACAGGCATGACTATTCGAATAGAAAGCTGGGGCTCATTTATCTATTCACAAGGAACACGCTTAATGGATCCAATCTTTCGGGGAGAGTTGCAAAAGTTGACACTTGCCGTGCGGCAGGCAACTTGGCTGGCCATGTTGGGACTGGGCTCGGCCCTGGCATTTTCCGCCAGCGTACAAGCCGATGACGAAGTCACGCCCGCCACCGGGACGCGGCTGAAAACGGTGACGGTAGAAGCACGAAAAATCACGCCCGTTGAGGCGGCAAAAAGTCAGTTGTCCGAAGTGCCAGGCGGTACCAGCGTGGTCGACAGCGAACAAGTGGCCAAGGGACGGACCGCCACTTTGCAGGACACCCTCGCCTATCAGCCGGGCGTGTTCGTGCAGTCCACCGGCGGCAACGACGCCGCCAAGATCTCCATCCGCGGATCGGGCGCCAACACCTCGCCGGGGTACTTCCGTGAGGGCATCAAGTTCCTGTTCGACGGCCTGCCGATCACCGGGCCGGGCGGTACACCCTACGAATTCCTCAACGGCTCGGGGGTGAACTACACCGAGATCCTGCGCGGTGCCAACGCCTTCCAGTACGGCGCGCTGAGCCTTGGCGGCGCCATCAACTTCGTCAACCAGACCGGCTACACCGCGCCCGGCCTGCGAGTGCGGGCGGAAACCGGAAGCTACGGCTACAACAAACAAAGCCTGAGCGTCGGCGGCGTAGAAGGTGCGTTCGATTACTATCTGAATGCCGACAACTACCGCAGCGACGGTTACCGCGACTACAGCCTGTCGAAAAGCCAGGGCGTGGTGGCCAACTTTGGCTACCGCTTCAGCCCGCAACTCGAAACCCGAGTGATGCTGCGCTACCGCGACGAGTTCCACAACGACCCGAGCGCCACCACCCTGGATGCGGTCAAACACCGCTCCGACCGCGCCAGTGACACCGCCGAAAGCAGCGGCGCCGGCAGCCGTCGCCCCGGTAGCGTATGGGCCGGCAGCAAGACCACCTACACCTTCGACGACGACGCCACCCTGTCGGTGGGTTTCGTCTACTACCAGTACGCCCACAACAACAGCCCGAACAGCCCGAGCAACCCCAGCTACTGGGACTGGCATGACCTGAGCGCGGTGATCAACTACGACCGCCGCGACACCCTGTTCGGCCACGAAAGCCGCTCCAGCCTGGCCTTCACCTCCACCGAACACCTCAAGGGCCAGGTCGACTCCACCTTCGCCAACAAACAGACGCGCAAGTTCGTCGACTACAGCTCCTCGTTCGATCACGTGTTCTCCGTGGGCAACGACCTGGAACTGGTGGACGGCCTGTGGCTGACCAGCGGCGTGTCAGCGATCAACGTACGCCGCCATGCCGACGTCAAGGAAGCGCTGGTGGCCAACACCACCACTTACCCGAGCGACGTGACCTACGACAACTGGAGCCTGGCACCGCGACTGGGCGTGCGTTATGAGTTCACCCCGCAACTGCAAGTGTTTGCCAACGTCAGCCGCTCGGTCGATCCACCGGCGTCGTGGGAATACTCCGGCTCCGGGCCGACCACGCCGTACGTACGGCCGCTGGTGGAGCAAAAAGCCAACACCGTGGAAATCGGCATCAAGGGTTCGTCGGGCATCTTCGACGGCAGCCTGGCGCTCTACCGTTCGTGGGTGAAAGATGAATTGCTCAACGTGCAGATCATCCCGGCCACCTCCACTGCCGCGGCGATCACCGGTGCCTTCAACGCCACACCGACGATCCACCAAGGCATCGAGGCCGGCTTGAATACGCGCCTGTGGGAGAACACCTCGGGTGAAAAGGTCACCCTGCGCCAGGTGTACACCTACAACGACTTCTACTACCGGCACGACCCGACCTTCGGCGACAACCAGTTGCCGGGGATTCCGAAGCATATCTACCAGGGCGAGCTGCAGTATCAGCACCCGGCGGGCTTCTATACCGGGGTGAATGTGCAATCGGCGTCGCGTACGGCGGTGGATTATGCGAACAGTTTCTATGCGCCCTCCTACACCATCTTCGGGGCGAACGTGGGGTATGAGACGCCGAGCAAGGACTGGAAGGTGTCGCTGGATTTGAAGAACCTGACCAACCAGAAGTACGTGACGGCAGTGCAGCCGCTGTATGACGCGAAGGGGCAGGATACGGCGTCGTTGTATCCGGGGGATGGGATTGGGGCTTATGTGGCGGTGGAAATGAGGTACTAGGTCGGAAATGATCAAGCATCGGCGGCTGGGGTTAGTCGTAGCCCCAGCCGCCGAGCCCATCACCGAAAAGGACTCAGCCGATATCGACATTCATGGCGATGTCCCAGGTGCCGGCGCCGTTTTTGGCCAGGCCGATCATCATCAGGCCGAGCCACTCGAGCGACTGGGCCATCTGCAGGCCGCCGACATCCAACGGACGCAGCCCGAGACTCTCGAGGAAGGTCGAGAAGCGCGCCTTGGTGTCCGCATCGTCCGCCGCGATGAACGCATCGAGGCGTTCACCCTTGGCAAGTACGTGGCCGAAGAGCGTATTGAACGCCTTGACGACATGCGCGGTGGCCGGGGCGACCTTGGCGATCTCCTGCGCGCCGGAGCTGCCCTGGGAAGTAACGAGACCCGAGAGATCGGGAGCGACCGGGTTGGTGATGTCGATGATCACCTTACCGTCGAGCGCTTTCCCGAAGTCGGCCAGTACCGCGAGCGCATGGGTGTACGGTACGGCGAGAATGACGATGTCGCCCGCCGGAGTGGCGCCGTAAGTCCCGGTGATCGCTCCGGATGCGAGCTTGTCGGCAAGCGCCTGGGCCTTGGCGGGATCGCGGCTGACCACCTCGACGGTGTATCCGGCCTTGGCGATGCGGCCGCCGACCGCTGTGGCCATGCCTCCCGAACCGATGATGCTGATAGTGCTCATGTGCAGTCTCCGTTTGAAATCGGGTAGTTTTCCAGCATGTGCCCTCATCCCATCAGCCGGCCGGGAAGTAATGACCGTTATCCAGGTCGGCGAAGAGTCCGGGCTGGGTCGGTTCCCAGCCAAGCAGCCGGCGCGTGATGGCATTCGATGTCGGGGTGTCCAGCGTGACCAGATTCGCAAGGAACCCGAAGTATCCGGGCAGCATCAGCACGTCCGCGGGGATTGGCACGGCCGGCAGATTCAAGCGGCTGGCAATGGCTTCGGCGATCTGACGGTATGGGATAGCGACCTCGGCGATTGCATGCCAGTTTCTGCCCGCTGCGCCTTTTTCCAGCGCCAGGCGAAATACGGTGGCGAGGTCGCGGACATGCACGGCACCCCAACGGTTGGCACCGTCTCCGGGATAGCCGACGACGCCCTTTTCCTTGGCCAGCCCGATCAACAACGCAAGGAAGCCGGCGTTATCGGTGGAGCTGTGCATGATCTCCGGGATCCGCACGATAGAAGACCGTATGCCCTTTTCGGCGAGACCGATCACCGTGGTTTCCACGATGTTGCGAACCCGCAGGGTGTTCTTGTACGGATCGCCGCCAGGAAGGGGCGGATCCTCCTCGGTGGCCGGCCGGCCCAGGCCCTCCCACCCGGGCGAGCCGACGCTACCAGACACGACCAACGGCTTTGCGCTCCCGGCCAATGCCTCGCCATAGGCGAGCATGATCTCAAGCTCGGCGGCTGCAACGGCGTTGATCCCGCCGGTTGGAATCAGATCCTGCCGATGCGCGAGGTGAATGACGCCGTCCGAGGCTGCGGCCGCTTCCTTCAGCCCGTCGAGATCCTCGAGATTGCCGCGACGCACCTTGGCGCCGAGCGCAGCAGCCTGCGCCGCGGCCGTGTCGGACCGAGCGAGGGCCGTGACCTCATGGCCGGCAGCGATAAGATCGGAGATGACGTATGGACCGGAATGGCCGGTGCCGCCGGTAACAAAAACATGCATGTGCGTGTTCCTCGTGAGTGATGGGGTGCGCGAAAGGTGTTGGGGACTCAACGTAGGAACCATGCTGGTCGCATCACTTGTAAAAAGCAAGTGATCTGGCGAATCTTACTTGCGCCACGCAAGTGATGCTAAGATGCGGCCATGAAAAAAACTCTCAAAGAAGACTTTCGGTCCCATTGCGCGGTGAACTACGGCGTGGAGATTTTTGGCGACCGGTGGTCGCTCTTGATCATTCGCGACATCGTTTTTGTGGGAAAGAAAACGTATGGCGATTTCCTGAAATCGGAAGAGGGAATCGCGACCAATGTGCTGGCTTCCCGATTGGCCTTTCTGGAGGAGCAAGGGGTTCTCTCCAAGGCCCCCAGCCCCGACGACAGGCGCAAGGACTTTTACACGTTGACCGAGAAGGGCCTGGACCTCATTCCCATTGTGATCAACATCGTGCTCTGGAGCGCGAAGCATGATTCGAAGTCGTACGTGCGGCGCAGCGAGGAGTTTTTTGCTCGATTAAGTCAAGACCCGATGCAGGTGAGCGAGGAAGTGAAGGCGCTGGTCCGCAATGGCGGGTGCATCTTTCCTGAGAGCGGAGGATGAACAAGGCGGCTGATGCCGCCCTGTCTATCGGCGAGGACCTGAGGTCATCTCGCATCAAAATGTGCGATCACTGATCCCTCAATCGAACTTGACCAAGTCCTTGAAGATCAGCTGACCCCAGCTGTTTCCGCGCGCCTGCACAAGCAGCCCGCCTTCCGAAAGCCCGCCAAGTTTGATCGGCGAAAAACCGAGATTTTCCGCGAGCACACCAATCTCCGCTGCGGCGCCGTCATCGTCGCTCGCCAGGAACACGACTCTCCTGCCACCCTGTACGGCCGGGTCCTGGTCTAGAACGGCAGCGGCCAAATGGTTGAACCCCTTGACCAGTCTCGCACCCGTGAAGGCCTGCGCGACGACCCTGGAGGAAGGCTGACCTCCCAGTTCCTCAGGCGGCACACCGTAGGCATTGGTCACATCGATGACGGTCTTGCCCTTCCAGGTCGGCAGTGTCTTTGCGACATCCGGGTGAGACTCAAAACGAACGGCCAAAAAGACGGTATCCGCCTCGAGGGCTTGCGCCAGTGTGTTTGGAATAACCCCGGGGCCGATCGCGGCCGCTTCGGCTGCAAAACTTTTCGGATCGCGCGTGGTTGCAACGGATACTTCGATGCCTTTGCGGGCAAATGCCTTGGCAAGCGCCTGGCCGAGTTTGCCGAAGCCGATAATGGCGTAACTCATAAAAATCTCCTTTGGTCAGATTTGCGCCAGGCCGCCGTCGACGGCGAGCTCACTGGCAGTCATGAAGCTGCTGTCCCGGGACGCAAGAAACGCGGCTGCCGCTCCGATTTCCGCCGGATCGGCCATGCGCTGGAGCGGATTCATCGAGGCGAAGACCTTCATGCCTTCTTCGCCCAGCGCTGCCTTCGCGAGTTCGGTCGCAGTCGGCCCGGGCGACAACACATTGACCCGGATACCCGTGCCCTTCAGATCTTCCGCCCACGTGCGCGCGAGGTTGCGCACGGCCGCCTTGCTTGCGCTGTAGACGCTGAATGCCGGGGCGCCCGTGGTGCCGGCGCTGGATCCGGTCAGGATGATCGAACCGCCCTGCCCCATCAGCGGCAGCGCCTTCTGGACCGTGAAGATCAGGCCCTTCACGTTGGTCTCGAAGGTTTCGTCAATGTGCTCGGCGGTGAGCTTGCCGAGCGCAAGCGGGCTACCCGCCCCGGCATTGGCGAAGACGATGTCGAGGGTTCCGCGCTCGGCCTTCACTGCCGCGTAGAGTCGGTCGAGGTCGGCCTGATCGGAGACCGAGCCCTTCACCGCGCGGGCATTGGGCCCGAGCTCGGCCACGGCGGCATCGAGCGCTTCCTGGCGGCGGCCGAAGATGAAGACAAAGGCACCCTCTTCGATGAAGCGTTTTGCTGCGGCGAGGCCGATGCCCGTAGCGCCGCCGGTGATCACGGCGGTCTTTCCATTCAGTCTGGTCATGACGTGCATCCTTCGTTGGCGTTGTACCCAAGCAGGAAATTGCTTGCTTGAGACGAGGATGCAGCGCTGCTAACCTAAGGACAAGTATGCACCTTTTGGTAAGTATCAAAAATGACGACAACATCTGAAATCTGCGACACCGGCTGCGGGCTCAACGCCACGCTGCGCATCATCTCGGGCAAGTGGAAACCGCTGGTCCTGTTTTTCCTGCGCGGAGGCCCGAAACGCTATGGCGAGCTCAAGCGCTTGATCCCTGGCGTCAGCGACAAGGTACTGATCCAGCAGTTGAAGGACCTGGAAGCCGATCAGGTGCTTGCACGGACCGACTACAAGGAAGTGCCCCCGCGCGTGGACTACACGCTGACCCCGCTTGGCCTTAGCCTGGCGGATGCGATCATCCCGCTGTGCACATGGGGAACCGAGAACGCGGCGCAAATGGCAGACATCTTTGCCAGGCGCGACGCGTTGGCCTAGGGAAGAGCCGGCTGTTCTGTGAAGGGTAAAATGCAGGCAAATAAAAAGGCCGCGAGATAAATCTCGCGGCCTTTTCAAATTATATGGTCGGGACGGAGTGATTCGAACACTCGACCCCTAGCACCCCATGCTAGTGCGCTACCGGACTGCGCTACGCCCCGACTAGGCGTGTTACTGGGTTTGCTTCGCGACGAAGCGATCAGGAATATACCGCAAGCTTTTGAAATGTGGAAGTATTTTAAAAGCCGGAATTACTTCTTCAAAACCACCAGCACATCTTCCAGTTCGGAGATCATCTGGCGGATCAGTTGCTTGTATTGGGTGGTGTCGTCTTTGGCTTCATCACCGGACATACGCTGGCGCGCGCCGCTGATGGTGAACCCCTGGTCGTACAACAACGCACGGATCTGCCGGATCATCAGCACATCCTGGCGCTGATAATACCGACGGTTCCCGGTGCGTTTGACGGGGTTGAGTTGAGGAAACTCCTGCTCCCAATAGCGCAGCACGTGCGGCTTTACCGCACAGAGCTCGCTGACTTCACCAATGGTGAAGTAGCGTTTGCCTGGGATGACGGGCAGTTCGTCGTTATGACTTGGTTCCAGCATAAGCCTCAACTCGGGCCTTCAACTTCTGCCCTGGACGAAAGGTGACCACACGGCGAGCCGTGATCGGGATTTCTTCTCCCGTTTTTGGATTGCGGCCAGGCCGCTGGCGTTTGTCCCGCAGGTCAAAATTGCCGAAACCGGACAATTTGACCTGTTCGTTGTCTTCAAGAGCGTGCCTGATTTCTTCAAAGAACAGCTCGACCAATTCCTTGGCCTCGCGTTTGTTCAGGCCCAGCTCTTCATACAGACGTTCCGCCATCTCAGCTTTCGTCAAAGCCCCCATACGTCACTTCCTTAACGTGGCGTTCAACCTTTGTTCGAGCGAGGTGAGGATATTTTGTGTCGTCGTATTCACCTCATCGTCATTAAGAGTGCGCGATGGATGCTGCCAGGTCAAGCCAACTGCAAGGCTTTTTCTATGCGGATCAATGCCTTTACCCTGATAGACGTCAAATAGCCTGAGGTCTGTCAGCCATTCCCCTGCATTTTCACGGATTACGTCCAGAACCGCACTGGCTGCAACACCTTGATCAGCAATCAGCGCCAGATCACGTCGTACTTCAGGGAAACGCGACAACTCGCTGAATTTAGGCATTTTGCCCGAGGCGACTTCAGCCAAGACTAGCTCAAAAACGAAGACTGGACGGTCCAGCCCCAGGGTTTTCGACAGTTCAGGGTGAATCGCACCCACGAAGCCCACCAGGCGACCTTCACGTTCGATACGTGCGGTCTGCCCCGGGTGCAACGCCGGGTGTTTGCCTGGGGTGAAAGTGAAGGCATCCAGCGCACCGGCAAAGCCCAGTACCGCTTCCACATCGGCCTTGACGTCGAAGAAGTCGACGGTGTCGCGCCCCTGTGCCCAGCCTTCCGGCAGACGGCTGCCGCAGACTACGCCAGCCAGCATCGGCTCTTGCTTCAGGCCATCCAGCTGACCGACAAAACGCAGGCCGCTTTCGAACATGCGAACGCGGTCTTGCTGACGGTTCAGGTTATGGGAAAGCGCTTTCACCAGACCCGGCCACAGCGACGAACGCATGGCCGCCATGTCGTTGGAGATCGGGTTAGCCAGCAACAGCGGCTCGACGCCTGGGTTGAACAGTTCGAATTGCTTTGGATCGATGAAGCTGTAGGTCACCGCTTCCTGATAACCACGAGCCACCAGCAGGCGACGCAGTTCCGGCAGGTGCGCACGGGCTTCAGCTTTCGGCTGTGGCGCCAGGCGCGCTTGCGGGTAACGGACCGGCAGGCGGTTGTAGCCGTACAAGCGGGCCAGCTCTTCGATCAGGTCGACTTCCAGGCTGATATCGAAGCGATGGCTTGGCACTTCTACGTGCCACTGCCCCGCTTCACCGGCAGAAATACCGAGACCGAGTGCCGACAGCAGGCGCTCGATTTCAATCGGGTCGATCACCAGGCCAAGCATTTGCTCAACGGCCTTGGCGCGCAGGATGATCGGTGCAACCGACGGCAGGTGCTGCTCGCTGACGGTCTCGATGATCGGGCCGGCTTCGCCGCCAGTGATTTCCAGCAGCAGGCCAGTGGCGCGCTCCATGGCTTCACGGGCCAGTTGCCAGTCCACGCCACGCTCGTAGCGGTGCGAGGCGTCGGTGTGCAGGCCGTAGGAGCGGGCCTTGCCGGCAATGGCGATCTGATCGAAGAAGGCGCTTTCGAGGAAGATGTCACGAGTGGTTGCGGACACGCCGCTGTGCTCGCCACCCATCACACCGGCAATCGCCAGGGCGCGGGAGTGGTCAGCGATCACCAGGGTGTCAGCGCGCAGGCTGACTTGCTGGCCATCGAGCAGCACCAGCTTTTCGCCTTCTTCGGCCATGCGCACGCGGATGCCACCGTTGATTTCGGCAAGATCGAAAGCGTGCAGCGGTTGGCCCAGCTCCAGCATCACGTAGTTGGTGATGTCGACGGCAGCGTCGATGCTGCGCACTTCGGAACGGCGCAGACGCTCAACCATCCACAGCGGGGTTGGCTTGGACAGGTCGACGTTACGGATCACACGACCCAGGTAACGTGGGCAAGCGTTGGGTGCCAGCACTTCGATGGAGCGTACTTCGTCGTGCACGGCAGGGACGGCTGCAACCGCCGGACGTGTAACGGCGGCGGCGTACAGCGCGCCGACTTCACGTGCCAGGCCGGCCAGGGACAGGCAGTCGCCGCGGTTCGGGGTCAGGTCGACCTCGATGCTGGCGTCTTCCAGTTCCAGGTAGACACGGATGTCCTGGCCCACTGGTGCGTCGGCCGGCAGTTCCATCAGGCCATCATTGCCTTCACCGACCTGCAGCTCCGCCTGGGAGCACAGCATGCCGTTGGATTCAACGCCACGCAGCTTGGCCTTCTTGATCTTGAAGTCGCCCGGCAGCTCGGCACCGATCATGGCGAACGGGATTTTCAGGCCCGGGCGCACATTGGGCGCTCCGCACACGACCTGGAAGGTTTCCGCACCATTGCTGACCTGGCACACACGCAACTTGTCAGCATCCGGGTGTTGCTCGGTGCTCAGCACCTCGCCCACTACCACGCCACTGAAAACACCGGCGGCCGGCGTAACGCTATCGACCTCAAGGCCGGCCATCGACAGACGGGCAACCAGCTCGTCGCGACTTACCTGCGGGCTTACCCAGCCACGCAGCCATTGTTCACTGAATTTCATCCTGCTCTCCTAAAGATCCGTTACGACTAGCGAAATTGCGCGAGGAACCGCAAGTCGTTGTCGAAGAACAGACGCAAGTCGTTCACGCCGTAACGCAGCATGGCCAGACGCTCAACGCCCATGCCGAAGGCAAAGCCCGAGAATTCTTCCGGGTCGATCCCGGACATGCGCAGCACGTTGGGATGAACCATGCCGCAACCCATCACTTCCAGCCAGCCGGTCTGTTTGCAGACGCGGCAGCCTTTACCGCTGCACATCACGCATTCCATGTCGACTTCAGCGGATGGCTCGGTGAACGGGAAGAACGAGGGACGGAAACGCACCGCCAGCTCTTTCTCGAAGAACACCCGCAGGAACTCTTCGATGGTGCCTTTGAGGTCGGCGAAGTTGATGTCGCGATCAACCAGCAGGCCTTCGACCTGGTGGAACATCGGCGAGTGGGTGATATCGGAGTCGCTGCGGTACACACGGCCTGGGCAGACGATGCGGATCGGCGGCTTCTGCGATTCCATGGTGCGGACCTGTACCGGCGAGGTATGGGTGCGCAGCAGCATGTTCGCATTGAAATAGAAAGTGTCATGCATCGACCGGGCCGGGTGATGGCCTGGGATGTTGAGCGCCTCGAAGTTGTGATAGTCGTCTTCGACCTCAGGGCCTTCGGCAATGCCGTAGCCGATGTGGGTAAAGAACTGCTCGATACGTTCCAGAGTCCGGGTAATCGGATGCAGGCCGCCCGAGGTCTGGCCACGGCCAGGCAGGGTCACGTCAATGGACTCGGCGGCGAGCTTGGCCGCAAGATCGGCCTCCTCGAGCGACGCCTTGCGCGCATTGAGAACCTCTGTAACACGCTCCTTGGCCACGTTGATCAGCGCACCGACTTGCGGACGCTCTTCAGCCGGCAAATTCCCCAGGGTCTTCATCACCTGAGTCAATTCACCCTTTTTGCCAAGGTAGTGAACCCGGATTTGCTCCAGGGCATTGATATCTTCTGCGCTTTGCACAGCCTCTAGTGCTTGAGAGACCAGCGCATCCAGGTTTTCCATGTACAGACTCCAGATACAAAATAGGGGAAGAGCTTGAAGGCTCTTCCCCTATTTAAGACGTTTAACACCTTGGGCCACGAAAGCGGCCCAGGGTGACTGTCGGGGGTACTTAAGCCAAGGTGGCTTTAGCTTTCTCGACAATCGCAGCAAACGCCGCTTTTTCGTTCACTGCCAGATCAGCCAGAACCTTACGGTCGATCTCGATGGACGCTTTTTTCAGGCCAGCGATGAAACGGCTGTAGGACAGACCGTTAACACGTGCACCAGCGTTGATACGAGCGATCCACAGAGCGCGGAACTGACGTTTTTTCTGACGACGGTCACGGTAGGCATATTGGCCAGCCTTGATAACCGCTTGCTTGGCAACACGGAATACGCGTGAACGCGCGCCGTAGTAGCCTTTAGCAAGTTTCAGAATTTTCTTGTGGCGCTTACGCGCCATGACGCCACGCTTTACACGAGCCATGAGTTACTTCCTCTATTCTTGACTAAAATTAACGAAGGCGCAGCATGCGCTCGACTTTTGCCACGTCAGACGGATGCAGCAAGCTGCTACCGCGCAGTTGACGCTTACGCTTGGTCGACATTTTAGTCAGGATGTGGCTCTTGAAAGCGTGCTTGTGCTTGATACCGTTAGCAGTTTTCAGAAACCGCTTAGCAGCACCACTTTTAGTTTTCATCTTTGGCATGTTCGGTACTCCGCATTCAGTTGATAAACATAATCAGAAGGCCTGCCGTGCCCTATTGATTACTTCTTCTTTTTCGGGGCGATGACCATAATAAGCTGGCGTCCTTCCATCTTCGGATGCTGTTCGACCGAACCGTACTCGAGCAGGTCAGCTTCAACCCGCTTGAGGAGTTCCATCCCCAGCTCCTGGTGGGCCATCTCACGGCCGCGGAATCGCAAGGATACCTTGGCCCTGTCCCCATCACTCAGGAAACGTACCAGGTTGCGCAGTTTTACCTGGTAATCCCCTTCCTCCGTCCCTGGACGAAACTTGATTTCTTTTACTTGAATCTGCTTCTGGTTCTTCTTCGCCGCGGCAATCTGCTTCTTCTTTTCGAAGATCGACTTGCCGTAGTCCATCACCCGGCAAACGGGTGGGACTGCGTCGGCGGAGATTTCCACCAGGTCCAATTTGGACTCTTCAGCAATACGAAGCGCTTCATCAATCGAGACGATGCCAATCTGCTCGCCGTCAGCGCCAATTAACCGAACCTCGCGTGCCGAGATATTCTCGTTGATCGGGGCTTTCGGTGCAGCTCGTTTATCTTGTCTCATTTCACGCTTAATAATAATTACTCCGAATCTGGGCGACCACGCCGGGAAACCGCTTGCGCGAGGAACTCAGCGAACTGGGCGACGGGCATCGAGCCCAGGTCAGCACCTTCACGAGTACGCACAGCGACAGTCTGCATCTCGACTTCCCGATCTCCGATAACCAAAAGATAGGGAACCTTGAGCAAAGTATGCTCGCGGATTTTAAAGCCGATCTTTTCATTTCTCAAGTCGGACTTGGCACGAAACCCGCTTTCATTGAGAGTTTTTTCAACTTCAGCGGCAAAATCTGCCTGTTTATCAGTGATATTCATGATCACTGCCTGTGTCGGAGCCAGCCACGCAGGGAATGCACCCTCGTAGTGCTCGATCAGGATCCCGACGAACCGTTCGAACGAGCCGAGGATCGCCCGGTGCAGCATAACCGGGTGTTTACGGCTGTTGTCTTCGGAGACGTATTCGGCTCCCAGACGGATCGGCAGGTTAAAATCGAGCTGCAGGGTACCACACTGCCAGACGCGACCAAGGCAATCTTTCAGCGAGAACTCGATCTTCGGACCGTAGAACGCGCCCTCGCCCGGTTGCAGGTCGTACGCAAGGCCCGCGCTATCAAGGGCGGCGGCCAGTGCAGACTCGGCGCGATCCCACAGCTCATCGGAACCGACGCGTTTTTCCGGACGAGTGGACAGCTTCATTTCGACTTCGGTAAAGCCGAAATCGCGGTACACGTCCATGGTCAGCTTGATGAACGCAGCGGATTCGGCCTGCATCTGCTCTTCGGTGCAGAAGATGTGGGCGTCATCCTGGGTGAAGCCGCGCACGCGCATGATGCCGTGCAGCGCACCCGACGGCTCGTTACGGTGGCAGGCACCGAACTCGGCCAGACGCATCGGCAACTCGCGGTAGCTCTTCAGGCCCTGGTTGAACACCTGTACATGGCACGGGCAGTTCATCGGCTTGATGGCGTAGTCGCGGTTTTCCGACTGGGTGGTGAACATGTTGTCGGCGTAGTTGGCCCAGTGCCCGGATTTCTCCCACAGGCTGCGGTCAACGACTTGCGGAGTCTTGATCTCCAGGTAGCCGTTGTCGCGCTGAACCTTGCGCATGTACTGCTCGAGCACCTGGTACAGGGTCCAGCCGTTCGGGTGCCAGAACACCATGCCCGGCGCTTCTTCCTGGAGGTGGAACAGGTTCAGGCGCTTGCCGATCTTGCGGTGGTCGCGTTTTTCGGCTTCTTCGATGCGCTGGATGTAGGCCGCCAGCTGCTTCTTGTCAGCCCAGGCAGTGCCGTAGATCCGCTGCAGTTGTTCATTCTTTGCGTCACCGCGCCAGTAGGCACCGGACAGCTTGGTCAGTTTGAACGACTTGAGGAACCGCGTGTTCGGCACGTGCGGGCCACGGCACATGTCGACGTATTCTTCGTGGTAATACAGGCCCATGGCCTGCTCGTCCGGCATGTCTTCCACCAGGCGCAGCTTGTAGTCTTCGCCGCGGGCGGTGAACACATCGATCACTTCGGCACGCGGAGTGACCTTCTTGATGACGTCGTAATCTTTCTCGATCAGCGCGTGCATGCGCTGCTCGATGGCCGCTAGGTCGTCCGGAGTGAAGGGACGCTCGTAGGCGATGTCGTAATAGAAGCCTTCGTCGATGACCGGGCCGATGACCATCTTCGCGGTTGGGTACAGCTGCTTGACCGCATGGCCAATCAGGTGCGCGCAAGAGTGGCGAATGATCTCCAGCCCCTCTTGATCCTTGGGCGTGATGATTTGCAGGCTGGCATCAGAGGTGATCAGGTCGCTGGCGTCAACCAGCTTGCCGTCGACCTTGCCGGCCACGGTGGCCTTGGCCAGGCCGGCACCAATGGATGCGGCGACCTCGGCTACGGAAACCGAATGATCGAATGAACGTTGACTGCCGTCGGGAAGAGTAATAGTTGGCATGGCGCCTCCTCTCCTAGTGGTGACCCCTACCAAAGGTCACGTGGGTTGGGATGAGCCAGTACAAGATCCAACACCAGGCCGTTCAGTGATGAACGCCTGCCTTACAGCGGCAGGAGCCTTTCGGCCAACCGATAATCGAACCAGAGTGACTGGAGTTAAACAAAAAAGACCTTGGCAAGGCGGCAAAGGGCGCGCCGGAAAATAGCCAAGCGAAAGATGCTAGCACAGATGAACGGTCATGGCGCCGGCTCCGCTTCATGAAACGCAAATTCCCGGCTTTTAGCGCCAAAAGTGAACTTGAACTGTACGGCGAGCCTCAAACACACCGAGAATCACCGTTCGTCCACGACTCCAGGAGCATTTCATTATGCGTTTTACCTCGACTTTCGCCCTTGCTGCATCCCTGACCTTCATGTCCCTTGGCGCGCACGCCGCAGCCCCTTCGAACTGGCCTGCCGGCGCGCGGGACAGCTTCATCAAGGATTGCAGTGCTGCCGCCCAACAAAGCGTTGATAAAAAAACCGCCCAAGACCATTGCGAATGTGGCGCGGACAAGATCAATGCCGAATTGAGCGGTGCGGAGATCAAGGAACTCATGACCAACCAGAACGTAGATCCCGCGCTCAAGAACAAAGCTGTCGCGGCTATTTCGTCCTGCAAAGTCGTGAAGAAAAAGTAATATTCAGGCCCTGCCAGACCAGTTAATGGACCAAAAACAGCCCTGAAAACTGCCATTTCTCACAAATTACGCAGCTTTTACGGCTTTTTTTACCAGCTGATATTTCGTGCAGAAGCCCCGTAGATCGGGGCTTTCAGCCAACCAAGGCATGAAACACAACGCGATTGATTAGCAAACAATGCCTTGGGGGGGCTCCCAAGCCGAACATTTCGACTATGATAGCTCGGTGTGCCCAGTTGGCCTGAGCAGCACAGCACTACTGAAAATATATGTTTCTTGGAGATACACCATGTCTAATCGCCAAACCGGCACCGTTAAATGGTTCAACGATGAAAAAGGCTTCGGCTTCATCACTCCTCAAGGTGGCGGTGACGACCTGTTCGTACACTTCAAAGCTATCGAAAGCGACGGTTTCAAAAGCCTGAAAGAAGGCCAAACCGTTTCCTTCGTGGCTGAGAAAGGCCAAAAGGGTATGCAAGCTGCACAGGTTCGCCCAGAGTAATTTCTGCGCTGATCTAAAAAACCCCGTCCATGTGACGGGGTTTTTTATGGCCTGGATAAAAGCGCTGTAACAATCAGCCGCAATTGACCCGATTGATCACCAGGTTGTCATCGGTATTGAGGTTCAGGCGGTCGGAGCGGTATTCCAGGGTGACCATGTCGTCTGGCTTGAGGATTCGTGCGTTCTGCGCACCGGCGCGGCTACGGGCCTGTTCCAGCAGTTGTGGCGAAGCCTTCTGGCCGATTGCGAACTCGGCAGCCTTCGCCTCACAGCGGCTATGACCGGCATCGGTCACGGCAGTGTCTTTGGCTGGCTCAGAGGTACCCGGGGTGCTGCAGCCCGTCAAGACAAGCGCAGCCAACAAAGTACCGAGTGATGCGAGCTTCCAAGGCATGAAGCCTCCTTTGAGAAAAATGGACAGAGATCGTGCGACCATGGTTTGGCCGTTTGGTTTCAGAATTGTCACAAATGGCCGTGGGCCAGTCTGCCTGAGTCGACGCTTCAGATTGGCGAATCAATCGTCACCAGATATGAACGCACTCAGTAGATGTCGATGTAATCAAACGGTGGCTTCGGCCAGTTCTGCTTGAGGGCGTTGAAAATCTGCATCACCCACACTTCATCGCTGGCCGCGACGTTGCCGACATAACCGGAACCCGCCGCCCAAGTCTCCAGGCGGAACAACAGGCCATCGATATCAACACCGCCCACCACGCCCGAAGAGATGTAGGCAATGCCGGCCTTTGTGACGCGCAATTGGGTGTGAACGTTGTCACTGGCGCTGGCAAGCAACTGCCTCACAGCGTCCAGCGTGAGGCTCTCGGGGTTGTTCAAATCGATCTGCACGCGGTTTGCCCTGGCAATTAAACAGGCCGACAGTGTCGCACAGCCCTCCCCTCATGCCTAAGTAGCAGTGTCAAACGCTGCGCAAAATGGTTAACTCCACGCGCCAGTTAATGCACCAACCGCCTTTCAGCCTCGCGAGACACCCATGACCATCGTGACGATCCACGCCGACATCAAAGCCAAGTGGCCCCACGGGCAAAGCTCCTACAGCCCGGGCAGCCCGGAGGAGTTGGCAATCATCGGTATCGACCTGCTGGTCAAGGAACTGGGAACACAGGCCGCGCAGGCATTTATCGGCCAGGTATTCGAGAAATACCCGGCCGATCACATGGGGGCACCAGACCCCGAGCGCGAATAAGACCCGGCCGACGAGCGTCGACCGGTAGACCGCTTACTTCAGGCGACCAAGACGTTCGGTCAGCAGATCGAAGAAGCCCTGGGCATCGCCGTTTTCAACCCAGAACGCGTTCTTCGGTTGTTTCAGACCGTCGTACCAGTCGACGATGGTCTGGCCGAAGGTCGGGCCTTCACGGCTGTCCACCACCACGTTGACCTCACGGCCACTGAACAGCGAAGGCTTGAGCAGGTAGGCAATGACGGTTGCGTCATGCACCGGGCCACCCGGGATGCCGTAGTGCTCCATGTCGCCTTTGACATATTCATTAAGAATATCGCCCACCACCTTGCTCGCGTTGTTGTTCAACGCAGCAATCTGCTTCAGGCGTGCGTCGCTGGTCAGCACTTTGTGGGTCACGTCCAACGGCAGATACGTCAGCTTGACGCCACTTTTGAGCACGATCTCGGCCGCGATTGGGTCCGCGAACAGGTTGAACTCAGCCACCGGCGTGATATTGCCGCCGTTGAAGTGCGCGCCGCCCATCACCACCACTTCCTTGATGCCTTGGGTGATTTCCGGTGCCTGGGTCAATGCCAGCGCCAGGTTGGTTTGCGGGCCGAGCATGGCGATGGTGATGCTGTGAGGCTTGGCGGTGCTGAGGGTCTTGATCAGGTAATCAACGGCATTGCCCTCGGCCAGGCCTTTTTTCGGCTCATGCACGGTGACACCGGAGATGCCTTCCTTGCCGTGGATGTTTTCGGCATAGATCGGCGTGCGCAGCATCGGCTTCGGAGCACCAGCGTATACCGGGATTTCCTCGCGCCCTGCCCACTCGCGGGCCAGGCGCGCATTGCGAGAGGTCTTGTCGAGACGCACATTGCCGGCAACGGTGGTCAGCGCGCGAATCTTCAACTCATCGGGCGAGGCCATGGCGAACAGCAGGGCCACCACGTCATCGGCACCGGGGTCGGTATCGATGATCAGGTCGATTTTTTCCGCCCCATGGGCGCTTGCAGCAGTTAGCACGGACAAAAGCAGCACACTCCGGAACAGGTGTCGCAGGGTTTGGGTACCACGTTGCATGACGCACTCCTTGTCGTTGGGAAATTCTAGAACGTTACGCCGGAGACCAGCGCGATATTGCAGTAAGGCTGGCACTCGCCGGTGCGCACCACCGCCCTCGCCTTGCGGCTGAGCTGCTTGAACTCTTCGTGGCTGACCAGGCGGCGCTCGCCAAGGGCGGCCTGCTCGGTCAGGGTATTGAGATCAGCCAGGGCCGGCGGTTGCTTGAGCAGGATTTCTTCGGCAAGCACGTGGCTTTCCACCTGCATTTCGCTGAGCACGATGCGCAGGGTGCTGACGAAATCCGGGATGCCTTTGGTCAGTGCCAGGTCGATCAGCTCGACGCCCGGCGGCACAGGCAGGCCGGCATCACCGATCACCAGAATGTCGCCATGGCCAAGGGACGCGATCAGCCGCGACAGCGCGATATTGAGCAAGGGAGTCTTTTTCATGAGGGCACAAAACCTTGGACGTCATGCAATGTAGGAATGGAGGGTTGTGCGCCGGCCCGGGTCACGGACAACGCCGCCGCCACCTGGCCGAAACGAATGGCCTCGGCCTCGCTCTTGCCGTTGGCCAGCGCCGCCGCAAAACCACCAACGAAGGTGTCACCGGCAGCCGTGGTATCCACCGCCTTGACCTTGGGCGCCACCAGGTGCTCAAAGCCCTGGCCGTCGGCAAACAACGCGCCTTCGGAGCCGAGGGTAATGATCACTTTGCCGGCACCGGCCTTGATCAAATGCGTGGCGGCGACCTTGGCGCTGTCCAGTGAGTCGACCACCACGCCACTCAAAGCCGAGGCTTCGCTTTCATTGGGAATCAGGTAGTCGATGGCAGCGTACCAATCCTCAGGCAGCGGACCGCTGGCCGGCGCCGGATTGAGGATCACGGTCTTGCCCAGTGCGCGACCGCGCTTGAGGGCATGGCCGACGGTGTCCATCGGTGTTTCAAGCTGGCAGACGATGACGTCGGCGGCCTGCAGCACGTTATCAAATGTCTGCAATTTGGCAGGAGTCAGCTCGCCGTTGCTGCCGGCGACGATAACGATCGCGTTCTGGCTGCTGTCATCCACCACAATCAGCGCCACGCCACTGGAACCGTCGACGGTGCTGACGGCCTGGCAATCGATACCTTCCACCAACAATGCATCGCGCAGTTGCGCGCCATAGGCATCGGAGCCCACGCAGCCGACCATAGCGACCTCGGCCCCGAGGCGCGCCGAAGCGACCGCCTGGTTGGCGCCCTTGCCGCCCGGGACGGTAGAAAACGATTGGCCGATCAGGGTTTCACCGGCGCGGGGCAGCCGGCTGGCCCGGGTGACCAGGTCCATGTTCAGGCTGCCTATTACCACTATTTTTGCTGGCATACATCAGTACTCATCAATTCGGTTCAGCGGTATTGGGCGAACACACCGGCCAACGGCGCCGTCGACTCGCGCAGGACAATACTCGGCGTCACGATGCGTTGATCGATCGGCAATTGGGGTGTCGCAATTCGTCGCAACAAAAGCTCGGCCGCCATCTCTCCCAGTTGCAGGATCGACTGGCCTACCGTGGTCAGCGCCGGGTACACGTACTGGCTCATTTGAATATCATCGAAC
Organism: Pseudomonas sp. BIGb0558; assembly: GCF_024807515.1. Classification (NCBI taxonomy): domain Bacteria; kingdom Pseudomonadati; phylum Pseudomonadota; class Gammaproteobacteria; order Pseudomonadales; family Pseudomonadaceae; genus Pseudomonas; species Pseudomonas sp. BIGb0558. The sequence continues at coordinate 29,009 of NZ_JANUEW010000012.1, forward strand.
CCGATCACCGACAGCTCGCCGGGTACGCGGATATTGCGTTCGGCCGCCGCGCGCAAGACGCCGAAGCCGATCATGTCGTTGCCGGCAAAAATCGCGCTGGGCGGATTATCCGCCAGCAGTTGCGCCGCAGCCGCGTAACCACCGGTGCTGGTGAAATCACTTTCCAGCACGCGACCGGCAGGCACTTCCAGCCCGGCCTCGGCCAGGGCGCGGTAGTAACCCGCCATACGCATCTGCGCCACACGGGTATGGCTCGGGCCACCAATGCAGGCAATGTCGCGATGGCCCAGATCCAGCAAGTGCCGAGTCGCCAGGTAAGCGCCCTGTTCGTGGTCGATGCGCACCAGGTCGACATCGATCCCGTCCAGCGCCCGGTCGACGATGACCATGGGCGTGCGCACCGCTTTCAGGCCCGTCGCCAGGCCGCTGTCGTCACCGCCAACGGAGGTCACGATCAGCCCGTCGATGCGTTTTTCCAGCAGCACCCGCAGGTAGCTGCGCTGCTTTTCGGCATTGTCGTCGGAGTTGCAGAGGATCACGCAATAGCCGTTACGCTCGCAGTAATCCTCGATGCCCCGGGCCAGCTCCGCAAAGTACGGGTTGAGGCTGTTAGGCACCAACAGGCCGATGGTCGCGGTGGTCTTGGCCTTCAGCGATCGCGCGACCGCACTGGGCACGTAGTCGAGCTGCTTGATGGCCGCCTCGACCTTGATCCGCACCGGCTCGCTGACCGGGCGCGTCTTGTTCACCACATGGGACACGGTGGTGTAGGAAATCCCCGCCAGCGCAGCCACATCCTTGATCGTTGCCATGGCTCAGGCTCGCCGACTGGCGCGCTGGCTACGGTAAGTATCCAGCACCACCGCGATCACGATCACGGCACCGGTGATGATACGTTTGGTCGGTTCGGTGGCACCAATCTGCGCCAACCCTGCCGCCAGTACCGAGATGATCAGCACGCCGAAGAACGTGCTGATCACCGAGCCACGCCCGCCCATCAGGCTGGTGCCGCCAATGACCACGGCAGCGATCACTTGCAACTCCAGGCCGGAACCGGCGTTGGGGTCTGCCGCTTCCAGGCGGGAAATCTGGAACAGTGCCGCCACGCCGGCCAGCAGGCCCATCAGGCTGAACACCAAAATCTTGTAGGGCTTTGGATTGATCCCGGCCAGACGCACGGCCTCTTCGTTGGTACCGATGCCGATCAGGTAGCGACCGAACACGGTACGCGTCAGCACCAGCTGCGCGGCGATAATCACCAGCAGAGCGATGATGAACGACGGAGAAATCCCGAAAGCCACCGGGTTGGACAGCCAGGCAAACGAATCACCGATATAGGCGGTGCGCGAGCCGGTCATCTGGTACGCCACGCCGCGGGCCATTTCCAGCACGCCGAGTGACACGATGAACGACGGAATACGCCAGGCCACGGTGATCGAACCGGTAATGGTACCAGCCAACGCGGCGCAACCCATGCCCAGCACAGCGGCCGGCAACACACTCCAGCCCCAGCCGAGAATCGCCACGCTGACGGCGGATGCGGCCAGGGCCAGCACCGAGCCCACCGACAGGTCGATGCCGCCGATGATCAGCACGAAGGTCATACCGACCGCCAACACCATCAGGTCGGGAATCTGGTTGGCCAGGGTGCTGAAGGTGTCGTACGAGAGGAAGTGGTCGCTCAGGAACGAGAACAGCGCAATCATCGCCAGCAAGGCGCCGGCCAGGCCCAGGTAGGTGCCCAGGCCGTAGAAGTTGCCGCCACGTTTTGCGGGGGAAGAAGTGGTTTTCATGGGGTATTCCTAGGCGCTGCCTCATTGAGCAACGCATCACGTTTCTGATAGCCGGCAAAAGCAGCGGCAAGCAATTCGTCCTGGGTCCAGCTGTCGCGCTCGAAGGTCTCGATCAAGCGCCCGGCGGAGAGCACGCCGATACGGTCACAGATCAGCATCAACTCACGCAGGTCGCTGGACACCACCACCAGCGCCTTGCCCTGGCGGGTCAGATCGCCGAGCAAAGCGTAAATATCGAATTTGGCGCCGACGTCGATGCCCCGGGTGGGCTCATCAAACAGCATCACCTCACAATCGCGCTCCAGCCAGCGGCCAATCACCACTTTCTGCTGGTTACCGCCCGACAGCTCGGACACCAACTGCGCCGGGCTGGAACTGCGGATGCGCATCGCGTCGACCTGGCGTTTGGCCAGGGCGGTTTCATCGCGACTATTCACCATGCCGGCACTGGACACTTTCGGCATGTTGCCCAGGGCGATATTGGCGCCGATGGATTGGGTCAGCAGCAGGCCTTCGCCTTTACGGTCCTCGGTGATCAGGGCGATGCCATGACCGACCGCGTCGGCGGGCGAGCGAATGCTGACGACTTGTGCAGGCGTGCCCAGGGCGACGGTGCCGCTGTCGGCCAGGTCGGCCCCGAAGATCAGGCGCAACAACTCTGTACGGCCGGCACCGATGAGGCCGGAGATGCCGTAGATTTCGCCGGCACGCACTTCAAACGACACGTCGCGGACCTTGTCCGAGCGCGTCAGGCCTTTGACCGTCAACAGCGGCGCGCCGATGGTGCGCGGGCCCAGGTCGATTTTCTCGCCCAGTTCGCGGCCCACCATCAGCGTGACCAACTGCTCGCTGTTGTAGTTGGCCATCGGCTCGACACACACCAGTTTGCCGTCACGCAATACCGCGATGCGCTGGGCGACACGGGCCAGTTCTTCGAGCCGGTGGGAAATATAGATAATCGCCACGCCCCGGGCTTGCAGGCGGGTGATTTGCTCAAACAGCATCTCGACTTCACGGGCGGTCAACATCGCCGTGGGTTCGTCGAGGATCAATACGTGGCAATCGCCGATCAGGTTGCGGGCGATCTCGACCATCTGCTGGTGGCCGATGCCGAGGCTGCCGACCAGAGTGTCCGGGTCGATGGCGTCCAGGCCAACCTGGGCCATGGCTTCAATCGCGGCCTTGCGCAATTGCTTGCGGCTGATCCAGCCACCGTGGCTGGGCAGGTTATCGAGGAACAGGTTTTCGGCGACCGTCAGGGTCGGCAGCAGGTTGAGTTCCTGCATGACCATGCGGATGCCCTGCTCTTCGGCCTGGGTGCGGCTACCCGGCGTGTAGGCCTGGCCATTGAACTGCATGTGGCCGTCGGTCGGTGTGACCAGCCCACCGATGATCTTCGACAGGGTGCTTTTACCTGCACCATTCTCACCGGTAAGCGCCAACACTTCCCCACGATTGAGCGTCAGGGTGATGTCGGATAGAACCGGTTGGGCATAGGTCTTGCCGATACCGCTGACCGAGAGGACAGCGTTCGGTGCGGAAGATGACATAGGAACGTCTCCAGGCGTCCGCTCGGGGTGAGCGGACGCTGTTTTGTGCTGCCGGGGATTACTTCTTGAGGATGAGTTCGACCGGGGTTTCGATCATGCCATCCACTGCATCGACTTTTTCACCCTTGACCAGTTTCAGAGCGTTCTGGATACCGAACACGGCTTGCTGGGCAGCGGCCTGGTCGGCGGTGGCCAGGACACGGCCGTCCTGCAGCATCGGCTTGATGGCTTCGATGTTGTCGTAGCCAACCACGAATACCTTGCCCGCCTTGCCGGCGCCGCGCACGGCGGAGACTGCGCCCAGTGCCATGTTGTCGTTACCGGCCAACAGTGCCTTGATGTTCGGGCTTGCCTGGAGCATCGCAGCGGCAATCGCGTTGCCCTTGTCGATTTCCCATTCGCCGGACTGGGTGGAGACGATCTTCACGCCGGCGGCATCCATCGCATCCTTGAAGCCAGCGGTACGCTGCTGGGCGTTAGTGGTGGTGGACACACCTTCGATGATGCCAACCTCGTCACCCTTGGTGAGGTGCTTGGCCAGTTCTTCACCCACCAGGCGCGCGCCTTTGCGGTTGTCCGGCCCCACGAACGGAATATTCAGGGATTTGCTTTTCAGCACGTCCACATCAAGACGGTTGTCGATGTTGACGATCTTGATGCCTTTGTCGGAGGCCTTTTTCAGCACGGTGACCAAGGCTTTCGAATCAGCAGGAGCAATGACGATGGCGTCCACTTTGGACAGGATCATCTGATTGACGATATCAATCTGCGCAGCGGTATCGGTTTCGTTCTTGATCCCGTTGGTGATCATGTCGAAATCGGCGGCGTGGGCTTTCTGGTATTCCTTGGCACCGTCTTGCATGGTGACGAAGAATTCATTGGCGAGGGATTTCATGACCAGGCCGACCTTGGGTTTGGCGGCGGTCTCGGCGGCAAATGCAGAGGAAAGAGGCAGGGCAGCGGATGCGGCAGCAAGCACAGCGACAGCAAGAAGACGTCCAGCAAATGGCAGCTTCATGGGTTCACTCCGATCTTATGATTATTGTGAGCAACGCTTGCACCGAAGAACGCTTCGGCAGCCATCCCACCCGGGCGACTGATACGAGTTTTCACGACACTCGGGGGGCACCCCGTGAAACAACTCGCAAACGTTTGCGTTAGATCAAACTATGAGAAGCTTGTCGAGATTTGTCAACGGGAGAAAACAGCCTTTTGATGAATACGCTCTACGCCCCGCCCTCGCGGCCATTGGCTGCCCTCATTAAACATCGGCGCCGTTTGCTCGTTCTCTGAAACGACAGGTCGCGGTGTGCCTGCCACGTATAACGCCCTCTCTTTTCCGTCATCCCTTTCGGACAACCGAACACTCACCCGCCAGTTTGTTCGGAAAGCCGGACACGAAACAAAAATCATCGGCTGAAAACCGAACAAAAATAGATATAAATCAATAAGTTAAATTCTATTTAATAACAAAATACCGCTGGTACAAATCCTGCTCTTACTCAGCACCTCGCGGCGCTCAGAACCGCCCGGGTGTTTCTAGATGAACCTGCATCAGCACTCATCCAAAACTAGAGAGAAGAATAATGAAATCTGCGTTGAAAACTTTCGTCCCGGGCGCGTTAGCCCTCCTGCTGTTGTTCCCTGTTGCCGCTCAGGCAAAAGAAGCTGAAACCAAGCAAAAACTGTCCAACGTGGTGATCCTCGCCACTGGCGGCACCATCGCCGGCGCTGGCGCCAGCGCAGCCAACAGTGCGACGTACCAGGCCGCCAAAGTCGGCATCGAACAATTGATCGCCGGTGTTCCTGAGCTTAGCCAGATCGCCAATGTACGCGGCGAGCAAGTGTTGCAAATTGCCTCCGAAAGCATCACCAACGAAAACCTGCTGCAACTGGGTCGCCGCGTCGCCGAACTGGCAGACAGCAAGGACGTCGACGGCATCGTGATCACCCACGGTACCGACACCCTGGAGGAGACCGCCTACTTCCTGAACCTGGTGGAAAAGACCGACAAGCCAATCGTGGTGGTCGGCTCGATGCGCCCGGGCACTGCCATGTCGGCTGACGGCATGCTCAACCTGTACAACGCCGTTGCCGTAGCCGGCAGCAAAGACGCCCGCGGCAAAGGCGTACTGGTGACCATGAACGACGAGATCCAGTCGGGCCGCGATGTCAGCAAGATGATCAACATCAAGACTGAAGCGTTCAAGAGCCCATGGGGCCCGCTGGGCATGGTAGTTGAAGGCAAATCCTACTGGTTCCGCCTGCCAGCCAAGCGCCACACCATGAACTCGGAATTCGACATCAAGACCATCAAAAGTCTGCCGGATGTCGAAATTGCCTACTCCTACGGCAACGTAAGCGACACTGCCTACAAAGCCCTGGCCCAGGCCGGTGCAAAAGCCATCATCCACGCCGGTACCGGCAATGGTTCGGTGTCTTCCAAGGTGGTGCCTGCCCTGCAGGAACTACGCAAGCAAGGCGTGCAGATCATTCGCTCTTCCCACGTGAATGCCGGCGGTTTCGTTCTGCGTAACGCCGAACAGCCTGACGACAAATACGACTGGGTGGTTGCCCACGACCTGAACCCGCAGAAAGCCCGCATCCTGGCGATGGTCGCCCTGACCAAGACTCAGGACAGCAAGGAACTGCAACGGATGTTCTGGGAATATTGATCGCCCTCAGGCCTGGCCGGTAACGGTTGGGCCATCCCGCTCGTGGCGCATCGCGAGCGGGTCCAACTTCCCCCGCTTTACCCCTCGCGCAAAAAATCCTTGAAAAACAAAGCCCTCCTACACCAAATCGGCAAAAGCATTGTCAGAAGAACTTCTTGAATTTTAAGCAGTTGCGAAATTGCCCACAGTTAAATACTGTATGCACGTACAGCCTAATAAGGAATACTCCGTGGCAAAGCCCTCCTCCGCCGTATCGACAACCCCTGATGCCTACGAACGCCTGGCCGTTCGCGTGCAGAAAATCATCAATTCCACCAATGCCCAAAAAAACAAGGCAGCGTTGATTTTCCGTTTGCCGGAGGAACCGGAAGACGAGTGGGCGCGACTACTGGAGGAGATTGCAGAAAACGACAACGTCACCCTCGCCTATCGCGATGACGGTGGCGTGCAGATTTTCTGGGTTGTGCCGAAGGAAGATTGAGTCAATGAGTGTCCGTTTTATCAGTGTGTTGTTTGTGTTTTTTGCTGTCACCGCTCACGCGCAAGCCCCCAAGACCTTCAGCGAAGCCAAGAAAATCGCCTGGAAGCTTTACCAGCCGCAATCCACGGAGTTTTATTGCGGCTGCAAATACAACGGTAACCGGGTGGACCTGAAAGCCTGCGGCTATGTCCCGCGCAAGAACGCCAACCGGGCGGCACGTATCGAGTGGGAGCACATTGTTCCCGCCTGGCAAATCGGCCATCAGCGCCAGTGCTGGCAGGAGGGCGGGCGCAAGAACTGCACCCGCAAGGATGCGGTATACAAGCGTGCCGAGGCGGACCTGCACAATCTGGTGCCGAGCATCGGCGAGGTGAATGGCGACCGTAACAACTTCAGTTTTGGTTGGCTGCCGGTGCAAAGCGGGCAATACGGCTCGTGCCTGACGCAGGTGGACTTCAAGGCCAAGAAGGTCATGCCTCGCCCATCCATTCGCGGGATGATCGCCCGTACGTACTTCTATATGAGCAAGCAGTATGGCTTGCGTCTGTCGAAACAGGACCGCCAGCTCTACGAGGCCTGGAACAAGACTTATCCGGTACAACCCTGGGAACGCCAGCGCAATCAAACCGTGGCGTGTGTGATGGGGCGCGGCAATGAATTCGTCGGCCCGGTGAACCTGAAAGCCTGCGGCTGAATAAAAACGCGGGAGCGCTGGCGTCTCCCGCAGGCCGGTAGCTTACTGTGCAACCTTGTGTTCGATGACCTCGGACACGGTGTCATTCTTCTTCGCCGTGACCAGTTTCTGGGTCAACTGCGCCTGCTTCGCTTCAGCCTCGGCCTTGGTGCTGAACGGCCCCATCAATACCTGGTCCTTACCGTCTTCCTTCACCAGATAGAAACTGAAACCGTGTTCGAGCAACCACGCGGTCAGGTCAGTCATCGCCTGGAGCTTGTGATCCGGCGGCCCCACCCATACATCCCACTCTTGAGAGGCGATCGCACCGACCGCAGGTTGAGCCTGGGCGGGCGCCTCGGCAACGGCAGGCCTGGCCTTGGGCGCATCGACGCTTTTACCTTCACCGCAACCGGCCAATGCCAACACCGCAATTGCCATCGCTACTTTACGCACTACCCTGCTCCTTAGAGGATCAAAGAGGCGACTTTATCATTCACTGTCTATTCTGGCCGTCATAAACGTTGGCTTAAACAATGCGAATGATGTATCGCAGACCTGTATGATGGCGCCATGGGAATTAATGCCGCCTCTATGCGTCCTAAAAGAGGCAGCCACAGGGAAGCGCTTCGCAGTAAGCTACACACATCCGACATCTGCCCTGTCTGAACATGTGCCTTTCAAAGCAATCAAGGAGAAGTCCATGCTGATACTCACCCGCAAAGTCGGTGAAAGCATAAATATCGGTGATGACATTACCATCACCATTCTGGGCGTTAGCGGCCAGCAAGTAAGAATCGGCATCAATGCTCCAAAGGACGTTGCCGTGCATCGCGAGGAGATCTACCAACGTATCCAGGCGGGCCTGACGGCTCCGGATAAAAACCAGACACCTTGAAGCGCCTCCAGTAGCCAGCCCTTTCGTTCACTGTAACGGCTGGCGAAAACCTCTTTAGCCTGCTCGCGGCTTTACGCGGCCAGCGCGCCCTATTTCCCTCGCTCCAACCCCGGGCCGCCTTCAGCCAAGGCCGACGCCGCGCGCCATACCCGTTGCCGCGATCATCATCAGCACAACCAGCAGCGCCTGCAGGTGGCTGATGCGTGCAAAAAGACCTGCCTGGTGCAGATCCAGACGCGTGCCCCGAACCAAGCCGATACGCCATTTGATAAAGCGGATCATCGGCGCGAGCTCAAGTAACAAAATTAATGCAAACAGCGTCATCTTCACGTGAAACAACGGCTGGTGCAGGTAATACTCACTGCCTTTTTCGTAACTGCCAAAGGCCCGCAGGCCACCGGTTATCAGGAGCACCAGAGCACTGATCCCCCAGATGTTGTCCGCGATCAACACGCTGCGTACGGTGGATGGGGCACTATCAGAAACACCGCGCAGGGCCTTGCCCCGCGCAATCACGGCTGATAACGCCATGGCGAATGCCAGTAAATGGACGGCTGCAAGAAACCACTGGATGAACATAAGGCGTACTCCCTTCTGTCTGACACATGGCAGGAACCCTGTTCAGTAATAGCCGCTGGCTGCGTTACACGCATGAAACAACCTGCAAACAAAGGGAACTTGTTGAATGTTACAGAGCCGAATCTCGTGACAAATCTTTTACAGTCTGCAGCGCGCCAAGGAGCACGTTGATGAGGCGACCTGGTAAACAACCCCACTTATCCAAGTCCTGGATGATCGCCGTGCTGATAGGCGTGGTCTTTTTTGGGCTGGAATATGGTCTGCGGTACAAAATGGAGGGCACCTCCGACAAGGCCTACTCCTGGCTGGACCTGACGCTGTTCCTGAGCGCCTATTTGTTTTTCTTCTGTCTCAAGCCGATCCAGGCCGCCATTCATCGAAAACTGTGCCGGCGTGCTCCTCGCCGCGAGCGCCGGAAAGCGTCCTCCTGATCCCAGGCAGGGCCCCCGTGAAACCCCGTTTAATCGCTATCAGATCGCCGGTATTTACAGGCGCCCGCCACAACCTATGCTAGGGCGTGCACGGTCAGTGAAAGGTTGCAGCGCAGATGGACACTCTGAGCAAAACTGAAATCGAAGCGGCACTGGCAGCGCGCCTGCCGAGCTACAAAGTCGTATGCACCCTGCATGCCGACGGCACGCTTTCGGCGGTCCTCAGCGGCCCGGAAGCTGATCACTTTGCGGTGACCGGTATCGTCCGGGCGCACCATCGAGGGCCGGAGGCGATTGCCAGGCTCGCCAGCGAAATCCTCAAGGAAATGGTGTTGTCTCGTCAGGGGCTCAAGAGCAACCGCCTCCAGACGCTGGCCGACAACGACCCCGCTGCTGAACCGTCTGCTTGCAAAGAAGGCCGATCCGGGTAACCCGATCGGCCTTCTTTTCATGTCAGGCGCTGTAAGTGCAGCAGCCCGGCATCATCGCGCTGAACCTGCAAATGCTCGTACCCGGCAATCGACGGGTGCTCGGTGACCATCGGCACAAGGTGCGTCGACGTCACCACCATCACATCGGCCCCCGCCGCCTCACCGGCGCGAATCCCGACGCTGGCATCTTCAAACACCAGGCAGTCCTGTACCGCCACTCCCAGCCGTTGCGCACCGAGCACATAACAGGCCGGATCCGGCTTGCCGCTGGCGACGTCCTCCGCCGTGACCAAGACCGCCGGCGGATTGATCCCGGCCGCTTGCATACGGCGCAGGGCCAATGCCCTGGGCGCAGACGTGACCAGCGCCCATTGATCGCCAGGCAACGCGTTGAGAAATTCCACCGCGCCGGCAATCGCCACTACCCCTTCCACATCCTCGAGTTCAGCCTCGGTGATCCATTGCGCCTCTGCCTGCGCATCAACACCGGGCAACGCCTGACGGGTGATGGTATCGATGGCCCGGGCGCCATGGATGGTCTTCAGGAACGCCGCGACATCCAGCCCATGGCGTTCAGCCCAGGTGGCCCAGACGCGCTCGGCGGCGGCAATGGAGTTCAGGAGCGTACCGTCCATATCGAACAGAAAGGCACGGTAACGATTGGCGAATACAGCTGAATCGCGGGTGGACACTGCTCGGCTTCCTCTTGCTTTCGTCACCCGGTCTTGGGTGCTGACGAACCACTTGCCTGATGCAATCTACGGATCGGCCCAAACGCTGTAAACCTTATTCCGGGCGACGGTTTTGTATCGGACTGTATGGAAACCCTGCCTGGATACGCGGACCTGCATTTGGCCACGCCCGGGCACACATGGCGGATACACCGCGAGGATCAACTACGACCACCAGCCAATCCGGCTGCCTCACTCGCAGGAGCATCACCATGTTCAATTTCTCGAAAGCTTCCTCCCTGGTATTCGGCCTGGCGGTCGTCGCAGGCCTCGGGCTGTCATCCGTGGCGTCGGCCCACACCCACGCCGCGGTAGTCAAAGGCGAAGCTTCGCACCTGGTTGCCGAGGGTGGTGCGGACCGCCTGCATGAGCGCGGCCTGGCAGAAGGTGGCGCCGAGCGCGTGCAGGCAGCCCGTACGGTGTGATGCGGCATCACACCACGCTGAACCCGGGCAGCCTCCAGGCTGCCCATTGCATTACAAACTTGTCATTAAGCTGTCAGTGTTGCCAGCACCCTCACTTCATACAGTGAAGTCGTCAGTCACCCACAGCGGGTGACCCAACTTCCCACTGATAAAGAAGCGAGCCCGCCCCATGAAACCTGCAAGCAAACTCTGCCTGATCGCCGCCAGCCTGTTGATGCTGGGCACCGGCGCCGCCGTAGCCGGCCCGATTGCCCCGGTGAAAGCCAACAACGTGGTACTGGTACACGGCTCCTGGGCTGACGGCTCCAGCTGGTCCGAAGTGATCACCCGCCTGCAAGCCGCCGGCCTGCATGTGACCGCCGTACAAAACCCGCTGACCTCGGTGGCAGATGACGTCGCCGCCACCAACCGCGTACTCGATCAACAGGACGGTCCTACCGTGCTGGTGGGCCATTCCTACGCTGGTACCGTGGTCAGCGACGCCGGGGCCAACCCGAAAGTCAGCTCGCTGGTGTACGTCGCCGCCCGCGCCCCGGATGCCAACGAAGACTTCGTCGCCCTGTCGGCCAAGTATCCGTCCACGCCCGTACGTGCAGGCGTGGTGGAGCACGACGGCTACCTGACCCTGAACCAGGATGCCTTCCTCAAGTACTTCGCCGCCGACGTGCCTCGCGCCAAAGCCATGGAGTTGTACGCAGTCCAGCAACCCATCGCCAAGACTCTGTTCAGCGGCCGCACCGTCAACGCCGCGTGGCATACCAAGCCGTCCTGGTATGCGGTGTCCAGCAACGACCAGACCATCAACCCGGACCTGGAACGCTTCCTCGCCAAGCGCATGAACGCCACCACCATCGAGCTGCCGTCGAGTCACTTGTCGCTGGTTTCCCACGCCAAGGAAATCACCGACCTGATCCTCGAAGCGTCCGGCCGCCAGCCTTAATCCCTTCATTACGATCTTGTCATCATCCTGTTGGTTGGCTGTTTGTGTCCCCTGGTTACTGTGAACTCACTGCCGCAGACCGGCAGCCAACCCTTAAAGAGAAATACCGCCATGAAAACTTTTATCCTCGGTTTTGCCGCCCTCCTCGCCACCGGCTCGGCCTTTGCCGATACCACGACCTCGGTGATCCACGACAAACCTGGCTTCTTCATGCACATGGACGTGGCGAAAGTACTGTCGAGCACCGACACCTACGGCCAGTGCGGCATCGTCCCCGCCCGCCTCGACTACCTGGACAGCCAGGGCCGCGAACACGTGCTGGACTACCAGGTACAGGGCATCGGCTGCCCCAATGACAATTGATCGGGCTACACTTGCGCCACGCACAACCGGCACATCAACAGGGCAATCCCATGAATATCCTCGTAGTCGAAGACGAGCCCAAGGCGGGCAACTACCTGCTTAACGGCCTGCAGGAACTGGGTTACTCCGTGAGCCTCGCCCGCGATGGCGTAGACGGTTTGCACCTGGCCCTGGAAACCCCGTTCGACGTGATCGTGCTGGACGTGATGATGCCGAAGATGGACGGCTGGGAAGTGCTGCGTCGCCTGCGCAAGGAAGCCGATACGCCGGTGCTGTTCCTCACCGCCCGGGATGACATCGCCGACCGCATCAAGGGCCTGGAGCTGGGCGCCGATGATTACCTGATCAAGCCGTTTTCCTTCGCCGAACTGGTGGCGCGCCTGCGCACCCTGACCCGGCGCGGGCCAAGCCGTGAAGAAGAACAACTGCAGATCGCCGACCTGCAGATCGACGTGCTCAAGCGCCGCGTCACCCGCGGCGGCGTGCGCATCACCCTGACCAACAAGGAGTTCGCCTTGTTGCACCTGTTCGCCACCCACCAGGACCAGGTGCTGTCGCGCTCGCTGATCGCCTCGCGGGTATGGGACATGAATTTCGACAGCGACACCAACGTGGTCGACGTGGCCGTGCGCCGCCTGCGCCTGAAAATCGACGACCCGTTCCAGCTCAAGCTGATCCACAGCGTGCGCGGCATCGGCTACCGCTTCGATACCCAACCATGAGCCAGCCTCGGCATTACTCCCTGACCCTGCGCCTGGCACTGATCTTTGCCTTGCTGGCCTTCGCCCTGCTGGCCACTCTCGGCGTAGCGCTGTACCGCGAGCTTGAGCGTGAACTGATCCACCGGGACGACGCCGCACTGATCTACCGCGTCGACCAACTGCGCAACCTGCTGAACGACAGCAACACCCTGGACCTGATCAAGACCAAGCCGGAGCTGTTCCAGAACATGCTGGGCAACCGCGAATCGGTGCTGAGCATCGCCGCGCCCGGGCAGAAGCCATTGCTGGAGGTGAACCCCGGCAACATCGACATGCCCGACGTGACCCCGGTACCCCGGGACCACACCCTGGAATTCGCCGACGTGCAGCACTTGCCCGGCATCAATGGCGTGCCCTTCTCTACCCTGGCAGCCACTATCGATTCGGGCGACCTGGGCAGCCTGCAAGTCACCACCGGGCGGCTGATGACCGAGCGCACCGCCGTGCTCGCCAGCTATCGGCTGAGTGTCTACATCCTCGCCAGTATCGCCGCGCTGGTGCTGGCGGTGGTCGGCTACCTGATGGTGCATCGCGGCCTGCTGCCATTGCGGCGCCTGGCGGTGCATGCCCAAGGCATCGGCGTGGGTAACCTCGCCGCGCGCCTCGACAGCCACGGCGCACCGAAAGAACTGCTGCCGATGATTGATTCGTTCAACACCATGCTCGAACGCCTGGCCAAGGGCTTCGTGCAATTGGGCCAGGTCTCCACCGACATGGCCCACGAACTGCGCACACCGATCAATAATTTGCTTGGAGAAACCCAAGTGGCGTTGCAGCAACACCGCAGCGTCGAGGCCTACCAGCAACTGCTCGCCTCCAACGTCGAAGAGCTCGAACGCCTGGCGCGCATGCTCGACAACATGCTGTTCCTGGCCCGCACCGACCCGGCCAGCGCCCTGCGCCAACGCCAGGAACTGGACGCGGCCGACGAAGTGGAACGCATGGCCGACTACTTCGAAGGGCTGGCGGGCGACGTCGACATCAGCATTCTCGCCCAAGGGCACGGGGTGATCTGGGCCGAACCCATGCTGCTGCGCCGTGCCCTGGCCAACCTGTGTGCCAATGCCATCAAATATGGTGCGCCAGGTACCGAACTGCTGATCCGCGCCACGCCCTGCGCCGAGGGCATCAGCCTGAGCGTGACCAACCACGGCGCGACCATTGCGGCGGAGCACTTGCCGAGGTTGTTCGAGCGGTTTTATCGCGTGGATGAATCCCGGGAACGTTCGGCCCATTCCAACGGGTTGGGGCTGTCGATTGTCGCGACCATCATGCTATTGCATAACGGCCGGTACAGCGTGAGCAGTGAAGACGGCGTGACGTGCTTCGCGTTGTTTTTTCCCGGGCGGGAGGCATAGCTGCTTGCCATGGAGCAGGGTCTTCAAGCATCGTAGCGCCCCCATCGGATACGGTGGCTTCCCCTCTCTCAATCTCTGTGGATACGGAAATCAATGAAAGCCTCCAAGGCCCTGTTTGCCCTATCGTTCGCTGTCGCCCTTTCGATGCTGGGTGGTTGCGCCGCCAAGGTAAAAAGCGGCGGTACAGACGCCCTGGCCATTCCGGAATCGGCCAAACAAAACCTGGTGGTGAGCTTTAAAGGCAACACCACCGTCGAGCAAAACCAGGACTGGCCACTGCTCAAGCAACAATGGGGCGCGGCCCTGCAAACCGAAGCGCAACAGGCCGGCTATAGCCTCAAGGAAACGCCAACCATCAACACCGGCAGTGCCGACGGCGTGGGCATCACCATCAACGTCAGCAAGTTCCGCTACCTGACCGCGGGCACCCGCTACGCTGCCGGTGCGCTGGTGGGCAACGCCTGGGTGTTCTCGAAAGCCGACTTTTCCGACTTGAAGTCCGGCGCACTGCTGGGCGCGCGCACCTATGAAACCGAGTCTTCGGCGTGGGAAGGCATTGCGTCGGCCATGACCCAGAAGCAAGTCCAGGCGATTGCCAAGCAAGTAATCGCGGATATCAAGAACGCCAAGGCGCAGTAATCGCCTGGCGGGTATCCATGTTGCCAGCGCTGCGAGTGCCGACGTTGGGCTATGCCCGGCGTCGGCATTGGGCTCGCTAAATAAAGACAAGGACGAATAAATGAGCATCTACCCTCCCCTTTTGCTGGCACTCGCCATTGTGACCGCCTACGTGGCCAGTCAGCGCGGCCGATCAGGGCCAAGATGGTTTGCGATAGCCGTGTTCGTGCCCGTGGTCCCGCTGATTGTCCTCCTGCTGCTGCCACGCATTCCCAAGACCGGTGTTGACGCCCTGGTGCATGAAGACCTGCGCCCTTGCCCCGCCTGTTCCAGCCCCATCAAGGCCGCCGCCGCGCAGTGCAAACACTGTGGCGCCGAGGTGGAGCCCATCGCCCTGAAAGATCGCAGCGGCTGGGTCGTGCGCATTACCGCCGATAGCGATGAAGGGTTTGGCCTGCTGGTGGCGCAATTGCAGGAACTCGATGTGCCCACCGTTCTCGATGAACCTCCCCACGCCTTTGTCGGCCCGTTTGAAGAAAAGGCCCAGGCCCAGAATGTGCTCAGGTATTTGAAGTCCGATCAGGGTTTGGACGGACTGGTGACGTGGCGGTCCGTGAGTCGCTAGCCCTCAGGCCAGGTGCTTCTGGAAAAAGTGGCGTTTGTGCCCTGGCGGGTAGTCGGCGATATGCCCGAACTCGCTGAAGCCCAGTTTTCGATAAAAGCCGGGAGCCTGGAAGCTGAAGGTATCCAGCCAGATCCCCGCGCACTTTTTCTCCCGCGCCAGGTCCTCTGCCGCCTGCATCAGCTTTGAACCGGTGCCTTGGGTGCGCATCGATTCAGGCACGCTCAAGAGTTCAACGAACATCCAGCCATAAGAGATTTTCCCGTAGAGGCCGCCCACCACGTCCTGGCTGACAGGATCGCGCAGCAAAAGCCCGAAGGTTTCAAACGGGTTCTCGCCACATTGGCTGATGTTGTACGCCCTCAGCGGCTGGAGGATGGCCTGGCGCTCTTGTTCCGTAACGTCGAAAGACAACTCTATCGCTGATGTCATCTCAATCTTCCTGATGTGAATGCCCAATCCGGCGGACATTAGCAGCGATAACCCCCTGTCGCATACAGAACAGTCCTTGCGCCCTCAGCTACACACAGGTCGTAACCGCCCCAGGACAAATACCGCGTGGCCGGTACTCTGGGATGATCACCCGGGAGATTTCCAATGACTTTACGCGCTTACCTGGCCGCTCTATTGGTACTGACCGCCTCCACCGCCTTTGCCACCCCACGCTACGATCACCTGTATGCATTCGGAGACAGCTACTCCGACAACGGTGCGGGTGAACGCTTCACCAAAACCCTGGCCACGCAGAAGGTCAAGGATGCGCAGGAACTACCCGGCTCGCTGTATTGGAAAGGCCGCTGGAGCAACGGCCCGACTGCCGTCGAGAAGCTGGCTCGCGCCTTGAAGACACCCTTGACCGACTACGCCGTCGGCGGCGCCAAGAGTGGCAACGGCAACTACTACGCCTGGATGGAACCGGCGCGCGACACCGGCGTTTCCGGCCAGATCGCCGACTACCTGAAATCCGCCAAGGCACACAAGGCGGACCCGAACGCGCTGTATTTCATTTTCATCTCGGCCAACGACTTTTTTGAATGGGCCGACTTCTCACACCCCGAGTCGGTTGCCGTGCTCAGCCAGAACAGCGTGGCGAACATTCAAAAAGCCACCGAGACACTGATTGCCGCAGGCGCCAAATATGTGATGGTAGTAGGCACCACGGATTTGAGTCATGTGCCGGCCGTGGTGCAGGGCAATCAAGTCGAGAACGCGAAAAGCTACCAGCAGGCGCTCGAACAAAAGTTGCCGGTGGTGCTCAGCACATTGGCCAAAACCCATCAGGTCAGCATCAGCTACTTCGACCACGTGGCGTTCAGCGACCAGCTGCGCGCGGCTCCCGGGGTTGCGGGGTTGAGTGACCTCGATACGCCGTGCCAACACACCTATCCAGACGTGAAGCCGGTATGCGAAAACCCGGATGCGCATTACTACTGGGATGAATGGCACCCGACGCGCAAGGTGCATGCGCTGGCAGCGCAGGCGATGCTTGAAATGCTGAAGGCTGGCCAGGGTATTTGAACAGGTCACACAGCCCTATTGAATCAAGGCGAGCACCCACCCGTGACAGCTTCCCTCCTGAAGGAATCAGGCGAGAGTCTGGTGCTTTTGTCGGTGATCTCCACCACGCAGCCACTCACGGGTACCGCCTGGATGATTTGATAAGTCGCGCCAACGGCAGGGATAAAACTGGCGACGTTGGCGCAACTGCGAAAATAATTTGCGCCTTCCTTGTTGGCTCCACCGCTGCTCATGACATTCACGTAGACGCGTCGATCGGGGATCAGTAAAAACCGCTCACTGGCCTCGCCTTTGCGAATACCCAGCACGCCGGTCTCTGCCGTGTCATTGCAGCCCGGGTCGTAGTAGGCCCAATACATTTGCACGCCACCGTTGAGTAGGGTGTTGGTTCCCTGGATGGCTTCAAGTGTGGCGTGGGGAGCAGTGGGGGCGGGTTGCTGGTAAAAACCGACACAACCTGTGGTCAGGCTGCAGAACAGCGCCAGGGCCAGTTTTTTCAAAGGCAGATCTCCATGAAAAAAGCCCTGTCATCAAGACAGGGCCAGTCGTTGCCCATCAGAGTTTCTTGAAGGTTTCCTGGGAGACTTCCTGAAGACCGGCTTCGGTGATTTTCTTCCAGTCGCTTTCAGTCACCGCCTGCATGCTTTCCTTCTTGCGGGTGATCACTTCCAGGGTGTTGGGGGCCGAAGTTTCGATGCGCAGATGAGACTTGTTGTTCACGTCCACCGAGAAGAAACCCGGGGTAAACCAAGACCAAAACTCGACGATGTGCACCTTCACCGGCTCTGCACCCGTTGCGTTGGCTTCAGTCACCACTTCATAACCCGCCTGCTTGTAGGCCAGGGCTACAGACTCACTGACCAGTTGCGACACCGTACGACCGGACGGCAACAAAACGTCACCCAGCCCTTTCCCGTAGGTGTTGCGCTTGCGGGCGATAGCGCGCTCGGTGATGGTTTTGTCCGTCACTTCGTCGTTTTTCAAGGAGGGGATATCGGCTTCGGGAGGATCAATCTGGAACACACGCTCGTCCACAGCACTGATCAACACCTTTTTACCGTTGCTGGCTGCAGCGACGTGAGCAGCGCTCAGCGGTGCAACGTTCACATCGACTTCCGAACGGCTGGTAGCGCAGCCCGCCAATACCATCAGTGCCACCATCCCCAACGCTATCCGAACGCTCATCTGAATCACCTATTCCATATCGCCATCATTGGCTTGGCCGGGATCGGCCGCGGGTGATTGTATCTGAGTGATAGCAATTCGACATCAACCTCTACATGACATTAACTGCCGGTTGCCTGCCGATACTGCCTCGGCGTAAACCCGGTCAACGCCTTGAACTGCCGGGTAAACGCACTGTGATCCGTATACCCACACTGCAACGCCACGTCGGTGATCGGCATCTCGGTATGCAGCAGCCGGTGCGCATGTTCCAGGCGCACCTTCTGGATCATCTGGCGCGGCGTCAGGTGGAACACGCGTTTGCAGTAGCGCTCCAGTTGCGCCACTGAAATCCCGGCGATCCGCGTCAATTCACCCAAGGTAACGCGGCGATTGAAATGCGCCCGAATGTGCTCGTCCACCGCCGCCAGGCGTTGATAGGCCGGGTGGGTTTCACTGGCGGTTTGCAGGTCGACCGAGATGCCCGCCAGGCCGATGATTGCACCGTCGCGGTTATACAAAGGCCATTTGTGCGTCAGGCACCAACCCGGCTCGCGGGTGCCGTACAGGTGCAATTCCAGCTGATCCTCCAGGACAAATCCCTGCTCCAGAACCCGCCGATCCTGCTCCGTGTAGCCGGGCCCCAACTGCGCCGGAAATACCTCGGCGCTGGTTTTTCCCAGCAACGGTTGCAGGTGCTTCAACCCGCACCGCTGCACCAGGGTGCGGTTGGCCAATACGTAGCGCGCCTGCAGGTCCTTGATAAAGATCGCGGCATTGGGAATCACGTCCAGCATCGGCAACAACAGCCCCACGCCGGCCAGTAATTCTTCAATGGTTTGCGGGCGGTGGGTCTCGCTCCCTTGGCAAAGGGTTGCAAACGCGCTCTGCATCATGACGCTCTCTCCTGCATTTTGCGGACAGGCCAGGCGCCCGGCGGGCGGTGCCTGGCGAGCAGATTGCCGCATGGTGGCGGCCATGTCGAGTACCCGAAACTGTGCTGATTTCGTCATCGCAGCCTGCGCAAAACATCAATCGCGGCGCCGTTGATGGGTTCACTGTATGGCCACTGCATGCCTATCCAATAACCCACAAGAAGGCGCCGCCATGTCAGCCCAAGGCAAGTTCAAGAAACAGCTTTCATTGATCGACCTCACCTTTATCGGACTGGGAGCGATCTTCGGTTCGGGCTGGCTGTTCGCGGCCAGTCACGTCTCCGCCATCGCCGGGCCGGCGGGGATTTTTTCCTGGTTGCTGGGCGGTTTTGCCGTGCTGCTGCTGGGCATCGTGTACTGCGAACTGGGGGCGGCATTGCCCCGTGCCGGTGGCGTGGTGCGCTACCCGGTTTACTCCCATGGCCCGCTACTGGGCTACCTGATGGGCTTTATCACGCTGATCGCGTTTTCGAGCCTGGTGGCGATTGAAGTGGTCGCCTCACGCCAATACGCTGCGGCCTGGTTTCCCGAACTGACACAGGCCGGTTCCAGCAACCCCACCGTGCTTGGCTGGTTCGTGCAGTTTGCGCTGCTCTCGCTGTTTTTCGCTCTCAACTACCGCAGCGTAAAGACCTTCGCCATGGCCAATAACCTGGTCAGCGTGTTCAAGTTCATCGTGCCGCTGCTGGTGATCGGCGTGCTGTTCACCTTCTTCAAACCGGAGAATTTCCATTCCCAGGGCTTTGCACCGTTCGGCCTGTCGGGCATCGAAATGGCCGTGTCCGCCGGGGGTGTGATTTTCGCTTACCTGGGCCTGACGCCGATCATCTCGGTGGCCAGCGAAGTGAAAAACCCACAACGCACCATTCCGATTGCGTTGATCCTGTCGGTACTGCTCTCCACGGCGATCTACGTGCTGTTGCAGACCGCCTTCCTCGGCGGCATCCCCACCGAAATGCTCGCCAACGGCTGGGCCGGCGTGGCCAAGGAACTGGCCCTGCCGTATCGCGATATCGCCCTCGCCCTGGGTGTGGGCTGGCTGGCCTACCTGGTGGTGGCCGATGCGGTGATCTCCCCCAGCGGTTGCGGCAATATCTATATGAACGCCACGCCACGGGTGATCTACGGCTGGGCGCAGACCGGGACCTTCTTCAAGGTCTTCACGCGCATCGATGAAAAGTCCGGCATCCCACGCCCGGCGTTGTGGCTGACCTTTGGCCTGTCGGTGTTCTGGACCCTGCCCTTCCCGTCGTGGGAAGCGCTGATCAACGTGGTGTCCGCCGCGCTGGTGTTGAGCTACGCCGTAGCACCGGTTTCTGTTGCCGCGCTGCGCCGCAACGCGCCAGACCTGCCGCGCCCGTTCCGGGTCAAGTGGATGGCGGTGCTCGGCCCGCTGTCGTTCATCATCGCCGCGCTGATCGTCTACTGGTCCGGCTGGAGCACCGTGTCGTGGCTGCTCGGCCTGCAAATCCTGATGTTCGTGGTGTACCTGCTGTGCGGGCGTTTTGTGCCGACCCTGCACCTGAGCCTGGGCCGCCAGGTGCGTTCCTCCGCCTGGCTGATCGGCTTCTACGCCGTGACCATCCTCCTGTCGAAACTCGGCAGCTTCGGTGGCCTGGGCATCCTCAGCCATCCCTTCGACACCGTGGTCGTCGCCGTTTGCGCGCTGGGTATTTATTACTGGGGCGCAGCCACCGGCGTGCCGGCCCATCTGGTTCGCCTGGAAACCGAAGACGACGAAAGCGAAGCGCCTGAGCCCGACATCGGCCGAGTGCAGCTTGCTTCCTGAGCCTCAGCCCACCCCTGAATGGATAGCGATATGAAACGAGTCCACATCATTGACTCCCACACCGGCGGCGAACCCACGCGCCTGGTGATGAGCGGTTTTCCCGAGCTTGCCGGCGAAACCATGGTCGACAAGCTCGACGACCTGCGTACCCGGCATGACCAATGGCGCAGGGCGTGCCTGCTGGAACCCCGTGGCAACGATGTACTGGTGGGCGCGCTGTATTGCGCACCGGTCTCGGCCGATGCCACCTGCGGCGTGATTTTCTTCAACAACGCCGGCTACCTCGGCATGTGCGGTCACGGCACCATCGGCCTGGTTGCCTCGTTGCATCACCTGGGGCAGATCGCGCCAGGCGTGCACAAGATCGACACGCCGGTGGGCCCGGTCAGCGCCACGTTGCACGCAGACGGCGCGGTGACCCTGCGCAATGTGCCCGCCTATCGCTATCGCCAAAAGGTGCCGGTAGATGTGCCCGGGTACGGCCGGGTGTACGGCGACATTGCCTGGGGCGGCAACTGGTTCTTCCTGGTTTCCGAGCACGGCCAGGTGCTGCAAATGGACAACGTCGAAGCCCTGACCGATTACACCTGGGCGATGCTCAAGGCCCTTGAACACCAGGGCATCCACGGCGAAGACGGCGCCCTGATCGACCATATCGAACTGTTCGCCGACGACGCTCAGGCCGACAGCCGCAACTTCGTCATGTGCCCGGGCAAAGCCTACGACCGCTCGCCCTGCGGCACCGGTACCAGCGCCAAGCTGGCGTGCCTGGCGGCCGACGGCAAACTCGCCGCCGGTGAACCCTGGGTGCAGGCGAGCATCACCGGCAGCCAATTCGAAGGCAGCTATGAATGGGAAGGCGAACGTGTGCGCCCTTCCATCACCGGCCGCGCCTACATGACCGCCGACAGCACCTTGCTGATCGACGAACAGGATCCCTTCGCGTGGGGCATCTGAACCGCCCCCGCCCCTTCAATCAAACTGGAGCTGAAACCATGAACACCAACATCTTCACCGGCTGCATCCCCGCGCTGATGACCCCGTGCACCGCCGAGCGCAAACCGGACTTCGACGCACTGGTCGCCAAGGGTCGCGAACTGATCGATATCGGCATGAGCGCGGTGGTGTACTGCGGCTCCATGGGCGACTGGCCGCTGCTGACCGAGGCCGAGCGCCAGGAAGGCGTGGCGCGCCTGGTGGCCGCCGGCGTACCGACCATCGTCGGCACCGGCGCAGTCAACAGCCGTGAAGCAGTCGCCCACGCGGCGCATGCAGCCAAGGTCGGCGCCCACGGCTTGATGGTCATCCCGCGGGTGCTGTCCCGTGGCGCGTCGGCGACGGCACAAAAGGATCACTTTGCGGCCATCCTCAAGGCAGCGCCGAACCTGCCGGCGGTGATCTACAACAGTCCTTACTACGGCTTCGCCACCCGCGCCGACCTGTTCTTCGAACTGCGTCGCGAGTACCCGAACCTGATCGGTTTCAAGGAATTCGGCGGCGCTGCCGACCTGCGTTACGCGGCAGAACACATCACCTCCAAGGACGATGACGTGACCTTGATGGTGGGCGTAGACACCCAAGTGGTCCACGGCTTCGTCAACTGCAACGCCACCGGCGCGATCACCGGCATCGGCAACGCGCTGCCACGGGAAGTGCTGCAACTGGTGGCCCTGAGCAAGAAAGCCGCCAAGGGTGACGCCACGGCACGCCGCCAGGCACGGGAGCTGGAAGCCGCTCTGGCGGTGCTGTCGTCCTTCGACGAAGGCTGCGACCTGGTGCTGTTCTACAAGCACCTGATGGTGCTCAACGGCGACAAGGAATACACCCTGCATTTCAACGAAACCGATGCCCTGAGCGAAGCCCAGCGCCGTTATGCCGAGAACCAGTACGCGTTGTTCCGCCAGTGGTACGCCAATTGGTCGGCTGAGCAGAACGTCGCTTAACACTATTCAAGGCAGCAAAGATCAATTGTGGGAGCTGTCGAGCCCCGGCGAGGCTGCGATGGGATCACCGCGGTGTCCCTGTTAAACCGCGGCGCCTGCATCGCAGCCTCGCTCGGGCTCGACAGCTCCCACAGTGGATGTTCTTTGCCCGCCCCATCTTTAGCTTTCAGGACTACGCCATGACTCTGACGGGCACCATGCTGATTGGTCAGCACTCCATTCCAGGCAGCCGCGAAGCAATCCGGGCGATCAATCCTGCCACCCACCTTGCGCTCGAACCCGCCTACGCCGGCGGCACCGCCGAGCATGTGGAACAAGCCTGCACCTTGGCCTGGAGCGCCTTCGACAGCTATCGCGAAACGCCGTTGGCGGCTCGCGCCGAATTCCTTGAAACCATCGCCAGCGAAATCGAAGCCCTGGGCGATGAATTGATTGAACGGGCGATGGCCGAGACCGGCCTGCCCCGCCCACGGATCCAGGGTGAACGCGGGCGCACCTGCCAGCAACTGCGCACCTTTGCCCGCACCGTGCGCGCCGGTGAATGGCTGGATGTGCGGGTCGATACCGCGCAACCGGATCGCCAACCGCTGCCCCGCTCGGACCTGCGTCAGCGCCAGGTGCCGCTGGGGCCGGTGGCGGTGTTCGGGGCGAGTAATTTTCCGTTGGCATTTTCGGTGGCGGGCGGTGATACCGCGTCGGCACTGGCGGCCGGTTGCCCGGTGATCGTGAAGGCTCACAGCGCGCATCCTGGCACCAGCGAACTGGTGGGGCGCGCGGTGGCCAAGGCGGTTAAGCAATGTGGGCTGCCTGAAGGTGTATTTTCGCTGTTGTATGGCTCGGGCCGCGAGGTCGGTATCGCACTGGTCTGCGATCCGCGTATCAAGGCCGTGGGCTTCACCGGTTCGCGCAGCGGCGGTATTGCCTTGTGCCAAGCGGCCCAGGCGCGTCCCGAGCCGATCCCGGTGTATGCGGAGATGAGTTCGATCAATCCGGTTTATCTGTTTCCGGCGGCATTGAGCACGCGGGGCGAAGCATTGGCGCAGGGATTTATCGCGTCACTCACCCAGGGTGCCGGCCAGTTCTGCACCAATCCTGGACTGGTGATAGCGGTTGCAGGGCAGGCACTGGACCACTTCATCGACAGCGCCACCCATGTGCTTCAACGCAGCGCAGCCCAGACCATGCTCACGCCGGGGATCTTCAAGGCTTACGAAGACGGCGTCAGCGAGTTTGCCAAGCACGCTCAGGTCGCGGGTACCGGTTTGCCGGCAGCGGGCCCCAACCAGGGCCGAGCCCATCTGTTCGTGACCCATGCCCGGGATTTTCTCGCCAATCACAGCTTGCAAGCCGAAATATTCGGCGCCGCCTCGTTGATCGTGCAATGCGCCAATGCCGATGAAGTCCGCCAGGTCAGCGAACACCTGGAAGGCCAACTGACCGCCACCCTGCATCTGGATGAGGACGACCTGGACACCGCCCGCGCATTGCTGCCGACCCTGGAGCGCAAGGCCGGTCGCCTGCTGGTCAATGGCTGGCCGACCGGCGTGGAAGTGTCTGATGCGATGGTGCACGGCGGGCCTTTCCCGGCTACCTCGGATTCGCGCACTACCTCGGTGGGTACGGCCGCCATCCTGCGATTCCTGCGGCCGGTGTGCTACCAGGACTTCCCGGATGGCTTGCTGCCGACGGCGCTCCAACACGGCAATCCATTGCTGCTGCGGCGCTTGCTTGACGGTCAGAGAGAAGCCTAGGCCATGTCCGATAACGTCATGCCTGATATCGCCGTAGTGGGCGCCGGAATCATCGGCGTTGCCTGCGCGCTGCAACTGGCTCGCCAAGGCCGGCGCGTGGTCATCATCGACCAGCAGGAACCCGGCCACGGCGCTTCGTTCGGCAACGCCGGCCACCTGGCGACCGAGCAAGTGTTCCCGATCGCGGATGCGTCGATCCTGACGCGCTTGCCCGCCATGCTCATGGACCCGATGGGGCCGCTGCGCCTGGACTGGAAATACATGCCGCGTGCACTGCCCTGGTTTACCCGCCTGCTGTTGAACCTGCGGCCGGCGGCCTTCCAGCGTACGGTCGCCGGCATCCGCGCCCTTAATGAAAGCAGCCTGGGCGCCTGGCACCGTCTGCTGGGCAGTATCGATCGCCCCGGGCTGATGCGCGAAGACGGCTCGCTGCTGATCTTCGAACGCCCCGACTCGCGACACGCCATCGATGCCTTGCAGGCCCGCATGCACCAGCAGGCAGTGCCGGTGGATTACTGGCAGGCCAGCGCAGTGCAGGAGGTGGCGCCGCAACTCAGCGAAGGGATTCAGGGCGGCTTATTCTTTCCACGCACCGGGCACTTTCTCGATCCTTATCGGGCGGTCTGCGAGCTGATGGAAGCAGCCAAGGCCAGTGGGGCGCAGTTTCTCAAGCGCCAGGTGGTGGGCGCAAAGCTGGACGAGCACGGTGTTTCGTTGATGACCGGACAAGGCGTAGTAGCGGCGCGTCAGGTGTTGATCGCCTGCGGTGCGCATTCGGCCAGATTGACCGCCGCGCTGACGGGCAAGAAGGTCCCGCTGGACACCGAGCGTGGCTATCACCTGATGCTGCCCCACGAGCACGGGCGACTGCCGTTTGCCGTCACCTCCCTGGAGCGCAAGTTCATCATGACGCCGATGACCGACGGGCTGCGATTGGCGGGCACGGTGGAGTTCGCAGGCCTGGATCGCCCACCGAACATGGAGCGCGCATGGCAGTTGCATCGACTGAGCCGGGGGTTGTTTCGTCGTGACTTGACGGCTGAAGACGCGACGCCGTGGATGGGGTTCCGGCCTTCCCTGCCGGACTCACTACCGATCATCGACAAGGTGTGCCAGGGCAAGGTGTTGCTTGCGTTCGGGCATCAGCATCTGGGGCTGACACAGGCGGCGGTGACGGCGGAGTTGATTGCACAGCTGGCATCGTCTGCACCCGATGGATTACTGGCACTTGGGCCCTATCGACTGGATCGTTTCTGAGATCGCAAGAAACGTCTTGCTACTGTTTCGCACTATCGGCGATACCTGGCAGGTAATTATCGTGCATGACCTTAGGGTTACGCCCCGCTGAGAACCTGCCTTGAACAACACGCCTTATATGCAGCCCCGCAAAACGCTCTGGAGCGTTGCTTGCGGCATCCTCGCCCTCGTGCTCTGCACTGTCGCGTTCGCCGAACAGGGCATGCCGTTGGGCCAGAAGTCATTCGAAGCGTACCGACTCGATACCTTGCAATGGCTGCGGGACCATCGCAATTTCCAGGGCACCGACAGGGAAGCCGAACTCAACTGGAATGCACCACAGGAGTGGCGACCGGCTGGAGCGCCCAAACGCGGGATCATCCTGGTGCACGGTTTGGGTGACTCACCCTGGTCCTTCCACGACCTCGGCAGCGCACTCGCCGCACGCGGCTTTCTGGTAAGGACCGTGCTGCTTCCGGGCCATGGCACACAGCCGTCCGACATGCTGCAGGTACGCATGGAGGACTGGCGCCGGGTAGTCGACGAACAGGCCGCGATACTTCGCGCGCAGGTGGGTGAAATCTACCTCGGCGGCTTCTCCACCGGTGCCAACCTGGTGCTCGACTACGCCTACCAACACGACGACGTCGCCGGGTTGCTGCTGTTCTCCCCCGCTTTCCAGTCCAGCATGACCTACGACTGGCTGACGCCCCTGATCAGTTGGGCGCGCCCCTGGCTGCTGGCGCCAGACGCCAGCCGGCCACAACAGAGCCTGGTGCGCTACATGACCGTCCCCACCAATGGCTTCGCCCAGTTCTACCGCAGCAGCCGGGTGGCCCGCCAGGATCTCGAACATCGAACCTACGACAAGCCGGTATTCATTGCCGTCGCCGCCCACGACTCAGTGCTCGATACAAACTATGTGCTGGAGACCTTCCAGCAACGCTTCAGCAACCCCCACAGCCGCCTCGCCTGGTACGGCACATTGCCGGAGAGCGCCTGGGACACCCAGCGCGTAAAAGCACGCACCGACTACTTGCCGCAGCTGCGGATCAGCCAGTTCTCCCATATGGGCTTGTTGTTTTCACCCGATAACGCACTGTACGGCGAACAGGGCAGCCTGCGGTTTTGCTGGAACGGCCAGACGGAAGACGCCACCCGCGCCTGCGAACAGGGGTCAGAGGTGTGGTATTCGGACTGGGGTTATCGTGAAGCGGGCAAGATGCATGCGCGGTTGACGTTCAATCCGTATTTCAACTGGCAGCTGGGGGTGATTGATGAGGTGTTGGGCAACCTTGCTGTCGCGGGTGGGAACGGTGAGCGCTGAATAGCGTATTGATTGAGGGATTTGTCGCTGGCTCACAAATCCCAGGCAACAAAAAAGGGCCCACCTTTCGGTGAGCCCTTCTAGACCGCCCAGCAGAGCGGATTTTGTTTGGTAGGCGCGATTGGACTCGAACCAACGACCCCCACCATGTCAAGGTGGTGCTCTAACCAACTGAGCTACGTGCCTGCTGTGAGGCGGCATTCTACGGAATTCCGGAGGGCTGTCAACACCTTTTTTGCAGCTAAGCCTATGAATATGCGAATTTTTTATTTGTGACCGGTACAACCGTATTTTTCCGGTGGCTGGCAGCGGATTTTCAACTCAGGTAGGATCGGCGCACTCGTAAAAAATATAAAACAGAGGTTCCAGGATGGCGAACACCCCCTACCCCCAGTCGTATTACGCCGCGTCTGCGAATGCGGTACCTCCTCGCCCGGAGCTGCAAGGCGAAGTCGAAACCGATGTGTGCGTGATCGGTGCCGGCTATACCGGGCTTTCCAGCGCGCTGTTTCTGCTGGAGAACGGTTTTCGCGTGACGGTACTGGAAGCCGCCAAGGTGGGTTTTGGCGCGTCGGGCCGCAACGGCGGGCAGATCGTCAACAGCTATAGCCGTGACATCGATGTGATCGAGCGCAGTGTCGGCCCCAGGCAGGCGCAGTTGTTGGGGGATATGGCGTTTGAGGGCGGCAGGATCATTCGCGAGCGGGTGGCCAAGTATCAGATCCAGTGCGACCTGAAGGACGGCGGTGTGTTCGCCGCGCTGAACAGCAAGCACATGGGCCACCTGGAGTCGCAGAAGCGCCTGTGGGAGCGCTACGGCCACACCCAGCTGGAGCTGCTGGACGAACGCCGGATTCGCGAAGTGGTCGCCTGTGACAACTATGTGGGCGGCCTGCTGGACATGAGCGGCGGGCATATTCACCCGCTGAACCTGGCACTGGGCGAAGCGGCGGCGGTGGAGTCCCTCGGCGGCACGATTTACGAGCAGTCGGCGGCGACTCGCATTGAGCGCGGTGCCAATCCCGTGGTGCATACGGCACATGGCAAGGTCAGGGCCAAGTTCATTATTGTCGCAGGCAATGCCTACCTGGGGAACCTGGTGCCGGAACTGGCAGCCAAGTCGATGCCGTGCGGCACACAAGTGATCACCACCGCGCCGTTGGGCGACGAGTTGGCGAAGACGCTGTTGCCGCAGGATTACTGCGTAGAAGACTGCAACTACTTGCTGGACTACTACCGCCTGACCAGCGACAAGCGCCTGATCTTCGGTGGGGGCGTGGTGTATGGCGCGCGGGACCCGGCGAATATCGAAGCGATCATCCGGCCGAAGATGCTCAAGGCGTTCCCGCAACTCAAGGACGTGAAGATTGATTACGCCTGGACCGGCAATTTCCTGTTGACCCTGTCGCGTCTGCCGCAGGTTGGTCGCCTGGGCGACAACATCTACTACTCCCAGGGCTGCAGCGGCCATGGCGTGACGTACACCCACCTGGCGGGCAAGGTGCTGGCGGAGGCCCTGAGAGGCCAGGCTGAACGTTTTGATGCGTTTGCCGGCCTGCCGCACTACCCGTTCCCGGGCGGGCAACTGTTGCGCACGCCGTTCGCGGCATTGGGGGCCTGGTATTACGGGCTGCGAGACAAACTGGGGTTCTGATCCCGAGTCGCGGGGCTGGCTTGCCGGCCCCTGCGCATCAAGCACTTAGCCAAATCGCAGACACAAAAAACCCCGGTCTTTCGACCAGGGTCTTTGCTATCGATCCAACCAAGCCAGCGGCTTGTTTTGGCGTCTCAGGGCGTTCAGTGGGCCCTGGAACAGATATGGCGCAGCGGACGGGACTCGAACCCGCGACCCCCGGCGTGACAGGCCGGTATTCTAACCGACTGAACTACCGCTGCGTATCGCTCAGACTGCTGAAGTGTCACCTTCAACCGCCTTCAAACATCTGACTGATCAGCCTTGGCTGTTCAATCTCAAATCTGAAACATCAGACCTGGAAAATATGGCGCAGCGGACGGGACTCGAACCCGCGACCCCCGGCGTGACAGGCCGGTATTCTAACCGACTGAACTACCGCTGCGCGTCGGTGCAACCTTTAACGTTGCGTCTTGCCCGAAGGCAAAACTCTCAAGAAGTGGTGGGTGATGACGGGATCGAACCGCCGACCCTCTGCTTGTAAGGCAGATGCTCTCCCAGCTGAGCTAATCACCCTTTGCTTCGTTGAGGCCGCGAAATTTACGCAGGTAGCGGACCTAAGTCAATAGCCCGCTTGAAGTTTTTCTGAAAAAGACAAAATTGCTTCAGGACCGTCACGCGCCCTACTCGCTGTAAATCATCTTCTTGCTCATGCCACCGTCAACGACGAACTCCTGCCCGGTCACAAACCCCGCATTGCGCGACAGCAACCACGCCACCATCGCCGCCACATCTTCCACAGTGCCTACCCTGCCCGCCGGGTGCTGGGCGTGATCGGCATCCGTCAGCGGCTCCGCACGGCGCGCAGCCGGGTCGCGGGCATCGATCCAGCCCGGGCTGACGGCATTGACCCGCACTTCCGGCCCAAGGCTGATGGCCAGCGCATGGGTCAGGGCCAGCAAACCACCCTTGCTCGCCGCGTAGGCCTCGGTGTCCGGTTCCGACTGACGAGCCCGGGTCGAGGCCAGGTTAACAATCGCACCACCGTGAGCCCGCAGATACGGCGCACAGTGCTTGGCCAGCAACATCGGCCCACTGAGGTTCACCGCCAGCACCCGGTTCCAGTAAGCCAGGTCGAGGCTTTCCAGGGTGATATTGCGCGGGTCGGCCACCGCGGCGTTGCACACCAACGCATCCAGGCGCCCGAACTGGCCAAGCACCTCGGCCACGCCCTGGGCAACCTGCCGCTCATCGGCCACGTCCATGGTGATAAACCAGGCGTTGTCGCCCAGCACCTTGGACACCTTGGAACCGCGCTCACGGTCGAGGTCGGTGAGCACCACCTGCCAGCCTTCGCTGATCAACCAGGCAGCAATCCCCAGGCCGATGCCCCGCGCCGCGCCGGTCACCAGCGCGACCCGCCCGTTACTGGCGCTTGCCGCCTCCATGGACCACTCGATCACAGGGCAGCCAACCCACGGGCCAGATCGGCCTGCAAGTCAGCAACGTCTTCCAGGCCCACGGCAATGCGGATCAGGCTGTCGCGAATACCGGCCGCTTCACGCTCCTGCGGCGCCAGGCGGCCGTGGGAGGTGGTGCTTGGGTGAGTGATAGTGGTCTTGCTGTCACCCAGGTTGGCGGTGATGGAGATCAGGCGGGTTGCATCGATAAAGCGCCAGGCGCCCTCTTTGCCGCCCTTGACCTCGAAACTCACCACGGCGCCGAAACCACGTTGCTGGCGCTGGGCCAACTCGTGTTGCGGGTGGCTCTTGAGCCCGGCGTAGTGGACTTTCTCGATGCCGTCCTGCTGCTCCAGCCACTCGGCCAAGGCTTGGGCGTTGGCACAATGGGCCTTCATCCGCAGGCTCAGGGTTTCCAGGCCTTTAAGGAAGATCCAGGCGTTGAACGGGCTCAGGGTCGGGCCGGCGGTGCGCAAGAAGCCCACCACTTCCTTCATCTGTTCGCTGCGACCGGCAACCACACCGCCCATGCAACGGCCCTGGCCGTCGATGAACTTGGTGGCCGAATGCACGACGATATCCGCGCCCAGCTTCAGCGGCTGCTGCAATGCCGGGGTGCAGAAGCAGTTGTCGACGATCAGCATCGCGCCCTTGGCGTGAGCCACCTCGGACAATGCGGCGATGTCTACCAGCTCGGCCAACGGATTGGACGGCGACTCGACGAACAGCAATTTGGTGTTGGCCTTGATGGCCGCGTCCCAGCCGGACAGGTCCGCCAGCGGCACGTAGTCGACTTCGATGCCAAAGCGCTTGAAGTACTTTTCGAACAGGCTGATGGTCGAGCCAAACACGCTACGCGACACCAGCACGTGGTCGCCGGCGCTGCACAGGCTCATCACCACCGCAAGAATCGCGGCCATGCCCGTGGCGGTGGCAACGGCTTGCTCGGCGCCTTCCAGCGCGGCGATACGCTCTTCGAACGCACGCACGGTCGGGTTGGTGTAGCGCGAATAAACGTTGCCCGGCACTTCACCGGCAAAGCGCGCAGCGGCGTCGGCCGCGGTGCGGAACACGTAGCTGGAGGTAAAGAACATCGGGTCACCGTGCTCACCTTCCGGGGTGCGGTGCTGGCCGGCGCGCACAGCCAGGGTATCGAAAGCTACGCCATCGAGGTCGCTGTCCAAGCGACCGGCATCCCATTCCTGACTCATGCTCTACTCCTCAACTCAATGCTTTAAAAATCCAAACGCCCCCAGGCATAACCTGTAGGAGCGAGCTTGCTCGCGAAAGACTCAAGAACAGCGCGCTAATTCAGAATGCCCGCGTCATCGTTGACGACCTTCGCGAGCAAGCTCGCTCCTACATTGTCAGCCACCGATACCAGGGCCGGTGTCAACTCAGTTGTTGTACAGGTCGATGATCGCGCTGACCGCCTGGGTCTTGATCTTCGAGGAATCGTTACGGGCCTGCTCGATCTTGTTCAGGTAGGCCTCGTCGACATCGCCGGTGACGTACTTGCCGTCGAACACCGCGCAGTCGAACTCCTCGATCTTGATCTTGCCACCGCCGACGGCTTCGATCAGGTCCGGCAGGTCCTGGTAGATCAGCCAGTCGGCGCCGATCAGGTCCGCAACGTCCTGGGTCGAACGGTTGTGGGCGATCAGTTCGTGGGCGCTCGGCATGTCGATGCCGTACACGTTCGGGTAACGCACGGCAGGCGCGGCGGAACAGAAGTAAACGTTCTTCGCCCCGGCTTCGCGGGCCATCTGGATGATCTGCTTGCAGGTGGTGCCACGTACGATGGAGTCATCCACCAGCATCACGTTCTTGCCGCGGAATTCCAGCTCGATGGCGTTGAGCTTCTGACGTACCGACTTCTTGCGCGCCGCCTGGCCGGGCATGATGAAGGTCCGGCCGATGTAGCGGTTCTTGACGAAGCCTTCGCGGAACTTCACGCCCAGGTGGTTCGCCAGCTCCAGCGCTGCGGTGCGGCTGGTGTCCGGGATCGGGATAACTACGTCGATGTCGTGATCCGGGCGCTCGCGCAGGATCTTGTCGGCCAGCTTCTCACCCATGCGCAGACGCGCCTTGTACACCGAAACACCGTCGATGATCGAATCCGGGCGCGCCAGGTAGACGTGTTCGAAGATGCACGGGGTGAGTTTCGGGTTCAGTGCGCACTGGCGGGTGTGCAGCTTGCCGTCTTCAGTGATGTAGACCGCTTCGCCCGGCGCCAGGTCGCGGATCAGGGTGAAGCCCAGCACGTCCAGGGACACGCTTTCGGAGGCGATCATGTACTCGACGCCTTCGTCGGTGTGACGCTGGCCGAACACGATCGGGCGGATACCGTGGGGGTCGCGGAAACCGACGATACCGTAGCCGGTCACCATCGCTACAACGGCGTAACCACCGACGCAACGGTTATGCACGTCAGTCACGGCGGCGAACACGTCTTCTTCGGTCGGCTGCAGCTTGCCACGCTGGGCCAGCTCGTGGGCGAACACGTTCAGCAGTACTTCGGAGTCCGAATTGGTGTTGACGTGGCGCAGGTCAGATTCGTAAATCTCCTTGGCCAGTTGTTCAACATTGGTCAGGTTGCCGTTGTGCGCCAGGGTGATGCCATACGGCGAGTTGACGTAAAACGGCTGGGCTTCAGCCGACGTCGAACTGCCCGCGGTCGGGTAGCGCACGTGGCCAATGCCCATGTGCCCGACCAGGCGCTGCATGTGGCGCTGATGGAACACGTCACGCACCAGACCATTGTCCTTGCGCAGGAATAACCGGCCGTCGTGGCTGGTCACAATACCGGCAGCATCCTGGCCGCGGTGCTGGAGGACGGTTAGCGCGTCATACAGCGCCTGATTCACGTTCGACTTACCGACGATACCGACGATGCCACACATGCGACGCAACCCCTACTTAATGAATCTTGACTGAACACAACTTACTGAGGCGTTTTGGCCGGCAAGAGGTGTTCCTTGAACGGAAGATCAGCGGGTACGCTGATCCCGCTGGCCAGCCACTGACTGCTCCACCCCAAAATGAGGTTTTTGGACCAATCTGCAACCAATAGAAATTTTGGCACGAGTACCGACTCCTGCCACCACGAATCCTGCTGTACCGGCCCCAGGCTCAACAGCCCGACCGCCACGACCACCAGCAGCCCGCCACGGGCGGCGCCGAAGGCCATGCCGAGAAATCGATCGGTCCCGGAGAGGCCGGTGACACGTATCAATTCGCCGATAAGATAATTGACCATTGCCCCCACCAACAACGTGGCGATGAACATGATGGCGCAGCCCGCGATGACGCGAGCCGAAGGTGTCTCGATGTATCCGGCCAGGTAGACCGACAATGAACCGCCGAACATCCAGGCTACTACCCCTGCGATGATCCATGTCAGCAACGACAGTGCTTCTTTAACGAAGCCGCGGCTTAGACTGATCAAAGCGGAGATGGCGACGATTGCAACGATCGCCCAGTCAACCCAGGTAAATGGCACAGTTCAGCCTACAGACGGATAAGGCGGCGCATTTTAGCAGAGCGCCGGGCTATCGGTAAGCTGTGATTGGCAGTGCATTTGAAATCAATGAGTTGCGCCAGATAAATGCAGGAGCCGGCTTGCCGGCGATAGCGTCCTCGAGGCCGCCATCGCCGGCAAGCCGGCTCCTACAGTTTTAACCGCGCTCAGGCTGGAAGCGAACCACAAAACCTTTCAGGTTCTGCTGGCGGTCCAGCAAGTCCCGCAGGCGATCGGCTTCGGCACGCTCGATCAACGGTCCGATAAAGACCCGGTTCTTGCCATCGGCACTGCGGATATAGGCGTTGTAACCCTGAGTACGCAGCTTTTTCTGCAACGCATCAGCACTTTCGCGGTTTGCCAGGCTGGCCAGCTGGATCGACCAAGTGATCGGCAAGCCGTTCGGATCGATGCGGCTCTGGCCCACGTCCGGCTTACCCGGTGCAGCCGGTTGTGGCGCTACCGGTTTTGGCGCAGGCGCAGGCGTTGCAGGCTTGGCCGCGACGGCCGGAACAGCAGGCGCAGGCTTCACCACCGGCACGCTCGGCTGAATCGGCATCGACGGCGCTTGCTGTGCAGCCACTTCGTCATCGGTCGGCACCGGCTCTTCTTCAGGCAACGCCTGCGGCTCGGGCACCACCACCGGCTCAACCTGAACCTGGGGCACCGCTGGCGCCTGTGGCGCAGCCGGAGCTTCTACAACCACCTGGCGCTGCTCGTCCTGGCGGGAAAACAGCATCGGCAGAAAAATCACCGCCAACGCCACCAGAACCAGGGCTCCGACCATTCGCTGCTTGTATGCGCTATCCAGTAATGCCATGTGCAGCTTCCTCCGTGGAGCGCCGGGACAACCATTCGAGCGCCTCGGCAACACAATAAAATGATCCGAACAACAGAATCTCATCCTCAGGCGTCGCAATCGCGCACTGGGCTTCCAGGGCGGCTGTCACGCTTGCATGGGACGTCACCGACGCACCAAGGTTCTGCAACGCTACCTGCAACTCGGCAGCAGGACGACTGCGCGATGTATCCAGCGGCGCAACTGCCCAGGCTTGAACGTTGCCCAGCAAGGGCGCAACCACGCCATCCAGGTCTTTATCGGACAACAACCCGAACACCGCCAGGCGGCGACCGACAGGCGGCGTGCGCGCCAGGCGCTTGGCCAGGTATTCGGCGGCGTGAGGGTTATGCCCCACGTCCAGCAACAGGTTCAGGCGCTTGCCATTCCAGTCGAAGGCACGTCGATCAAGACGCCCCACCACGCGAGTAGCCTGCAACGTAGCGGCAATCTGCTCGGCATGCCAGGGCAAATCCAGCAACAGATAGGCTTGCAGGGCAAGGGCCGCGTTTTCCATCGGCAGGTTCAGCAGCGGCAGGTCGCGCAACTCGACAGCCTGGCCGCGCGCATCAAGCCCGCGCCATTGCCAATGCTGCTCGCCAATCTCGAGATTGAAATCACGCCCACGCAGGAAGAACGGGCAATCCAGCTCACGCACCTTGTCCAGCAAGGTATGCGGTGGATCCAGGTCGCCGCACAGTGCCGGCTTGCCCTGGCGGAAGATCCCGGCCTTTTCATAGGCCACGGATTCACGGGTGTTACCCAGGTAGTCGGCATGGTCGACGCCGATGCTGGTGACCAGCGCCAGGTCGGCATCCACCACGTTGACCGTGTCCAGTCGCCCGCCCAGGCCAACTTCCAGCACCACCACATCGAGTTGTGCACGCTCGAACAGCCAGAACGCCGCCAGGGTGCCCATCTCGAAATAGGTCAGGGAAATTTCGCCACGCCCGGCATCGAGTGCGGCGAAGGCTTCGCAGAGCTGCTCGTCAGTGGCTTCGACGCCATTGAGTTGCACCCGCTCGTTGTAGCGCAGCAGGTGCGGCGAGTTGTACACGCCGACCTTCAGGCCCTGGGCTTGCAGCAAGGCTGCGACAAAGGCGCAGGTAGAGCCCTTGCCGTTGGTGCCGGTGACCGTGATCACGCGCGGCGCCGGCCTGCCCAACCCGAGGCGGGCCGCTACCTGTTGCGAGCGCTCCAGGCCCATGTCGATGGCTGACGGATGCAACTGCTCAAGGTAGGCGAGCCATTCGCCCAGGGTACGTTGGGTCATATGTTTGCAGGCACCGGCGGCACGACGATCGGCTCTACTTTAGGTGCAACGTACACAGGTGTCGGCAGGCCCATCATTTGTGCCAGCAGGTTACCCAGGCGTGGACGCAGTTCGCCACGCGCAATGATCAGGTCGATCGCGCCGTGCTCCAGCAGGAATTCGCTGCGCTGGAAGCCTTCCGGCAGTTTTTCGCGCACGGTCTGCTCGATCACACGCGGGCCGGCGAAGCCGATCAGGGCTTTGGGCTCACCGACGATCACGTCACCCAGCATTGCCAGGCTGGCGGAAACGCCGCCGTAGACCGGATCGGTCAGCACGGAGATGAACGGAATACCTTCTTCACGCAGACGCGCCAGTACCGCGGAGGTCTTGGCCATTTGCATCAGGGAAATCAGTGCTTCCTGCATCCGCGCGCCGCCGGAGGCTGCGAAGCAGATCATCGGGCAACGGTTTTCCAGGGCGTAGTTGGCGGCACGTACGAAACGCTCACCGACGATGGCGCCCATGGAACCACCCATGAAGGAGAATTCGAAGGCGGAAACCACCACCGGCATGCCCAGCAGCTTGCCGCTGACGGAAATCAGCGCGTCCTTTTCACCGGTCTGCTTCTGGGCAGCGGTCAGGCGGTCCTTGTACTTCTTGCCGTCGCGGAATTTCAGACGGTCAACCGGCTCCAGGTCGGCGCCCAGCTCGGAGCGACCGTCGGCGTCGAGGAAGATATCAATGCGGGCGCGGGCGCCGATACGCATGTGGTGGTTGCACTTGGGGCAAACGTCCAGGGTCTTTTCCAGCTCCGGGCGGTACAGCACCGCGTCGCAGGATGGGCACTTGTGCCAAAGACCTTCAGGAACCGAGCTTTTCTTCACCTCGGAACGCATGATCGAGGGGATCAGTTTGTCTACTAACCAGTTGCTCATGCTTTCTTTCTCCAGTACCGGTGGCTTGAACACAGCCCCGCGTATGCCCTTGAGCTAAATTCATATGTGGCGATGACACAAGCTGGACGGGGTCAGACGTTCGACCTGCCATTTCCTGCCTGTGTCCTCAGCCTGCCAGACAACCTGCCATGCAGGGTTGCCACTTCATTTCCGGGCCTCCCACAGGCGGCGCCGGGCTGTTTTACACAGTGGTAGTTATGGACGGCGGCAGACTGCCAGCCGTCACATCGTCCCGCTGCTGTCGCGCACGGCTTGCATGAATGCGCGAATCTTTGCGTGATCCTTGATGCCCTTGCCCTGCTCCACCCCGCCGCTGACGTCCACGGCATACGGCCGAACCTGCTGGATGGCACTCGCCACGTTGCCTGGATTCAGACCGCCGGCGAGGATGATCGGCTTACTCAAGCCCTCGGGAATCAACGACCAGTCGAACGCTTCGCCAGTGCCACCGGGAACGCCTTCGACGTAGGTGTCGAGAAGAATCCCGCGAGCGCCAGTATAAGCAGCGCATGCCGCAGCGATATCGTCACCGGCCTTGACCCGCAGCGCCTTGATATACGGACGCTGATAGCTTTCGCACTCGTCAGGGCTTTCATCGCCATGGAACTGCAGCATGTCCAGTGGCACGGCATCGAGGGTTTCGTTGAGTTCGCAGCGGCTGGCGTTGACGAACAAGCCCACGGTGGTCACGAATGGCGGCAACGCGGCAATGATCGCCCGCGCCTGCACCACATTCACCGCCCGCGGGCTCTTGGCATAAAACACGAAACCGATGGCATCGGCCCCCGCCTCGACCGCCGCCAACGCGTCCTCTATGCGGGTAATCCCGCAAATCTTGCTGCGAACGGCAGACATGTCGATGAAACCTCAGGGCGTGTCCGGGAAAGTCCCGGATGGTAACAAATGCTTTTGAGGGCGTCAGCCGCCAAGTTCGCTGAAACCTGTGAGGAAGTGTGGCCCGATGAACCGCTGGGGCAGTTCGAACTCGTCGCGGTACTCCACATCCACCAGGTAAAGGCCGAACGGATGCGCCGTGACGCCGCCGGTGCGACGGATCCGGCTTTCCAGCACTTCCTTGGCCCACTCCACCGGGCGTTCGCCGGTACCGATAGTCATCAGCACCCCGGCGATATTGCGCACCATATGGTGCAGGAAGGCCCCGGCGCGGATATCCAGCACGATCATCTTGCCGTGGCGCGTCACCCGCAGGTGATGGACTTCCTTGATCGGCGACTTGGCCTGGCACTGGCCGGCACGAAACGCGCTGAAATCGTGGATGCCCACCAGATGCTGGGCCGCTTCAGCCATACGCTCGGCGTCCAGCGGGCGGTGGTTCCAGGTGATTTCTTCGTTGAGGTGCGCCGGACGAATCTGATCGTTGTAGATCACATAGCGATAACGCCGGGCAATGGCCTTGAAGCGCGCATGAAAGTGCGCGGGCATCACCTTGGCCCAACTGACGCTGACGTCGTGGGGCAAATTGATATTGGCGCCCATGACCCACGCCTTCATCGTGCGCTCGGCCTGGGTATCAAAGTGCACCACTTGCCCGCAGGCGTGCACACCGGCGTCGGTACGCCCGGCACACATCAGCGAGACCGGCGAGTCGGCGACTTTCGACAAGGCCTTCTCCAGGGTTTCCTGCACCGTCGGCACGCCGGAGGCCTGCCGTTGCCAGCCACGATAGCGCGAGCCTTTGTATTCCACGCCCAGGGCGATTCTGAAAAAGCCTGCGGCCGCCATTTCGGCGGCCGCGTTATCTATATTTGCCAAGAACTGAGAGCCTGATGAGTTGCGCAAAGGCGGCCATTATAAGGCCGCGCGCCGTGCGTGGGGCTTTTTGTAGGAGCGAGCTTGCTCGCGAAGGTCGTTAACGATAACGCGCCAGCCCAGGATAACCGCGGTGCCTGGACGGTCTTCGCGAGCAAGCTCGCTCCTACAGGGGAAGGTATCAAGCCAGCCGGCTGAGCATTTCCTTGGCTTCGCCTTTCTGGCCGTCATCGCCTTCGTTGAGCACTTCGGCGAGGATGTCCCGTGCGCCGTCGGCGTCGCCCATGTCGATGTAGGCCTGGGCCAGGTCGAGCTTGGTCGCCACTTCGTCGGTGCCGGAGAGGAAGTCAAATTCCGGTTCGTCGCCACCCAATGCCGCATCATCGGCAGTGAAGGACGGTTCGATCGACGGATGCTCCAGGCTTTGGGACAGGCGATCCAGCTCGGCGTTGACGTCGTCAAGCTCCGAGGCGAATGCGTCGGGCTTGGCCGCAGCAGGCGCCTCGGGCTCGTCGGCCAGGGACAGGTCGAAATCTTCCGGCAGGTCGAGGTCGTCCAGGTCAGCTGGCGTCAGGGTCGGCGGCTCTACCGGCGGCAGGTCCTTCATCTGGTCTTCAAGGCCGGAGAGGAAGTCGTCGTCGGACTGGGTCGACGATGGCGGATCAAGTTGCAGGTCCAGGTCGAAGTCCGAGAGGTCTTCCTCGCTGGCCTTGGCCTCGGTCTGCTGCTGCAGCACGGACTCGAAGCTCAGGTCGTCCGCTTCCGGGTTGACCACGGCCGGCGAAGCGGCTTCCAGGTCGTCCAGGCTTAGGTCGAAATCGGTGTCAAACGCGTCCAGCTCGGGCGCAGGTTCCGGCGCGGGTGCAGGCGACGCGGGTTCGTCCTTGAGCAGGTCCTTGACGTACTGGGCGTCGAGGGCCGCAGCGGCAACGGCAGCGCTGACGCCCGCCGCGAGCACAGCCATGGCCGGGAAACGGCTCTTCAGCTGTTCAACCTGGGCATGGTTGTCACCGTTGGCGACCAGTTGGCGCTCCTGGGTGACGAACCCGTCCTTGTTGCCCTGCAAACCGTGAACTTCCATCAGCTTGAGACGCAGGTCGCTGCGGGCAGGCTCTTGCTTGATCGCCTCTTCCAGCACTTCAGCGGCCTGGTTCAGATGACCACGGTCGATGTGCGACTGGGCTTGCGCCAGGGCGTCGGCTGGACGCTCGGCTGGACGCTCGGCAGCCACCGGGGCCACGACCGGTGCAATCACTGGAGCCACCACCGGAGCAACGACTGGCGCTGGAGCCGGGGCCAGCTTGACGTTCGGCGGCGGTACATCAAGGCCTTCGAAGCTGTCGGATGGCAGGTCGTGATCAATGTTCGGCGCAAACTCCGGCTCTTCAGCCAGGGCCCGCGCCATGCGCAGGTGCTTTTCTTCTTCAAGGCGCGCGTTGCGATGGCGGGCCCACAGCAGTAGCAGCAACAGCACCAGCAAACCCGCCGCGCCGCCGATCACGC
Source organism: Pseudomonas sp. BIGb0558 (assembly GCF_024807515.1). Lineage (NCBI taxonomy): Bacteria > Pseudomonadati > Pseudomonadota > Gammaproteobacteria > Pseudomonadales > Pseudomonadaceae > Pseudomonas > Pseudomonas sp. BIGb0558. Next base: position 68,936 of record NZ_JANUEW010000012.1, read on the forward strand.
CGAGCACGATCGGGTTGGTCAGCAGGTCGTTGAATTTGCCTTCGGTGGTGGCGGGCGCGGCGTCAGCCTTGACCGGCGTTTCGACCGGCGCAGCCGCCGGGGTTGCCGCCGGAGCGGTCGCTGCCGGTGTGGCCGGTCGTGCAGCCAGCTCGGCCGGCATCGTCGCGGTGGTTGCAGGCTGCGCTGCAGCGCCACCCGGGGTCTGCAACTTGGCCAGTTGATTGTTCTTGAGCTCGATCAGCCGCTGCAACTTGTCCAGCTGACTTTGCAGGTCAGCCATGCGGCTTTTCAGTTCTTCATTTTCGCGACGGGTCGAATCCAGGCTTTCCTGGGTCACCGCCAGCTTGTTGCTCAAGGCCCGGCTGTCGCCCGCCCCGCCCTTCACGCCTTTCTTCGCGGCTTCAGCCGAGACCAGGCTCAGGTTGTCCTTGGCATTGGTCTGCGACGGCGCATTACCCGCCTGGGTACGCTTGGTGGCATCCAGTTGCGCCTTGCCGGCGAGCTGATTGCCGCCGCGACGCCCCTCGCGCCACGCAGCATTTTGCGCAGTCACTTCAGCAATCGCCTCGGGCTGCGGCAGGCTGGTGCTCTGCCCCGAATCCGGCAGGCGCAGGACCTGGCCGGTTTTCATGCGGTTGATGTTGCCGTCGATAAAGGCGTCAGGGTTCAGCGCCTGGATGGCCAGCATGGTCTGCTGCACCGAGGCGCCATTGCGATTCTTCGCAGCGATTTCCCACAACGTGTCGCGGGAAGTCGTGGTGTGTTCCTTGGGCTTGCTGATGGCCGGAGCCGTCGCAGGCGCGTTCAGGCGTGGCGCCGATGCTGGTGCTGGCGCACCGGCTGCCGGGGTCGACTGATCGAACTTGGCCGGGTCGAGCAACACGCTGTAGTCGCGCATCAGGCGGCCGTTGGGCCATTGCACCTGCAGCAGGAAACGTACATAGGAATCAGGCAGCGGCTTGCTGGAGGTGACACGCACCACGCTGCGGCCGTTGGGATTGACCACCGGGGTAAAGGTCAGGTCGTTCAGGAACGCCTGGCGATCAACGCCCGCGTCCACAAAGGCTTGGGACGAAGCCAGGCTGGGGGTGATCTCGGAGGCGGTCAGGCCGCCGACGTCGAGCAACTCGATTTCCACCGACAGCGGCTGGTTCAGCTTCGACTTGAGGGTCATCTCCCCAAGTTGCAGTGCTTGCGCCATACCGGAGGACAGCGCCGAGGCGGCCGCTATTGCTAACACCAGTTTGCGAACTTGAACCATAGCCTCATCCTTTTTGAACACTCCTCGGCCCGCGAGAAGGTTGGTAACCGCTGCCATTAGGCATGGCGAGCCGATAGGTCACCGACGCGCAATTTTTCCAGCTTGGGGCCAAGCATAGCGCTTGGCTAGAATCAATCTACAAATTGCCGCCAAGTATCTTTTACACAAGGCCTTTTATCAACAACTGCGCCAGTTGCACGGCGTTCAGTGCGGCCCCTTTGCGTACGTTATCTGACGCCAGCCACATATTTAGTTCCGCCGGGTCATCGACTCCGGCGCGAACACGGCCGACATAAACCACGTCCTGACCCACCGCATCGCCAACAGCAGTAGGGTAATCACCCTCTTCCACCCGCTCGATACCCGGTGCTGCGTCCAGGGCGCGGTTGACGGCGGCGAGGTCGACCGCTGCGCCCAATTGCAGTGACACAGTCAGGCTATCGCCAAAAAACACCGGGGCTTGAACGCAAGTGACGGAAATCTTTAGTAAAGGCATTTCCAGCACGGCGCGCAATTCGTGCACCAGGCGCTTTTCCAGGGCAGTGTGACCCTGGGCGTCGGGCTTGCCGACCTGGGCCAGCAGGTTGAAAGCCATCTGCCGGTCGAAGAACTTCGGTTCCAGCGGGCGCACGTTCAACAGCTCGGCGGTCTGCCGGGCCAGTTCGCTGACGGCTTCGCGGCCCTGGGCGGACACGGCGAGGTTGGCGGTGACGTTGACGCGCTGGATATCCAGCAAACCGCGCAGTGGCGCGAGCACCACGGCCAGGGCGGTGGCCGATGGGCTTGGGCTGCTGACCTGATAAGGCTTTTTCAGGCCGTCCAGGACGTGGGCGTTGGCTTCCGGGACCACTTGCGGCGCCTGATCGGCGGGCAAGGCACCGGACAGGTCGATCAGGGTGCAGCCGGCGGCGGTGGCGCGCGGCGCAAAACTCAAGGTGACCGCCGGGCCGGCGGCGAAGAACACCAGCTGGACTTTGCTGAAATCAAATTCGTCGACTTCCCGCACCCGCACGTTCTTGCCACGAAACGGCACCGAATGCCCGGCCGACTCGCTGCTGGCCAGCAGGTGCAGGTTGCCCACCGGGAAGTCCTGTTCTTCGAGGATCTGCACCAGGGTTTCGCCAACGGTGCCGGTGGCGCCGATCACGGCAATATCAAAGGTCTGGGTCATGGGGGCTGCCTCGGGCATTGCGGGGGGAGCGGCACTTTACCGGGTGGCTGGGGGTGAGGCAATTCGCCTGGGGCTTGGGGTGAGGCTGATGGCCCCATCGCGGGCAAGCCCGGCTCCCACAGTTGACCGAGTAATTCAGGCAAACACCGTTCAATGTGGGAGCCGGGCTTGCCCGCGATGAGGCCCGAAAGCGCAATAAAAAACCCGCGCCTGTCACCAGAGCGCGGGTTTTCTCATAACAAGCAGCGATTACCGCTCCAGCAGAATCCGCAGCATACGACGCAACGGCTCAGCCGCGCCCCACAGCAGTTGGTCGCCCACGGTGAACGCGCCCAGGTACTGAGTGCCCATGTTCAGCTTGCGCAGACGGCCAACCGGTACATTCAGGGTACCGGTCACCTTGTTCGGGCTCAGTTCCTGGATGCTGATATCGCGGCTGTTCGGCACCAGCTTGACCCAAGGGTTGTGCTGGCTGATCAGCCCTTCGATGTCGGCGATCGGCACGTCTTTGTTCAGCTTGATGGTCAGCGCCTGGCTGTGGCAGCGCATGGCGCCGATGCGCACGCAGATGCCGTCCACCGGGATCGGGCTCTTGAAGCGACCGAGGATCTTGTTGGTCTCGGCCTGGGCCTTCCACTCTTCACGGCTCTGGCCGTTAGGCAGTTCCTTGTCGATCCAAGGGATCAGGCTACCGGCCAATGGCACACCGAAGTTCTCGGTCGGGTAGGCGTCACTGCGCATGGCTTCGGCCACACGGCGGTCGATGTCGAGGATCGCGCTGGCCGGGTCGGCCAGTTGATCGGCAACAGCGGCGTGGGTCGCGCCCATTTGCTTGATCAGCTCACGCATGTTCTGCGCGCCGGCACCGGAGGCCGCCTGATAGGTCATGGCGCTCATCCACTCCACCAGGCCGGCTTCGAACAAGCCACCCAGGCCCATCAGCATCAGGCTGACGGTGCAGTTGCCGCCGATGTAGTTCTTGGTGCCCGCGTCCAGCTGCTGGTCGATCACCTTGCGGTTCACCGGGTCCAGCACGATAACGGCGTCATCCTGCATGCGCAGGCTGGAAGCGGCGTCGATCCAGTAGCCCTGCCAGCCGGCTTCGCGCAGCTTGGGGAAGACTTCGCTGGTGTAGTCGCCGCCCTGGCAGGTCAGAATGACGTCGAGGGTCTTCAGTTCTTCAATGTTGTAGGCGTCCTTGAGCGGAGCAATGTCCTTGCCCACAGACGGCCCTTGACCACCCACATTGGAGGTGGTGAAAAACACCGGCTCAATAAGATCGAAATCCTGCTCTTCCAGCATCCGCTGCATGAGCACGGAACCGACCATACCGCGCCAACCGATCAGACCTACACGTTTCATCGCAACTACACCTTGTTCAAAAGTGGGCCGCCTTGCAGCAACATCTGCAAGCGGGCCCGAGAGATTACAGATTCCGCAGCGCGGCGACTACTGCGTCGCCCATTTCTTGCGTACCGACCCTGGTGCAACCCTGGGACCAGATGTCGCCGGTGCGCAGGCCCTGGTCGAGCACCAGGCTCACCGCTTTCTCGATGGCATCCGCCGCGTCGGTCAGGTTGAAGCTGTAACGCAGCATCATCGACACCGACAAAATGGTCGCCAGCGGGTTGGCAATGCCCTGGCCTGCGATGTCCGGCGCCGAACCGTGGCACGGCTCGTACATGCCCTTGTTGTTGGCATCCAGGGACGCCGACGGCAGCATGCCGATGGAGCCGGTGAGCATCGACGCCTGGTCGGACAGGATGTCGCCGAACAGGTTGTCGGTGACGATCACGTCGAACTGCTTCGGTGCACGCACCAGCTGCATGGCGGCGTTATCGACGTACATGTGGCTCAGTTCAACGTCCGGGTAGTCCTTGGCGACTTCCTCGACAATTTCGCGCCACAGCTGGCTAGACGCCAATACGTTGGCCTTGTCCACCGAGCAGACCTTCTTGCCACGCACGCGGGCCATGTCGAAACCGACACGGGCGATACGGCGGATTTCGCTTTCGCTGTACGGCAGGGTGTCGTAGGCCTGGCGCTCACCATTCTCCAACTCGCGCACGCCCCGTGGCGAGCCGAAGTAGATACCGCCGGTCAGTTCGCGGACGATCAGGATGTCCAGGCCAGCGACGATTTCCGGCTTCAGGCTGGAAGCGTCGGCCAGTTGCGGGTAAAGGATCGCCGGGCGCAGGTTGCCGAACAGACCCAGTTGCGCGCGGATCTTCAGCAGGCCGCGCTCAGGGCGAATGTCACGTTCGATCTTGTCCCATTTCGGGCCACCCACGGCGCCCAGCAGCACGGCATCGGCTGCACGGGCACGGTCCAGGGTTTCGTCGGCCAGGGGCACGCCGTGCTTGTCGATGGCCGCGCCGCCGATCACGTCGTGGCTCAGTTCGAAGCCCAGGCTGTACTTGGCGTTCGCCACTTCCAGCACCTTGACCGCTTCGGCCATGATTTCCGGACCAATACCGTCGCCAGGGAGAATCAGAATCTGCTTGCTCATGCGTTCCTCATTTCATCAAGCGACCCGCCCGCAGGCAGGTCGGGAAAAATTAATCAGCGTTCGGCCCACACCACCAGCACGTCGGTGCTGAAGGTGCCGTCGGCTTGAATCTCGAAATAATCACGCACTTCCTGGCCCATCGCCTTTTGCAGCTCAAGAATCGCCGCACGCAAGACCTCGGGCGTGCGCATGCGCTCAACCCACGAGGTGTATTCCAGGCGCAGGCGCTGGCGGCTGCTGTTGCGTACATGCAAACCGGCTTCGCTGAGCTGGCGCATCCACTCGCCGGTGGAATAATCGCGCACATGGCTGGTGTCGCGCAGCACTTCGACGGTTTGCAGGTAAGTGTCCAACAGCGGGCTGCCCGGTGACAAGACGTCAACAAACGCCGCCACGCCACCCGGCTTGAGCACCCGGCGCACTTCACGCAGGGCCAGGCCAAGGTCGCTCCAGTGGTGGGCCGAGTAACGGCTGAACACGAAGTCGAACTCACTGTCGGCAAACGGCAGGCGCTCCGCGGCGCCGTGCACCGTGCGGATATTGTCCAGGCCACGGTCCACGGCAGCGGCGGCGACCACATCGAGCATTTGCTGGGACAGGTCGTAGGCCACCACTTCCTTGACCAGCGGGGCAACGTTGAAACTCACGTGCCCGGCGCCGCAACCCAGGTCCAGCAGGCGTGCAGCGCCCTGCCCGGCCAGCTCGGCCTGGAGCAGCGCGAACTCGGTGCCTTGAGCGTGCACGGCACTGCTCAGGTAGGCCGAGGCCTGTTCGCCGAATTGTTTTTGCACGACTTGGGTGTGGGCGGTGCTGGTCATGGTGATTTTCCTTGGGTTTCGGGGTGTTTGTACGGGCGCTATCGCAGGCAAGCCAGCTCCTACAGTTGACCGGGTTCACAGGTCAAAAAGTGGGAGTGGGCTTGCCCGCGATGGGGCCCGCACGGCCTACCTCAAATCAAGCGTCGCGAAACAACCACGGCTGGCTGGCCCGATGTTTGGTTTCAAACGCGGCAATCGCATCGCCGTCCTGCAAGGTCAGGCCGATGTCGTCCAGCCCATTGATCAGGCAGTGCTTGCGGAAGGCGTCCACTTCAAAGTGATACACCTTGCCGTCCGGACGGGTCACGGTCTGTGCCGCCAGGTCCACGGTCAACTGGTAGCCCACATCGGCTTCCACTTGCTTGAACAACTCATCCACTTCGGCATCGCTCAAGATGATCGGCAGCAGGCCGTTCTTGAAGCTGTTGTTGAAGAAGATGTCGGCGTAGCTCGGCGCGATGATGCTGCGAAAGCCATATTCTTCCAGGGCCCACGGCGCGTGCTCACGGCTGGAGCCGCAACCGAAGTTTTCCCGGGCCAGCAGCACGCTGGCACCCTGGTAACGCTCGGCGTTGAGTACAAAGTCTTTGTTCAGCGGGCGTTTGGAGTTGTCCTGGTAGGCATAGCCCACGTCCAGGTAGCGCCACTCGTCGAACAGGTTCGGGCCAAAGCCGGTGCGCTTGATCGACTTCAAGAACTGCTTCGGAATGATCTGGTCGGTGTCCACGTTGGCACGGTCCAACGGCGCGACTAAACCGGTGTGTTGGGTAAAAGCTCTCATCGGGTATTCCTCAGATCAATTCGCGAACGTCGATGAAACGACCGTTGACGGCAGCCGCAGCAGCCATGGCCGGGCTAACGAGGTGGGTACGCCCACCGGCGCCCTGACGCCCTTCGAAGTTACGGTTGGAGGTGGACGCGCAATGCTCGCCCGACTCCAAACGGTCCGGGTTCATCGCCAGGCACATCGAGCAGCCCGGCTCACGCCATTCAAAACCGGCTTCGAGGAAGATCTTGTCGAGGCCTTCGGCTTCGGCCTGGGCTTTAACCAGACCCGAACCTGGCACCACGATCGCCTGCTTGATGGTCGAGGCAACCTTGCGGCCCTTGGCGATCACCGCCGCAGCGCGCAAATCTTCGATCCGCGAGTTGGTGCAGGAGCCGATGAATACGCGGTCCAACTGGATGTCGGTGATCGCCTGGTTGGCTTTCAAGCCCATGTATTTCAAGGCGCGCTCGATGGAGCCACGCTTGACCAGGTCGGTTTCCTTGGCCGGGTCCGGCACGTTCTGATCAACAGCCAACACCATTTCCGGCGAGGTGCCCCAGCTGACTTGCGGCTTGATCTGGGCGGCGTCCAGGGTGACCACGGTGTCGAACACCGCATCGGCGTCGGAAACCAGGTCTTTCCAGGCTTCTACTGCAGCGTCCCAATCGGCACCGCTCGGCGCGAATGGGCGACCCTTGACGTAGGCAATGGTCTTTTCGTCTGCTGCCACCATGCCTACACGGGCACCGGCTTCGATGGACATGTTGCAGATGGTCATGCGGCCTTCGATGGACAGGTCGCGAATCGCGCTGCCGGCGAATTCGATGGCATGGCCGTTACCGCCGGCGGTGCCGATCTTGCCGATCACGGCGAGCACGATGTCTTTGGCGGTAACGCCGAACGGCAATTCGCCCTCGACCTCTACCCGCATGTTCTTCATTTTCTTGGCGACGAGGCATTGGGTGGCGAATACGTGCTCCACCTCGGACGTACCGATACCGTGAGCCAGGGCACCAAACGCGCCGTGGGTGGAGGTGTGGGAGTCGCCGCAGACCACGGTCATGCCCGGCAACGTGGCACCCTGCTCCGGGCCGATCACGTGGACGATCCCTTGACGCACGTCATTCATCTTGAATTCGGTGATGCCATATTCGTCGCAGTAATCATCGAGGGTCTGCACCTGAAGGCGCGACACGGTGTCGACGATGGCGTCGATCCCGCCTTTACGCTCCGGGGTAGTCGGCACGTTGTGGTCCGGGGTGGCGATGATCGAGTCGACACGCCAAGGCTTGCGCCCGGCCAGTCGCAGGCCTTCGAACGCTTGAGGCGAGGTCACTTCATGGATGATGTGACGGTCGATGTAGATCAGCGACGACCCATCATCGCGCCGTTTCACTTCATGGGAATCCCAAAGCTTGTCGTAAAGCGTTTTGCCGGCCATCACGCGGTCCTCATCAGGTGTTTCTATGCCCCGGGCCTTGAACGATTCAATAACCCTTTGGCTTGTGAGGCTGATGGTATGGCGCTACATTAAATAACTCAAATTCATATTTTTTATGCTTTGGATTACCAACTGGAATACGACAATGGACCTGGCCAACCTCAATGCCTTTATCGCCATCGCCGAGACCGGCAGCTTCTCCGGCGCCGGTGAACGCCTGCACCTGACCCAACCGGCCATCAGCAAGCGCATTGCCGGTTTAGAGCAGCAATTAAAGGTGCGACTGTTCGACCGACTGGGGCGCGAAGTCGGCCTCACCGAAGCCGGCCGTGCGTTATTGCCCCGGGCTTATCAGATTCTCAACGTGCTGGACGACACCCGGCGCGCCCTGACCAACCTCACCGGCGAGGTCAGCGGGCGCCTCACCCTGGCCACCAGCCATCACATCGGCCTGCACCGCCTGCCGCCGGTGCTGCGTACGTTTACCCGGGAATACCCGAACGTCGCCCTCGACATTCAGTTTCTAGATTCGGAAGTTGCCTACGAAGAAATCCTCCATGGGCGGGCCGAAGTGGCGGTGATTACCCTGGCCCCGGAGCCGCATACTCTGGTGCGTGCGACGCCGGTGTGGGACGACCCGCTGGACTTCGTGGTGGCGCCGGAACACAGCCTGATCAGCAACGGCAGCGTCAGCCTGGCGGACATCGCCCGGCACCCGGCAGTGTTTCCCGGTGGCAACACCTTTACCCACCACATCGTGCAGCGGCTGTTCGAGGCCCAGGGCCTGACGCCGAATATCGCCATGAGTACCAACTACCTGGAAACCATCAAGATGATGGTCTCCATCGGCCTGGCCTGGAGCGTGTTGCCGCGCACCATGCTGGACGATCAGGTGGCACGCATCGCTTTGCCGGGCATACAGCTCAGTCGCCAGCTAGGCTATATCGTGCACACCGAAAGGACGCTGTCGAACGCTGCGCGGGCTTTCATGAGCCTATTGGATGCACAGGTCGATCTGCCAGGGAATCAGGCTTGAATCGCCGTGGCCCCTAGACCGTGAACCCGCGCCGAACGCCCATTGAGCCAAGGCCCTTTGATAATGCGCAACCCCGCCGATTCCGTGCCACCCCTGCCCCGCATCCACGCCCTGGACCCACAGGAGGCGGAGCAAAGCTGGGACAGCGCGCCGCAACTGCTGGCGGCGCTCAACGCTGCCCGGCTGGGCGCCTGGAGCTGGGACATCGACACCGGCCGGATAAGCTGGTCCCGGGGCACCCAGGCGTTGTTCGGCTTCGATCCGCGCCAGCCCCTGCCCAAAGACCTGGAATACCTCGACCTGCTGGCCCCTGAGGACCGCGCCAAAGTGGTTCGCGCGTTTCATGCCGTACTCGCGGGCGAGCCGTTCGCCCAGGCCATGCACCACCGCATCCAATGGCCGGATGGCAGCCTGCACTGGCTGGAAATCAACGGCAGCCTGCAGCCGCAAAAGTCCGGTCGCCGACGGATGATCGGGGTGATCCGCGAGATCACCCAGCAGCGCGAACGCGAACACGCCCTCAGCCATTCGGAAAAACGCTTCGCCACACTGTTTCACCTGTGCCCGCTGATGGTGCTCTTGACCCGCCAGGCCGACGGCCTGATCAGCGAAGCCAACCAATACTTCGAAAGCCTGTTCGGCTGGCCGCTGGCTGATGCCATTGGCCGCAGCACCCTGGACCTGGGCCTCTGGGTGCACCCCGAGCAACGCGCACTATTGACTAAGGCCACCCAGCGCAAAGGCACGCCCATCACCATGGAAGTGCAGTTTCGCGCCAGCAACGGGCAAATCCACGATGGCACTCTCAGCGCCCAGAAAGTCGAGCTGGACGGCGAGGACTACCTGATCAGCACCTTCCTCGACACCACCGAACGCAAGAACGCCGAGCAAGCCCTCAAGGACAGCCAGGAGCGCCTGGACCTGGCGCTGGATTCGGCACAGCTGGGCACCTGGGACTGGCACATTCCCAGCGGCATGCTCTACGGCTCGGCCCGCGCCGCCCAATTGCACGGCCTGGAACCCCAACCGTTCCACGAATCCTTCGAGGCCTTTTTTGAAGGCATGCCCAATGAAGAGCGCGAGAACATGCGCAACGCCTACCGCACCCTGCGGGAAGGCCCGGCGGGCAACTACCAACTGACCTACCGCGTGCAACTGGAAGATGGCAGTTCGCGCTACCTGGAGAGCCGCGCCCGCCTCTATCGCGATGAGCTGGGGGCGCCATTGCGCATGGCCGGGACCCTGCTCGACATCACCGACCAGGTGGAACGCGAGCAACGCCTGATCGCCTCGGAAGAAAAATTTGCCAGCCTGTTCCTCGCCAGCCCCGACCCGATTTGCGTCACGCGCCTGGAAACCGGGCAGTTCATCGAGATCAACCCGGCCTTCACCCAGACCTTCGGCTGGACCGCCGCCGAGGTGATCAACAACGACGCCGAACAGATCGGCTTGTGGGATGAGTCCAGCCAGCGCCTGCAGCGCATCGAGCAGGTGATTCGCGAACAAGCCCTGAGCAACGTGGCAATCATCGTCCATCACAAAAACGGTCAGGCGCTGAACTGTGTGATTACCAGCCGCCTGATCCAGGTGGGCGACCAACCGTGCATCGTCACCACCCTGCGGGACATCACCCAACAGCAACGCTCGGAAGCGGCACTCAAGGCCAGCGAGGAGAAATTCGCCAAGGCTTTTCACTCCAGCCCCGACGCAGTGTCAATCACCGAGCGCGACACAGGGCGCTACGTGGAGGTCAACGACGGTTTCTGCCGCCTCACCGGCTACCGTGCCGAAGAAGCGATTGGCCTGACGCTGTACCAGATCGGTATCTGGGCCGACGAAAACCAGCGCGCCGCATTGCTCGCCGAGCTGCAGATCAAGGGCCGCATCCATCATCTGGAAATGCTCTGGCACAACAAGCGTGGTGACGTGCTGGCGGTGGAAGTGTCGGTGGAGCCCATCACCCTCAATGAAACGCCGTGCCTGCTGCTGACCGCGCGGGACGTCAGCCTGCTGAAAAACGCCCAGGCGCAGATTCGCCACCTGGCCTATCACGACCCACTGACCAACCTGCCCAACCGTGCGCTATTGATGGACCGCCTGAGCCAGCAGATCGCCCTGCTCAAGCGCCACAACCTGCGGGGCGCGCTACTGTTTCTCGACCTGGACCACTTCAAGCACATCAACGATTCCCTCGGCCACCCGGTGGGTGACACGGTGCTGAAAATCGTCACTGCACGCCTCGAAGCCAGTGTGCGCATGGAAGACACCGTGGCGCGCCTGGGTGGTGATGAGTTTGTGGTGCTGCTCAGCGGCCTGGAAGGTACGCGCTCGCAAGTCAGTGTCCAGGTCCAGGAACTGGCCGACACCCTACGGGAGCTGTTGTCGGAGCCGATGTTTCTCGACGGCCACCGCTTGCAGGTCACCCCCAGCATCGGCGTGGCACTGATTCCCGATCACGGCTCCACCCCGGCCGATCTGCTCAAGCGCGCCGACATCGCCCTGTACCGGGCCAAGGATTCGGGGCGCAACACCACCCAGATGTTCCATAACAGCATGCAGAAAACCGCCAGCGAGCGCCTGCGCATGGAAACCGACCTGCGCCTGGCCTTGTCTCGCGGTGAATTCAGCGTGCACTACCAGCCGCAGGTGGATGCCCGGGGCAACCGGATCGTCGGCGCCGAGGCCCTGGTGCGCTGGCAGCACCCGCAACTGGGCGCGCAGTCGCCGACTGAATTTATCAAGGTGCTGGAAGACAGCGGGCTGATCCTGGAGGTGGGCACCTGGATCCTCGACGAAGCCTGCGGGACCTTCGCGCAATTGATCGCCGAGGGCCTGGTGGACCCGCTGAACTTCAGCCTGTGCGTCAACATCAGCCCCCGGCAGTTTCGCCAGAACGACTTCGTGGAGCGGGTGGAACGCAGCCTGCGCACTCACCAACTGCCCTTCACGCTGCTGAAGCTGGAAATCACCGAAGGCATCGTGATCCAGAACCTGGACGACACCATCAGCAAAATGCGCCGCCTGAAAAAGCTCGGCGTGAGTTTTGCGATGGATGACTTTGGCACGGGCTATTCATCACTGACCTACCTCAAGCGCCTGCCGGTGGATGCGCTGAAGATCGACCAGTCGTTTGTACGCGATGCGACTCACGACCCTAACGATGCGGAGATTATCCGCGCCATTGTGGCCATGGCCCGTAGCCTGAATCTGGAGGTGATTGCCGAGGGTGTGGAAACCCCTGAACAGCTGGCATTTTTGCAGGGCTTGGGGTGCCATTTGTACCAAGGGTATTTGCACAGTCGACCGCTGCCGATGGAGGGGTTCAGGCAACTGTTGTTGTAGGCCTTAGACCAACTTTACTGCGTAGCCGCTCTTGTTATTCCAGGTCGACGACAGCAGCGATTCTTTATAACCATAAAGGTCGATATCACCGTTGACCACCACGACCGAATGCTGAAAGTTGGCCAAGGTGCCCAATACCCCGCCGGCCAACTCCTGAACGGTGCTCGGCCGTGTATAGGCGTAGAGCCCCAATCGACGGAATCCGTCCCCGGGGAGCTCACCATTGTTGAGGGTCTCCATAGCCGTCTCAAAACTCTGCCCGGCGCGACCCTCATGATTTTCCAACTGCGCCCGCTTGGCGCTCACCGCATATAAAAAATTGGCATCCTTCACCAATACTTTGTCAGTACCGTTGAGGTTGGAATGTTGCTCGGCTTTTTTTAACTCTTCGTGGGTAATGCGCAACTTGAAACCATCTCGCATGACGACTGCGTAACCATCACCGGTTGCGCTGATGCGTTTGTAGATGCCCGCTGGGCTTTGACCCAACTTCATCATCGCGGCTTTCATCGCCGACACCGTCACACAGTTACCTTCCACGCCTTGGTAGAAGCCAGCCCAGATATTCTCGGGTTTGACCCCTACCGGCACACTGGAAACCTGAACCGTGCCCTTGCGGGGATCGACAAGCAACTCATCTGAAAGGGTTTCATCACCAGTAAGCCTGTAGCCATAGCTGTCGCCAAGGCGCTCCCGTGCCTGATAGTTATACCTGACCCCATCCAGCACCAGGGATGCCCCCAGATAACGCGTTTCAGCGAGGCCAACGGTATCCTTACCCCGTAGAAAACTGGAAGGGACGTATTGCATGAAGCCCGTCATGCCCATGCCTTCCAAAGCCCGCTTTGGAAACTCACCAGACAAGGTTTTTGTCAGGGCCTCGTCAAAGCTTGCGTCCGGCCTGAGCTCCAACGCATCCATCTGCTTGCGCTTCACAAAAGTGGCAAATATGAAACTGGCATCCCGTATCGCGCCCTTATCACTGCCACCAAATCTTGATGCCCGGGTTGCGCGCGTTAACTCATCATGAGCCACATGGACTGTAAAACCGTCTTTCATGGTGATGTCATAACCAGTGGTAGACCGCTTTACCTCATCAAATACATCGGCAGGGCTTTGACCAAATTTGAGCATCATCATCTTGATGACAGCGGCGTGGGTACTGACATCAACATTATCGCCAAAGCCGGGTTCTTTGGCAGTGAACGCGTTAACGATGTCTTTAGGTTTTCCGCCGTTTTTTCTCAGAAAAAAATCTGCAGGGGCATCGGGCATCACAGGTTTGGGAGTATCCAACGGTACTTGCTTGTCGGGTATCACTTTTACCGGGGGCTCTGCGTCTGGAGTTACTGTGTTTTTATCGGTAGTTAACACGTCCCGATCGAGAAGCTCTCGCAGCCATCGCACAATCGTATGCAGGGACGTTAATACGTCCGCCCAGGAAACATTTCCAGAATCCCGAACACCTGAAGCATTACTGGCAGGTATAAATTCCTGACTACTCTTGGCCGAAGATGGAACGTGCCACAATTCATTATCTTTTATGTTAATCATCCGAACAGTACCGCTCGACACTGAAAAAACCATATTCCACTCCTTCATGTTTATACTTAACAAGCGATAACAACCAGACCGCATCAAGCCAACCAACAGGCACAGTTACCCTGCCGGAGGAGGTTGACTCGACGCCCCACCGCTGGTGTTGCCCAAAAAACGGAACTCTATTCAGACGTAAGCCACACTAACCGGCTTCATACCAACGCAATGGCATCGCCACGTTTTGGCGCTCCGCCCTTTTTCCCATACAACTCTTCAATACCGTTGATCACCGCCACCGAATGCCCTGTGCGATTGACCATGCCCAGCGTGCCTTTTGCAAGTTCACTCACCGGCACTTTCTTCATATGCTGCTTCAGGCCCAGTCGCAGGAACCCTTCCCCGGCGCCTCTTTCATCTTCACCATCATTGAGACTGCGCACCGCAGCGCTATAACTTCGCTGGGCAGTGCCATCATTATTTTCCATCTGCGCCCGCTTGGCGCTGACCGCAAACAGAAAGTGCGCATCCTTGAGCATCTCCTTGTCGCGCCCGACAAACTTCGACCCACGAATGCCCTCTGCCAACTCCTGACGGCTCAGGGTGAGAGCAAATCCATCGCGCATGGTCACCCGGTAACCCTCTGCGACCTTTTGAACTTCTTTATAGATATCCGTGGGGCTCTGGCCAAACTTCACCATGGCCGCCTTGATGGCCGATATCGTCACGCAATTGCCGTCCGGCCCCTGGCGGAACCCGCCCCAGATATCATCAGCCTTGGCCCCGCCACGCTTGCTGGAAAGATCCGGAAGGTGGCTCGCCCGGGGATCGGGCAGCGGGATGTCCGATTTAGGCAGTACCGGTGTTGTGGGGACAGGTGTTGCATCGAGATTTACTTTGGTGCCCTTGTCCGACAGCACGCTTTGCAACTGCGCAAAAAACTGCGTGAACATCTCAAGCATATTCTTGAGCAACTGCGAACTGTCTGCAGTGTCACGAAAGCCACCTTGCGCTTTATCGCCAAAGGACAAAGCGTTATCGGTCGCAAAGCTAATATTCTTTGGAGCACTCTTCGCTGCCGCTGTTGCAGGTCCCCCAGACTGTAAGTACTCGGGCCTTATAATCGCTGGACTATTAATCACCTTATCAAACATGCACTCACCTCCTGGAACGTGCTCCCCCTGCATTAACGAGCACGGGGAGCTACCGCCTCTAGTTAAACCCTGAAAAAAACCGTGACGAACTTATGCCCTTGTTCGACGACCGTTATCGAACTGCCGGGGGCTGTCGAACCGACTGCGGTTATATTTATTGAATGAGTTGGTCGAGCAGTCTTCCGCAGGCCCGGGAGCAGTCAAATCCGGCTCGGGCGTGGGACGCACGTCTGGCGTTACATCAGGCTGCGGGACTATGGGTGTTTTTTTATCGACTTCAGACTTCACGGGGGGCTGCGGTATGAGTGGAGTTTTGCCATCGTTCCCAGGCTTTACCGGCGACTGTGGCAGCACCAGCGTTTTGGTATCGACTTGCGGCAGGATCGGCAGATTCGGCACTACCAGGGTGTTGGCATCAACACCCGGCTTTACCGGCGAGTGCGGAACCACCGTGGCTCTGCCATCGATTTCTCGTGTCACTGTCGTACGCGGTGCAACTTTCGCCTCGGGATGGGGGCAGTGGCAGTTAGCGACCTGAACGGTCACGTTAATATCATTCATCGGCTTGTTTTGCGGCTCCGCATCCCGCCTTACTTCAGGCAAAGGGCCGGGCATTACTTTCGCCAAACCCCCCAAATCCGCCTGCACTTTAGGCACCGGCGCAGGAGCCACTTTCAACGCAGGGTTGGCCTCTGGTACAACCTTCGGTGCCGGACCTGCCTCGGGTGGGACTTTAGGTAAAGGGACAACCTCAGACATCGGCTTGGGCAAGCTGCCTTGAGTCGCTAACATGTTGCGCATCGCCTTCACGACAGAATCAAACATCTCAAACAACTTCTGCAGCGAGTCTCTGGTCACCGTAACGTTACTGTCTTTTGAACCTGCGTCATGATCACGAACAACTGCATTGGAAAAACTGTTTGGAAGCAAGTTATTGCGAGGCTTATTGACGCCGCCCTGCTCTCGATCCAATGAGCGATAGTCGGGATTCATGGAAACAGAAGTATTAATCGACAGATTAGACATGGACTTATCCTTTTCAAGGCTCCCCTGAACCGGCAAACGGCACGGGAAGTCATGGTCTTCATTTGGATTTAAACAAGTGCGAGTGCGCTCACTCCCTACTTTTGTGGAACCTGAGCCCATTGAGTTCCGATAATCGAGCCTCACATAAGGAAACCATAAGACACGCAGAGACTTTTCCCTATGGACATCCGGCAGAAATTCGTATTCCGCCTCGTCTCGTACGAAAAAAAAACGATATATCACGCAACAGTCAGATCTGCACGCAACCTAATGAAATCACCCGCTTCGAATAACGGAGTGAACTTGTGTTAATTACCGCGCGCGCCATTACCTCGCGCCAACTAATTCAACCTATACGCCTTAAAACTTCTGCATTACTAAAACCGGACGCACATTATTTTTTACACACACGAAGAAATCCTGCGCTACCGAGAGCGGTCCGTGCGCACTGGCAAAAACCCGTCAACTTCAACCACTTTACTCGCACATCGTTTATTTCAGGCACAAAAAAAGAGGCACTCGGAGTGCCCCTTTAATTACGCGATGAAACTTCTATATATATAAACTTAATCTTGCAACGCCAATGCCTCAGGCTGCCTGATCGGGCACTCCCAGCAAGCGCGCGACCTGGTCCAGGTCCGTTTCACGACGCATCGCCGTGAACAGCTCCACCGCTTCAGGATAATTGCGTGTCAGCATCGCCAGCCATTGCTTCAAACGACCGGGCGCCTGGCGCTCGGTGAGTTGTTCCACCGACTGGCGCCAGAACTCATGCAGCATCGGCTGCATCTCGGCCCAGGTCATCTCCACCACTTCTTCGCCGGCACGCGCCGCCGTAATCTGCCGGGCAAGGTCAGGGCGCGCCACCAGGCCGCGACCGAGCATGATGTCTTCCACACCACTGATTTCCCGGCAACGCCGCCAGTCTTCAACGCTCCAGATATCACCGTTGGCGAACACCGGCACCTTGACCACTTCCTGCACACGCGGGATCCACTCCCAATGGGCCGGCGGCTTGTAGCCGTCGACCTTGGTGCGCGCATGCACGACGATATGCGCCGCGCCGCCTTCGGCCAGGGCCGTGGCGCACACCAGCGCACCGTCCGGGCTGTCGAAACCCAGGCGCATCTTCGCGGTAACAGGAATATGCGCCGGCACCGCGCGCCGCACGTGCTCGACGATCTGGTTGAGCAGCTCCGGCTCCTTGAGCAGCACCGCACCACCACGGGACTTGTTGACGGTCTTGGCCGGGCAACCGAAGTTCAGGTCGACCACTTGCGAGCCCAACTCACAGGCCAGGGCGGCGTTTTCCGCCAGGCACACCGGGTCCGACCCCAGCAATTGCACGCGCAGGGGCACGCCGGCAGCGGTCTTGGCACCGTGCAGCAACTCGGGGGCGAGTTTGTGGAAGTAGGCAGGCGTCAGCAGGCGGTCGTTGACCCGAATGAACTCGGTCACGCACCAATCAATACCGCCGACCCGGGTCAGCACGTCCCGCAGGATGTTGTCGACCAACCCCTCCATGGGCGCCAAAGCAATTTGCATGGAAAACACTCAACGAAAAACGTGGCGCAGTTTACTGGTTTCAGACGCCAGCAGGTAATTCGCCTTGCAGTGCAGGGCCGTAACCCTCAAGAAATTCCGACGGCATGCGCTTGGGCTTGCCGCTGGACAGTTCGATGCAGACAAAGGTGGTTTGCGCCCGCAGCAAGGTGGCGCCGTCACGCGGGCGCACCAGCTGGAAGCGTCGGGTCATTTTCAGGCGCTGATCCCAGTCGACGATCCAGGTCGCCAACTGCAGCTCGTCGCCTTCGTAGCCGGCGGCGAGGTAATCGATCTCATGGCGCACCACGGCCATGGCGCGATCCAGCCCGCGGTACTCGGTCAAGTCCAGCCCCAGGCGCTGGGAATGGCGCCAGGCGCAGCGTTCCAGCCAGGACACGTACACGGCGTTGTTGGCGTGTCCAAGGCCGTCGATGTCTTCGGTACCGACCTGAAGATCGATGATAAACGGCGTTGCCAAGTCCCAGCCCATGCGGTGCTCCCGGTCGATTAATGTCGGCGGCGAGCAGTGTAACCCATGGTTCAGGCGGTTTGGCGCTCCGGCACGTGGCGGCCGGCCAGCAGCGTCAGTACGCCTTCGATCACACGCGGGTCTGCCAGCACCTTCTGGTGCCCGCCCTGCTCCAGCCGCAACAGGCGGCTGTCGAACCAGGCGTCATGGATGACCTGGCAGGCTTTGACCGAGACGAAGGTATCGTCTTCGGCATGCACGATCAGGCCCGGGATATTCATTTGATAGTGAGCGACGTCGAGGTGCTTGAGGGGCATGCCCATCGTCAGCTCCACCTCCTGGATAAACGCCGAACGCGCTCGCGCCGGCAGACCGACCATGCCGGCAAAACCGCGCAATACGTCGAGGAACCGCGAAGGCGCGGCGATGCTGACCAACGCCTCGGTGCGCAACCCCAACTGGACCGCCAGCATCGCACTGGCACCGCCCATGGAGTGACCGACAACGGCATGCAACGGTGGCAGCTCGGCCGCCGCTTCCAGCATGGCACGAGCGAAGAGCAGCACATGGGCTTCGCGCCCCGGTGAGCGGCCGTGGGCCGGGCCATCCAGGGCAACCACCGAATAACCCGCCGCCACTAACGCAGTGATCAGGCTGGCGAATTGCGTTGGGCGCCCTTCCCAGCCGTGCATCAACAGCACTGCCGGGCCCTGGCCCCACTTCAGCGCCGACAGGCCGAAACGCAACGTGATGCGCTCCGACTGCGCCAGCAGCGGCAACTCCCAGTCACGGGGCGGCAGATCCCGAGGCGTCATGAACACCCGACGCATCTTGCTGGCCACCGTTTGCGGCGCCAGCCGGCCCAAGGTGCCATTGACGCCACGAATCCACTTCAACGTGCTCATCGCTCATTCCTCAGGCCAGAAGCCGTTCTTAACGCACCGCGGACTTGGCCGCACGCAACACACGATCCGACAACTCACCCGGGCCCAGGGCGCGGGCCAGCGACAAGCCACCGATCATCAGTGCCATGTCGGCCAGCGCCTTGTCGGTGTCTTCGGGGCTGGCGGCCAGCTGTGCAGCCATCAGTTCGCAGTGTTCGTTCAAGGCTTGGCGGAACTCGTCCGGCAAGCGGCTCATCTCGCCTACCGTGGCCGGGATCGGGCACGCGTGGGACGTGGAGTCGCGGTGCTTGCGCGACAGGTAGAACGCCGCCACCAGGGCGCGACGTTCCTCGCCGGTCAGCGTCGAGTCCATGTCTTCAACCGCGGCGCGACGTCGGGCCAGCAACTCGGTGAAGGCCTCCAGCATCAGCGCGTCCTTGCTTTCAAAGTGCGCGTAGAAACCACCGACGGTGAGCCCCGCCGCGCCCATCACTTCGCCAACACTGGGCTCGGCCGGGCCACGCTGGATCAAGGCGGCGCCAGCTGCTTGCAGAATACGTTCGCGGGTTTGTGCTTTTTTATCGTTCATCGTTGCCTCCGAATCTCATGCCTCGAATATTATTACCATAATAATATTTCGCAAGCCACCGGCATGACCATTGGTCAGAAGAACATGTGAGGGAGAGGAAGGAAGATTGGCCAAACGCCAGACAAACAAAAGGGCCATTCAATAATTGAATGACCCTTAAAAATCCCGCAGAGCGGGTAATCGTGGCGTCCCCTAGGGGACTCGAACCCCTGTTACCGCCGTGAAAGGGCGGTGTCCTAGGCCACTAGACGAAGGGGACACAAACCTTCTGTACAACTGATCAGCGCTGAGAACTGATCTGATTCAAGGACGGTGTGGCCAGACCTTGAACCTGTAAATTGGTGGAGCTAAACGGGATCGAACCGTTGACCTCTTGCATGCCATGCAAGCGCTCTCCCAGCTGAGCTATAGCCCCGGATTTTTCGCCTCGCGGCGCAGCAGACCTTTCGAGCTGCTTGTTGAAACTGGCGTCCCCTAGGGGACTCGAACCCCTGTTACCGCCGTGAAAGGGCGGTGTCCTAGGCCACTAGACGAAGGGGACACAAACCTTCTATACAACGTGATCAGGCTGAGTCTGATCGAATTCAAGGACGGTGTGGCCAGACCTTGAACCTGTAAATTGGTGGAGCTAAACGGGATCGAACCGTTGACCTCTTGCATGCCATGCAAGCGCTCTCCCAGCTGAGCTATAGCCCCTCGTCGGTGAGGACGGGGCGAATCTTAATGGCGTATTCGAAACGTGTCAAATTTATTTTCAACAATTTTCAAAATTTTTTGCCGAGATAACAATCACTTACCGAGCAAACCCCGGAAAACCGGGGTTTGGCCGTTACAACAGCGGGCTTAGGCGATAGCGCCCAGCAGCTTTTCCCATTCCTTGTTTTCTTTCTTCGACACACCACCAAGCAAATCAAGGGCTTGGCGCAGACGGAAACGCGTCAGGTCCGGGCCCAGAATTTCCATCGCATCGAGTACCGACACCGAACTGGCGTGCCCGGTGATCGCGGCAAACATCAGCGGCATGGCGTCGCGCAGTTTCAATTCCAGGGATTCAACCACCGCCTGGATGGTCGCGGTGATTGCATCCTTCTCCCACTGGCGCAGGCTTTCGAGCTTCCACAGGATCAACTGCATCAACTGGCGAACCTGATCGCCCGACAGCTTCTTCGACTCAAACAGCTTCACATCGGGGTTCACGCCACCGGCAAAGAAGAAACTCGCCAACGGTGCCACCTGGCTGAAGGTCTCTACCCTGCCCTGCACCAGCGGCGCGATCTTCATCATGTACTCGGGGTTCAACGCCCACTGCTGCACACGGCTGGCGAACTCTTCCACCGGCAGGTCACGCAGCCACTGGCCGTTGAGCCACGACAGCTTCTCGATGTCGAAGATCGGCCCGCCGAGGGACACGCGGGACAAGTCGAAGTTATCGACCATTTCCTGCAGCGAGAACTTCTCGCGCTCGTCCGGCATCGACCAGCCCATGCGGCCCAGGTAGTTGAGCATCGCTTCCGGCATGAAGCCCATGCGCTCGTAGAACGTCACCGAGGTCGGGTTCTTGCGCTTGGACAGCTTGCTCTTGTCCGGGTTACGCAGCAGCGGCATGTAGCACAGCTGCGGCTGTTCCCAGCCGAAGTATTCGTAGAGCAGGATCAGTTTCGGCGCCGACGGCAGCCACTCTTCGCCACGCAGTACGTGGGTGATGCCCATCAGGTGATCGTCCACCACGTTGGCCAGGAAGTACGTCGGCAGGCCGTCGGTCTTCATCAGCACTTGCATGTCCATGCGGTCCCACGGGATCTCGACGTCGCCGCGCAGCATGTCCGGCACCACGCACACGCCTTCGCTCGGCACTTTCATGCGGATAACGTGCGGCTCGCCGGCGGCCAGGCGCTGGGCCACTTCTTCTTTCGACAGCAGCAGCGCGCGGCCGTCATAGCGCGGAGTTTCGCCACGGGCCTGTTGCTCGGCGCGCATCTGGTCCAGCTCTTCTGCGGTGCAGAAGCACGGGAACGCGTGGCCCATGTCCACCAACTGCTGGGTGTACTTTTTGTAGATGTCGCTGCGCTCGCTCTGGCGATACGGGCCGTGGGGGCCGCCGACGTCCGGGCCTTCAGCCCAGGTAATGCCCAACCAGCGCAGGGCATCGAAAATCTGCTGTTCCGACTCACGGGTGGAGCGCAGTTGATCGGTGTCTTCGATCCGCAGGATGAATTCACCGCCGTGCTGCTTGGCAAAGCAGTAGTTGAACAAGGCGATGTAAGCAGTACCTACGTGGGGATCCCCAGTAGGCGATGGCGCGATGCGCGTGCGGACGGTGGTCATGGCGGGTCTCGAATTGGCGATAAAACTGAAAATGAAACAAGGGGCGAATGGTAACAGCCCCAAGCCCTTGGGCTCCAGCGTGGGGAGGCGAACAAAGGGCATATGAGACAAGCTCCGGTCTCAAGACTCGACATGGCTATTTGCCAGAGCGTTCGCTGGCTATATTCCATTACCTTTTGTTACCGACATGATCGCCATGCCTGCCCCGCTCAAACGCCGCCTGTTTATCTTCCTGTTTATCGTGATCCTGATCGCCGCGGGCTTTTTCGCCCAGTGGTTCTTCAAGGGCCGCTTTTATGAAAGCACCGACAACGCCTACGTCCAGGGCGAGATCACCCGCGTCTCCAGCCAACTCGGCGCGCGGATCGTCGAGGTGCTGGTGGGCGACAACGAACACGTGGAAAAGGGCCAGTTGCTGGTCAAGCTCGAAGGCGACGACTTCCACCTCGCCGTCGACCGCGCCAACGCCGCCCTGGCCATGCGCGAGGCCGAGCGCGTGCAGGCCCAGAGCAAACTCACCCAACAAGCCAGCCTGATCGCCGCCGGTGCAGCCAAGGTGTCCTCCAGCCAGGCCACCCTCGGCCGCTCGCAGATCGACCTGAACCGCGCGCAAACCCTGCGCAAGCCCGGCTACGTGTCGGAAGAACGGGTGACCACCCTCGACGCCGACAACCATATCGCTCGTTCCCAGGTGACCATGGCCCAGGCCGACCTGCAGGGCCAGCGCCAGCAGGTCAACGCCCTGAACGCCGAGATCAAGCGCCTCGACGCCATGATCGCCAACGCCAAAACCGACCTGGCCCAGGCCGAACTGAACCTGACCCGCAGCGAAATCCACGCGCCCATCAGCGGCCTGATCGGCCAGCGGGCCGCGCGTAACGGGCAATACGTGCAGGCCGGCGCCTACCTGCTGTCGATCGTCCCCGATCAGGACATCTGGGTGCAGGCCAACTTCAAGGAAACCCAGATCGGCCACATGCAGCCCGGGCAAAAGGCCGAGCTGACCTTTGATGCCTACGGCGACACCCCGATCGAAGGCCGCGTCGCCAACCTGTTCGGCGC
Source organism: Pseudomonas sp. BIGb0558 (assembly GCF_024807515.1). Taxonomy (NCBI): domain Bacteria; kingdom Pseudomonadati; phylum Pseudomonadota; class Gammaproteobacteria; order Pseudomonadales; family Pseudomonadaceae; genus Pseudomonas; species Pseudomonas sp. BIGb0558. The sequence goes on from NZ_JANUEW010000012.1 coordinate 91,873, forward strand.
CTCCGGCGCGCAGTTCAGCCTGCTGCCGCCGGACAATGCCACGGGCAACTTCACCAAGGTCGTACAACGGATTCCGGTAAAACTGACCTTCGCCGCCGACAACCCGCTGCAAGGCAAAATCCGCCCGGGCATGTCGGTGACGGTCAAAGTGAACATCCAAGACCCGCACGATGGCCGGTGATCAACTGCTGGCCCCGGTCGGCGAGCCGAGCCGGCGCGACTGGATAGCCGTGATGAGCGTGATGCTCGGCGCATTCATGGCGGTGCTCGACATCCAGATCACCAACTCCTCCCTCAAGGACATCCAGGGCGCGCTGTCGGCCACCCTGGAAGAAGGCTCGTGGATTTCCACCTCCTACCTTGTGGCCGAAATCATCATGATCCCCCTCACCGCCTGGCTGGTGCAGCTGTTGTCGGCGCGTCGGCTGGCGGTGTGGGTATCCGGCGGGTTCCTGATCGCCTCACTGATGTGCTCCATGGCCTGGAGCCTGGAAAGCATGATCGTGTTCCGCGCCTTGCAGGGCTTTACCGGCGGCGCGCTGATCCCGCTGGCGTTCACCCTCACGCTGATCAAGCTGCCCGAACATCACCGCGCCAAAGGCATGGCCATGTTCGCCATGACCGCCACCTTCGCGCCGTCCATCGGGCCCACCATTGGCGGCTGGCTGACCGAGAACTGGGGTTGGGAATACATCTTCTACATCAACATCCCGCCGGGCCTGATCATGATCGCCGGCCTGCTGTACGGGCTGGAGAAAAAGGATTCCAACTGGGACCTGCTCAAAAGCACCGACTACCTCGGCATCGTCACCATGGCCGTGGGCCTCGGGTGTTTGCAGGTGTTCCTGGAGGAAGGCCATCGCAAGGACTGGCTGGAGTCGAGCCTGATTGTCAGCCTGGGCACCGTCGCCCTGCTGAGCCTGATCACCTTTGTGATCGTGCAGATGTCCAAGCCCAACCCGCTGATCAACCTGCGCATCCTCGGCAATCGCAACTTCGGGCTGTCGAGCATTTCGAGCCTGGGGATGGGCGTGGGGTTATACGGCTCGATTTACCTGCTGCCGCTGTACCTGGCGCAAATCCAGAACTACAACGCGCTGCAAATCGGCGAAGTGATCATGTGGATGGGGGTTCCGCAGTTGTTCCTGATTCCGCTGGTGCCCAAGCTGATGAAATACGTCTCGCCCAAGTGGCTATGCACCCTGGGGTTCGGGCTGTTCGGGTTGGCGAGTTTTTCGTCGGGGGTGCTCAACCCGGACTTTGCCGGCGACCAGTTCAACCGGATCCAGATCATCCGCGCGCTGGGGCAGCCGTTGATCATGGTGACCATCTCGTTGATTGCCACGGCATACATCATGCCGAAAGACGCGGGGTCGGCGTCGAGCCTGTTTAATATCCTGCGAAATCTGGGTGGGGCGATCGGGATCGCATTGCTGGCGACGCTGCTGGATGCGCGCACCAAGACGTACTTTGATTATCTGCGGGAGGCGATTGTGCCGACCAATCCGCAGGTGGCGGAACGGATGGCGACGTTGACCGAGAAGTTTGGCAACGAGACGGCGGCGTTGGGGAAGTTGAGTGAGATTGCCCATCAGCAGGCGCAGATCATGGCCTATAACGATGCGTTTCACTTTGTGGGGTTGGCGCTGGGGATCAGCATGGTGGCGATCTTGTTGACCAAGGCGTTACCGGCGGGGCTTAAGGCTGGGGAGTCTCATTAGACCGAGGTGCCGCCATCGCAGGCAAGCCAGCTCCCACAGTAGACCGAGTTGTTCAGAAGAACACCGATCAATGTGGGAGCTGGCTTGCCTGCGATGAGGCCAGACCCGGCACCGCAAATCAAACAGCCAACAGACGCTCGCGCAACTTGCCAATCTCATCGCGCATCTGCGCCGCCGCTTCAAACTCCAGGTCCCGCGCCAACTGGTACATCTTCTCTTCCAACTGACGAATACGCTTGGTGATCTCGCTCGGCGAACGCAATTCCGCTTCGTACTTGGCGTTCTCCTCCGCGGCCTTGGCCATGCCCTTGCGCTTCTTGCTGCGCGAGCCCGGCACAGTCGCGCCTTCCATGATGTCGGCCACGTCCTTGAACACGCCCTTGGGCGTGATGCCATGTTCCAGGTTGTAGGCAATCTGCTTGTCACGACGACGCTCGGTCTCACCAATCGCCCGCTCCATGGAGCCGGTAATCCGGTCCGCGTATAGAATCGCCCGGCCATTGAGGTTCCGCGCCGCGCGGCCAATGGTCTGGATCAGCGAACGCTCGGACCGTAGGAAGCCTTCCTTGTCCGCATCCAGAATCGCCACCAGGGACACTTCCGGCATATCCAAACCTTCGCGCAGCAGGTTGATCCCCACCAGCACATCGAAGGTGCCCAGGCGCAGGTCGCGGATGATTTCCACGCGCTCCACGGTGTCGATGTCCGAGTGCAAATAGCGCACGCGCACGCCGTGGTCGGCCAGGTAATCGGTCAAGTCTTCGGACATGCGCTTGGTCAGCGTGGTGACCAGCACCCGCTCTTCCAGGGCCACACGCTTGGTGATTTCCGACAGCAGGTCATCCACCTGGGTCAGCGCCGGGCGGATTTCGATTTGCGGGTCCACCAGGCCAGTCGGGCGCACCAGTTGTTCAATCACACGCCCGGCATGTTCGGCCTCGTAGTTACCCGGCGTGGCCGAGACAAAAATCGTCTGCGGGCTGATGCCTTCGAATTCGTCGAAACGCATCGGCCGGTTGTCCAGCGCCGACGGCAGGCGGAAACCGTATTCCACCAACGTCTCTTTACGCGAGCGGTCACCTTTGTACATCGCGCCTACCTGCGGCACGCTGACGTGGGACTCGTCGATCACCAGCAAGGCGTCATCCGGCAGGTAATCAAACAGGGTGGGCGGCGCCTGCCCGGATTCGCGGCCCGAGAGGTAGCGCGAGTAGTTTTCGATGCCGTTGCAGTAGCCCAGCTCGAGGATCATCTCCAGGTCGAAGCGGGTACGCTGCTCCAGGCGCTGGGCTTCCACCAGCTTGTTGTTGGAGCGCAGGTATTCCAGGCGTTCCACCAGTTCGCCCTTGATGCCCTCGATGGCGCCCATCAGGGTTTCACGCGGGGTCACGTAGTGGCTTTTCGGGTAGAAGGTAAAGCGCGGCAGCTTGCGGATCACCTCGCCGGTCAACGGGTCGAAGGCCGACAGGCTCTCGACTTCATCGTCGAACAGTTCGATGCGGATCGCTTCCAGGTCGGATTCCGCCGGGTAGATGTCGATCACATCACCGCGCACGCGGAAGCTCGCCCGGGCGAAGTCCATGTCGTTGCGGGTGTATTGCAGGCTCGTCAGGCGCCGCAGCAGTTCGCGCTGGTCGAGTTTGTCGCCGCGGTCGACGTGCAGCACCATCTTCAAATAGGTTTCCGGGCTGCCCAGGCCGTAGATGCACGACACCGTGGTGACGATGATCGCGTCCTTGCGCTCCAGCAGCGCCTTGGTCGCCGACAGACGCATCTGCTCGATGTGGTCGTTGATCGAGGCGTCTTTCTCGATAAAAGTGTCGGACGACGGCACGTAGGCTTCCGGCTGGTAGTAGTCGTAGTAGGAAACGAAGTACTCCACCGCGTTGTTCGGGAAGAACGCCTTGAACTCGCCATACAACTGCGCGGCCAGGGTCTTGTTCGGCGCCAGCACCAGGGTCGGGCGGTTCACCTGGGCGATCACGTTGGCAATGCTGAAGGTCTTGCCGGAGCCGGTCACCCCGAGCAAGGTCTGATGCGCCAGGCCGGCCTCGATGCCTTCGACCATCAGGCGGATGGCTTCCGGTTGATCGCCGGCGGGCTCGAAGCGGGTGACTAGCTGGAAATCCGACATAACGTACCTCTTGAGTCACCCCGGGGCCGGAAAAAGCAGCGGGGACGAAAAAGACCGCGACCCGCGACTGTTCGGCGCAGGTTGCAGGAAAAAACCATGATAGCTGTAGAAGTGGAGGCGAATGTGACGGGTTTCAAGGCAATCGTCCTACATGCCGCTGGCCGCCAATGTTGCAATAAGACTAACGGTCGGTAAATAAACCGAAAAACTTGGCCAAAAAGCCGTTTCGGCTGTCGCCGCGAGCGGTGATGGCCTCTATACTAGCTCCCCGTTTGTGCACCGCTCTAGTGCATTCGGCTGGAGCGCGACACGTCCCTCCACTCTCTATAGAGCTGCCGCAAAAATGAGCCTGTTCTCCGCTGTCGAAATGGCACCACGCGATCCAATCCTGGGCCTCAACGAAGCATTCAACGCCGATACCCGAACCACCAAGGTCAACCTTGGCGTGGGCGTTTACTGCAACGAGGAGGGGAAGATTCCACTCTTGCGTGCCGTTGCCGAAGCGGAAGCCATTCGCGTGGCGCAACACGCCGCCCGTGGCTACTTGCCGATCGACGGTATCGTCGCCTACGACCAGGCCGTGCAAAAGCTGCTGTTCGGTGCGCAGTCGCCACTGATCAGCTCCGGCCGCGTGATCACCGCCCAGGCTGTTGGCGGCACCGGCGCCCTGAAAATCGGCGCAGACTTCCTCAAGCAACTGCTGCCAAACGCCGTCGTCGCCATCAGCGACCCGAGCTGGGAAAACCACCAGGCGCTGTTCGAAAAAGCCGGCTTCCCGGTACAGACCTATCGCTACTACGACGCGGCCACCCACGACGTCAACCGCGCCGGCCTGCTGGAAGACCTCAACGCCCTGCCGCCGCAGTCCATCGTCGTGCTGCACGCCTGCTGCCACAACCCGACCGGCGTCGACCTGAGCCCGGCCGACTGGCAACAAGTGCTGGACGTGGTCAAGGCGAAAAACCTCGTGCCGTTCCTCGACATGGCCTACCAGGGCTTTGGCGACGGCATCGACGAAGACGCCGCTGCGGTGCGCCTGTTCGCCGAGTCGGGCCTGACCTTCTTTGTGTCCAGCTCGTTCTCCAAGTCGTTCTCGCTGTACGGCGAGCGCGTGGGCGCCCTGTCCATCGTCACCGACTCCAAGGAAGAAAGCGCGCGCATCCTGTCCCAGGTCAAGCGCGTGATCCGCACCAACTACTCCAACCCGCCGACCCACGGCGCGGCGATCGTGGCAGCGGTGCTGAACAACCCTGAGCTGCGCGCCCAGTGGGAAGCGGAACTGGCCGAAATGCGCCTGCGCATTCGCGGCATGCGCGAGCAGATGGTGGCTGAACTGGCCAAGGCTGCTCCTGGCCACGACTTCAGCTTTGTCGGTCGCCAGCGCGGGATGTTCTCCTACTCCGGCCTGAGCGTTGAGCAAGTGACCCGCCTGCGCAGCGAGTTTGGTATCTACGCGCTGGATACTGGCCGCATCTGTGTGGCGGCGTTGAACCAGAACAACATCGATGCCGTGACCAAGGCTATCGTTCAGGTGCTGTAAGCCTGTTGTGATGCACAAAAAGGGGAAGCCGGTGGCTTCCCCTTTTTCATTCTGAACGCCGCGCCCAATGTGGCGAGGGAGCTTGCTCCCGCTGGGCTGCGAAGCGGGCCCCAAACCTGCCACCGTGAACTTTCTGAATGATTGCGGTGCCTGAATGGGGGCTGCTGCGCAGCCCAGCGGGAGCAAGCTCCCTCGCCACAGGGTGTGGTGGCTTACCTTAAGAAGTGAGGCGTGGCCCTTAAAAATTCGCTGCTTTCAGTCCGCTACCCCTAGACTGACAGCAAGACTGTCCCTTCCCCTCGAGTACCCTATGAGAAACGACGACCTGGACCTGCGTGCCGACCGCGACGAACTGGACCACTTCACCCCACGCCCAACCCCCGCCAAGCGCCAGAAAAGCCTGGTGCTGCAAGTCGCCCTCGGCGTATTCCTCGGTGGTTTGGCGTTGTGGCTGGTGCAACTGGGCGCCGGCGCCCTGATGGCCAAACTGGCCATGGGCACCCTGCAATTTGGCGGCTGACAAAGACCAAATGTGGGAGCCGTCGAGCTTTAGCGAGGCCGCGATAGCGGTGGGTCAGGCAGCATCAATGTCGACTGTGCCGCCGCCATCGCAGCCTCGCTAAAGCTCGACAGCTCCCACAGGGAACCTATTCCGCCTTCAGTCCGCGCTCTTCCAGCAATCGTGGTTTGGCCTTGTGGCTGGTACAACTGGGCGCCAGAGCCCTGTGCAATTTGGCGGCTGACAAAGATCAAATGTGGGAGCCGTCGAGCTTCAGCGAGGCCGCGATAGCGGTGGGTCAGGCAGCATCAATGTCGACTGTGCCGACGCCATCGCAGTCTCGCTGAAGCTCGACAGCTCCCACAGAGGGACCTACTTCGCCTTCAGTCCGCTCTATTCCGGCAACTATGGTTTGTGCAACTCGGTGCAAGCAGACACCCTGTAATTTGGCGATTAACTCCCTGAGTTGAACTTCCCGTAGCAGCTGTCGAGCCCCAGCGAGGCTGCGTTGGCCGCGCTGCCGCTATCGAGTCATACACTCAGACCGAGTCGCGCCTGACGCAGCCTCGCTGGGGCTCGACAGCTGCTACGGCTACGTTGTTAAGGCCAGGCCGCGCTCTTCCAGCAACCGCACAAAACTGTTCAGACTCTGCGACACCGTGCCCCTTCGCCAGATCAGCCAGGTATTCAATATCCGGAATGTATCCGTCAGCGGCCACACACTCACCGCCGTAAACCCCGGCATGCTCTCCAGCATGCTCCGCGGCATCAGCGCCAACCCCGCACCGGCGCTCACGCAAGCCAGCATCCCGTGATAAGACTCCATCTCGAAAATCTTCCCCGGCACCGCGCCATCCTGTGAAAACCAACGCTCAAAGTGATGCCGATACGAGCAGTTCGAGCGAAACGTATAGATGCTCTCCCCGCTCACATCCTGCCCCCGGGTAATGGGCGCATGGTGCAACGGCGCTATCACCACCATCTCTTCCTCAAACACCGCCACGCCTTCGAGCGTCGCGTGCAACACCGGCCCATCGACAAACGCCGCCGCCAGCCGCCCCGACAACACGCCCTCGATCATCGTGCCGGACGGCCCGGTGGTCAGGTCCAGCTCGACCTTGGCGTGCTTCTGGTTATACGCCGCCAACACCGCAGGAATCCGCACCGCCGCCGTACTCTCCAGCGAACCCAGGGCAAACGCGCCCTGAGGCTCCTCCCCCGCCACCGTCGCCCGGGCTTCTTGCACCAGGTCGAGGATGCGCCGGGCATAGCCGAGAAAATTCCACCCGGCCGGGGACAACCGCAGCCGGCTTTTCTCGCGAATAAACAAATCCACGCCCAGGTCCTGCTCCAACTGCTTGATCCGCGTGGTCAGGTTCGACGGCACGCGATGGATCAATTGCGCGGCAGCGCTGATGCTGCCTTGCTCGGCAACGGCTTTGAAAATTTCCAGCTGGACCAGATCCAAGTCATTCTCCAAACGTGAATGTATTGCTTAATATTATTCAGTTTCCGAAAAAGATACAGCCCCGTACGCTGGCCTCCATCCCATTCACTGCGCAGGACGGTGCCATGAACCAGATTTCCTCCCAGACCCACGCCTTGTCGATCAACCCCGCCAACGGTGAAACGGTCGCCAGCTACCCGTACGAAACCGAGGCGCAGCTGGATGCCGCCCTCACCCGCTCGATCAACGCCTTCCGCAATGGCCGCAATACGCCCGTCGCCCAACGCGCCGAATTGCTGCTGGCCCTGGCCAGCACCCTGCGCGACCAGGCCGAAGAAATGGCCCAAATGACCACCCTGGAAATGGGCAAACCCATCGCCCAGGCCCGTGGCGAAATCGAAAAGTGCGCGCAACTGGCCGAGTGGTACGCCGCCCACGGCCCGGCCATGCTCGCCCCGGAAGCCACCCTGGTGGACAACGGCACCGCCCAGATCGAATACCGCCCGCTGGGCCCGATCCTCGCCGTGATGCCGTGGAACTTCCCGGTGTGGCAAGTGCTGCGCGGCGCCGTGCCGACCATGCTCAGCGGCAACACCTACGTGCTCAAACACGCGCCTAACGTGATGGGCAGCGCGTACCTGATGAAACAAGCCTTCCAGCGCGCCGGCTTCGCCGATGGCCTGTTCGAAGTGATCAACGTCACCCCCGACGGCGTGTCCAAAGCCATCGCCGACCCACGCATCGCCGCCGTCACCCTCACCGGTAGCGTCCGCGCCGGCATGGCCATCGGCTCCCAGGCCGGTGCCGCGCTGAAGAAATGCGTACTGGAGCTGGGCGGTTCCGACCCGTTCATCGTGCTCAACGACGCCAACCTCGACGAAGCCGTGCAAGCCGCCCTGATCGGCCGCTTCCAGAACTCCGGCCAGGTGTGCGCCGCCGCCAAGCGCCTGATCATCGAAGCAGGCGTGGTGGAAGCCTTCACCGCCAAATTCCTCGAAGCCAGCCGCAACCTGGTGATGGGCGACCCGACCGCCACCGAGACCTACATCGGCCCGATGGCCCGCTTCGACCTGCGGGACGAACTCGACGGCCAGGTCCAGGCCACCCTGGCCGAAGGCGCCACCCTGCTGCTGGGCGGCCATAAAGTCGAAGGCGCCGGCAACTACTACGCACCCACCGTGCTGGCCAACGTCACCGACCAGATGACCTCGTTCAAACAGGAACTGTTCGGGCCGGTCGCCTCCATCATCACCGCCCGCGATGCCGACCACGCCGTGGCCCTGGCCAACGACAGCGAGTTCGGCCTCACCGCCAGCGTGTTCACCACCGATCCGCAGAAGGCACGCAGCATCGCCAACCAACTGGAAACCGGCGGGATCTTTATCAACGCCTACAGCGTGTCCGATCCTCGGGTCTCGTTTGGTGGTGTGAAAAAGAGTGGCTTCGGGCGGGAGTTGTCGCACTTCGGCGTGCGGGAATTCTGCAATGCGCAGACCGTGTGGCTGAACCGCCGTTAAGGCAATCGCGTCAAACGATGGCCCGCCCTGCGGGTCATCGTGCTGTCTGGTTAAGCACCGTCACATACGCACCGAACATATCCGCCATCGCGTCCGCATAGGCGGCAATTTGCGCCTCGGTGCGCGGGCTTCCCGAGAACTCCTTTGCCACTGAACTGAAGGTGGTGGCGATCAAATCACAGGCCAATACGCGAGTGGCTTCCGGCACCTGCGGCAGCAATTCAAACATGAACGTCTGGAAGATGTTTTGTCCCTCCGCCCGAACTTCATGGGCCTCCGGCGCGTCACGATAAAGCGGCGCCGCGTCGCTCAGGGCTACCCGCATCTGCGCCTCCTCGCACTCCGAACGAATGAACGCATGCACCAGCGTGCGCAGCCGCTCCAGAGGCGGTTGACTCACGTCCTCCAGGATCCGGCTGAGCATTTGCGAGGTTTGCTGCCATTCATCGGTTTGCAACCGGAACAGGATCGCCGCCTTGTTGGGGAAATACTGGTACACCGATCCCACGCTGACACCGGCCTTTTCCGCGACACGGGCGGTGGTGAAACGGCTGGCGCCTTCCTTGGCCAAAACCTGAATAGCCGCTTCCAGAATGGCCGATACCAACTCGGTGGACCGTGCCTGTTTTGGCTCTTTGCGTGAGGAAATCTGCGAGGTCTGGCGGTCGGTCATGGCGCGTTCCTGCGGCTGGGCGAATGCGAATAGCGAATGTGACGAATTGTTCGCATACTTTAAATGCGACGAATCATTCGCATACTAGCCCGGCGCCTCACGGCGCTCAACCTGCAACAGGACATCCCCATGAATACGCTTACCACAGCCCCGATGGCGGCCCTGATTGAACGGCTGTACACACAGGCCGAAGCTGTCTCGAGCCCTGTTTTCAGCACCATGCCCCACGAAGAACGCAATCGCCTGATGCACAGCAAGACTGAATACCTCGAACTCTACGGCCTGCTGAAAGACCTGTGGCTGCCCGTCTCCCGCGACACCGGCACCCTGCTGTACATGCTGGCACGCAGCGCCAAAGCCCGGGCCATCGTCGAGTTCGGCACCTCGTTCGGCCTGTCCACCCTGCACCTGGCGGCCGCCCTGCGGGACAACGGCGGCGGCGCGCTGATCACCAGCGAATTCGAGCCCTCGAAGATCGCCCTGGCCCGAGAACACCTGATAGAAGGCGGCGTGAGCGACCTCGTCGACATTCGCGCAGGTGATGCCCTGGTGACGCTGGCAACCGGCCTGCCCGACAGCGTCGACCTGCTGCTGCTCGACGGCGCCAAGGCGCTGTACGGCGATGTGCTGAACCTGGTGGAAAACCGCCTCAAGCCCGGCGCCTTGATCATCGCCGACAACACCAACTACTGCCCCGACTACCTGGCCCGCGTGCGCTCCCCGGCAAACGGCTACCTGTCGGTGCCGATCGGCGACGACGTCGAGCTTTCCGTACGCTTGGGCTAATGCCCTCATCGAAGGATTCGAGGCACCCGTGCAAGAGTGCGAGGTTTATACTCGGCCCCCTCGCACTTAACCCACAGCCTTCGAAACGAGATTCCCGATGAGCCTTTCCCTCTCTACAACCCCTGCGCGCAAGCCGGTCGCGCCACTGCTGGCATTTGTCATCCTGCTGCTGGGCGCCGCCTTCCTGCAAAACAGCGTCGGCGGGCGCCAAGTGCTGTTGCTGGTGGTCGGCGCCGCGCTGGGCTTGACCCTGTACCACGCCGCGTTCGGCTTTACCTCGGCCTGGCGGGTGTTCATCACCGACCGACGTGGCGCGGGTTTGCGCGCACAGATGGTGATGCTCGCGATTGCCGTGGTGCTGTTCTTCCCCGCGCTAGGAGCGGGCACATTGTTCGGCCAACCCGTGGTCGGGCTGGTGGCGCCGGCCGGGGTGTCGGTGGTGTTCGGGGCCTTTATCTTCGGCATCGGCATGCAACTGGGCGGCGGCTGTGCGTCCGGCACGCTGTTCACCGTGGGCGGCGGTAACGCGCGCATGCTGGTGACCTTGTTCTTCTTTATCTGCGGCTCGTTGATCGCGACCCACCACGTCGACTGGTGGTTCTCGCTGCCGTCGTTCCCGGCGGTTTCCATCGTCAAAAGCTTCGGCGTGGTGCCGGCCTTGCTGCTGAGCCTGGCGGTGTTTGCGATCATTGCAGCCGTCACCGTGCGCCTGGAAAAAGGTCGTCACGGGCAACTCGAAGCCGGCGTGACCAGCGAACACCAGGGCCTGCGCCGTTTCCTGCGTGGGCCATGGCCGTTGGTGTGGGGCGCGATTGGCCTGGCCCTGCTCAACTACGCCACCCTGGCACTGGCCGGTCGGCCGTGGGGCATCACTTCGGCGTTCGCCCTGTGGGGCGCCAAGGTGGCCAGCGGGTTGGGCGTGGACGTAGGCAGCTGGGCGTTCTGGCAAATGCCGGGCAATGCCAAAGCGCTGGCGGCGCCAGTGTGGGAAGACGTCACCAGCGTGATGGACATTGGAATCATCCTCGGTGCGCTGTTGGCTGCGGGCCTGGCCGGACGTTTCGCTCCAAGCCTGAAAATCCCGGCGCGCTCGCTGTTCGCCGCGGTGATCGGTGGCTTGTTGCTGGGTTACGGCTCGCGCCTGGCGTATGGCTGCAACATCGGCGCGTACTTCAGCGGGATTGCCTCGGGCAGCCTGCATGGCTGGGTGTGGTTGGTGGCGGCGTTTGTCGGCAATAGCGTGGGTGTGCGGTTGCGGCCGTTCTTCTTTGCGGGCGAGCGGCCGCAGGTGGCGTTGAGCGGGTGCTAAGGCACGACTAACAGGATCACGACGACATGCCCACCCCATCCTCCAACGCCGACTTCATGCGCCTCGCCCTCGCCCAGGGCCGCCTGGCACTGCCCAAGTGCCTGCCAAACCCGCCTGTGGGTTGCGTGCTGGTGAGGGATAACGCGGTGATCAGCCAAGGCCATACACAACCGCCGGGGCTGCATCACGCGGAGGCAATGGCGCTGGGCAACCTGTCCGGTGATTGCTCCGGGGTCACTGCATTTGTGACGCTGGAGCCCTGCTCCTTTCACGGCCGCACGCCGTCCTGTGCGCTGGCCTTGATCAACAGCGGTGTCGAGAAAGTGTTTGTTGCGATGCTGGATCCCGACCCGCGAAACTCGGGAGCAGGCATAAAAATGCTGCAGGATGCGGGGATCACCGTGGAGGTCGGTTTGCTGGCAGAGGACGCGGCCAAAGACCTGGCCGAGTTTCTGGTGCGCAAGTAGGAGCCGGCTTGCCGGCGATGGTCGTCAACGATGACGCTGGTACGCTGGATGAACGCAGCGCTCTCGGATTTTTCGCCGGCAAGCCAGCTCCTACAGGGGAAGGCCCGCCCTCGCGAAAAGCCTTGGAGAGCCCCAACACCTGCCGCGAGACTTTCCTCTCAACATCATCGGCTTTTTGAAATCACTCCACTCATGTACTCGTTCAAATCGCGAAAGTCCTGAACCTTCCAGGTGAACGGAGACAGCTTCACACCGTTCTCCCGCAACGTTCTGGGAATCAGGTCGCCATTTGGGCGAAGAATGATGGATGACACGATAACGCCCGGATAATCATTCAGGCGTTTCTTGAAAGCGGGCGTCGTAAGGTCAGGCGTAGGCGGCTTGCTTTTATTGGCCAATGGCCCAGAGCCCTTGATATCGGCCCCATGGCACATGCCACAGCGCTGCACGTAGATATTTTTCCCGTTCACATTTTCCGCAAAAGACAGTGATGTTTGAACGAGCGCCAACATCCCCAACGAAGCGATGAATACTATTTTTGCTTTCACTGTTCCCTGTGACCTTGTTATATAAACCGGATGATTTTCCTTCGGGCCGCACTTGCTTGCAAGGATCGCCAAGAGAAACCAATGAACACTCAGCATGGAGCGAGTCGATTGAAAGCCGTTAAATTCCTGGCCCTTTTAGCCCTGCCACTGTTTGGCGGGTGCTCTACCATGGGCGCCCTCAAATCCTTTACCACCGCGTATCATGAGCCGCAAAACCCCACCACCAGCAGACTTAGGGTGATCACTGATCAGGTCGTGCGGCTGGTACCCGGCAGCACCTGCATCAACTGGGACTTGCCGGGGGCCGGCTCGGTCAACTCAAGGAGCCTAGCCCCGTTGAATGATAAAACCTTCAATGACAAGCGCCTGGGCATCCCCGGTGGCGAGGGTGTAAAAAACAGCGCCGAAGTGTATGTGCAACCGAACACGCCGCTGACGGTGGTGTACTCAGGTGCTGACGGAAGACATCAGTGCCTCTACAGCACTTACTTTGAGCCTGAAGCCGGCGCCGACTATGAGGCTGCCTCAGAGTACTGCACGATCGCCATTTATAAGGTCGTGAAGAATGGAGCCACAGGAGAAGTCAGCCGCGGGCTTGTTAAAAGCGCCCCGGCAAAGGTGTGCCCCTCGGTGTCCCCCCTCTAAACCTCGACTCGAGCCGTTATCCACTCGCGGCTGTAAGCAAGCACGCGACTGGACATCGCCGTCGGAAAATGAATAAACCCATGGGCGGCCTGCGGTAACAGGAACACCTCACTCCCCGCCCACCGCTCGGCCATCTGCAACGTGTCGTCGAGCAACGGGTCCAGCTCCCCCACAAACATCAGCGCCGGCGGCAGCCCCGCAAGGTCGCCATACAGTGGTGACAACGCCGGCTGCCGACGCTGCTCGTCACTCAAGCCCGGCGTGAGCAGGCGCAACGCATCCACCATCCCCGGCCCGTCCAGCAGCAGCGTTTCCCGTCCCGCCGTGCGCACACTTGGCGTGCCGGTCAAATCGTAGACGCCGTAATACAGCACCGCCCCGCTCACCCGTGCCAGCAACTCCGGCCATTGCTTCAGCGCCAGCAACGTCGCCGCCGCCAGGTGCCCACCGGCAGATTCGCCGACGACGATCACCGGCAGGCCGGCAAACTCCTCACACTCCCCGAGCAACCAGCGCGCCGTGGCCAGGCAGTCTTCCAGAATCCCTTCCACCGGCGTATTCACCGCCAGCCGGTAATCCACCGACACCACCGCCACGTCACACGCGTTCACCATGGCCACGTTGAGGTCGTCATTCATCTGCGCATTGCCGATCACCCAGCCGCCACCATGAATATCCAACACCACGCCCTTGACCTTGCCCTTCGGCCGAATGATGCGCACCGGCACCGAGCCCACCCGCCGGCTTTCGGCTTCAAGGCCATGCTTGAGCAACTTGTTGCCCACCACCATCTGGCCAGAGCGCAACAGCGCCTGGATCACCCGGGGCGTCACGCGGTTGCGGATGCGAAAACGCGGCAACCACGCCAGTTTCTGGTTGAAGCGCTGCATTTGCGCCACTTCATGTTCGTTGGCAGGCCACAGCGTATGAGTTCCCAATTCGATATTCCCTCTATCTCTAAAAGAGATGGCACCCTCTGAAATCAAGCCGCTTCCACGATCGCTGCCCGGTTTCCATCTTCGCCAGTGTGCGTGGCCATCATGGCAACGATATTTCCGGCCCCTATCGGTGGCCTCAGCGGTTATTGCGCAGGATGGAGAAATTCAACGCAGCCGCAACGCTTAGCCACACCAGATACGGAAACAGGATGAGCCCGGTGATCAGGTCCAGCCGCACGGTCAGCAGCACCATGGCAGCGACCACCAACCACAGCAGCGTGAGGATCACCATGCCGGCAAGAATGCGGTGGGCGCCGAAGAACACCGGCGTCCACAGCGTGTTGAGCGCGATCTGCGCGGCCCATAGCGCCAGCACGATTTCGCTGCCGGGAATCAGCGTCAGGCGGTAGCCGGCCCAGGCGAGCAGCAGGTAGATGATCGACCAGGCGACCGGGAACAGCCAGTTGGGTGGGGTGAAGCCGGGTTTGACGAGGGTGGCGTACCACTCGCCCGGCTTGAAGATAATGCCGGTGCTTGCGGCGGCGGCGCAGGCCAGAAGAAAAATGAAGAACGTCAGCATAATCGGTCCTTAGCTGGGAGCAGCTACCTGGAGATGAAAGCCATGACGGCGGTTTCAGGGTTGGACGTTCAGCGAGGCAAAAAGTGTATTTTTCTTTCCGCCGCACTCCGGCGCAGATGCGCAGGGTTATTGGCGACAACTACTTTTCCGGGCAGGGATTGAACACTTCCGTCGCCGCTACCGCAGACACATACGGAATTTTCGTACCCGGGACCATCCCGACGGAGTAGGCGTTTTTGCCGGTTTCGCGCACATAGGTCTTATCGGTGGTCAGGTCGCCCGGCTGGTTTTCACCGAGCAGGTAATCCAGAAACTGGATTTTCACCGGTGTGTTGAATTGCCCTTCAGCCGTCAGCGGAATGATCTGAGCAGCGCCCGCCCGAGTGAAGGCGAAAAACGCGGCGGCCGCTTCACGACTGCGGAAGGTTTTGACGCACAGCACATCGCGGGTACGCAGCGTGATAAAGCGCTGATAGCTGCCACCGGAATAGGTACTCAGAATCAAGCCATCGTCCACCAGAACGCCCAGCCCCTGAGTGGCACGGCACTGGCCATCGCCGCCATTCTCCGAGCCGTAGGGCAAGTAGCACCAGTTGGTCTGGCTCAGGGCCCGCACCGAACCGGGAGCAATCTTCAGGTCGTGCACGATTTGCTGGCGGGCTTCGGGGGTTTGATACGGAATGCTGCAGCCACTGAGGATCAGGGCCAGTAACACGAACAACAGGCGATAAGAGCGCATAGGTTTTCCATAACGGGCACGGCAGGTCGTTGCGCGGGTTGCCAGGGGGTCATTCCTTTGAAAGCTGCGCAGGTTCTGTCACATTCTACGACAAGTACCTCGCGGCGAAACTTTGATGGAAATACAGATTTCGGAAACGTCCGACTGGCAATTGTTCGCGACCATCGCCGAAGCGCTGGAGCACGGTTTGAACGGTGAATGGACGGTAAAGGCCGACGGGCTGGATCAGCGGTATTGGGATTTGCTCGTTGAAGGCCAGACCATCACCCTGCACCTTGAGCATTATTTGGGGATCAGCCTGCTCATGCCTGGCCAGGGCGAGAGCCTGGAGGGTTTGAGTGATTTGGGGTTGAGGGCGTATCGGCTGGTGGTTCCTTTTGTGCGGTAAAGGAGCCGTGGTATTGACCGCAGCACCTTGCTCCATTGCCTACGCTTGCGTCAGAATCCGCCGGCTTGTGCACCTGGGTGGTCATCTCTAAGGTTGCTCGGTCGCTGAAAACTCAGTGATCGGGTTTAGTAGCCCTTAGTTGAATTGCGCTTAGTGCATGAGCTTCATCAATCAGACGTTCCTGTCTGTGCTTGATGGTGGCTGTGCGTAGGGCGCCTTCGGGCGCGCCGGCTTTGCGTAATTCCCCGGTCTACTAACCTGCGTGCAGCTGCCACCCTAATTTTCGTTTAGTAGCGAAAGAGGGTCAGCCCCAATTCAGGAATTGCGTATATGTTCAAAGTAACGCCGAATCCTCCGAAAGCGCCGGATTTAAAGCTCTACCAAGCGGCCGAACGCGCGCTTGATCACTATCTGAACCCCGCCACCGAAAGCGCCCCGGGATCAGACGCCCTCTTCAGCGTCAGCTCCGGCGCAAGCAACGAAATCCTGATCGCCAACAGCTACGAAACCGTCTCCTCCGTCAGCGCCCTGCTGCTCGACCTGTCCGACGAACTGACCGGCAAAGACCGCGACGTGGCATTGGCCATACACCAACTGAGCGAATTGAGCGTACTGCTGATCGACAAACTGATGGACCGCGAAACACCTCGGGCGTAAAGCCCAACGCGGTCCTGCGGGACTAGCCCTTCAACTCACCCAACCGATTACTCGCCGCGTCGTCGTATGCCACATACAAGGACGCGGCGAGAGGTGCACGGTGCACTCAGCCATTGCTGAACCCCGCCTGGTTCGTCGTAATGAGCCAAGTCGAAACCCAAAAGGTGATTCATGGAAGCTGATCCGCTGTGCCTGGTATTTGTACCAGCGCTCGTAGCCGTTCTCACCGCCGCTGAAGACAGAAAGGGCTCACCTCTTACTGAGGCTGAGGTCTGTGATATTCGAGACCGGGCGGTTTGTATCACCCTTCCCTTCAGCGTTGCGCTTGATATGGAAAGGCTGCGCGGCTATCCCGATCTGATTGCGGAGAATTGCTGGAGTGAATGGCAAAACCACAAAGGTCGTTGATCTATAAAGATCGTGACGCGGCATTTGCCACTCACCTGCTTATCGGCAAACTGATGGACCGCGAGACACCTCGGGCGTAGAGCCCAACGCGGTCCTGCGCGACTAGCCCTTCAACTCACCCAACCGATTACTCGCCGCGTCGTCGTATGCAACGTACAGCGACTCAGCGATTTGGCTTTTGATGGCCTTGGCGCTTTCCAGACCCAATACAAAACCTTCGGCCTTGCCGCCTGCGCGGTTCAGGTCTTCTTTGGTGTCAGCACCGGTGATGGCGTCGAGGAGTTTGATGGCTTGCGGGCCTACGCCTTTTGGGAGGCTGATTTGGTCGATGCTCATTGGGATGCCTCGGATGAGGTGCGGGATGGGGTGGTGCGGGGTGAAGAGGTCATGGGCGATACCTTGAGATTGAGGTCGGTAGCGCGTGGAACCACTGCCGGGGGTGAGCATGGTAGACCGGTATGGGGATTAAAGGGGTGGTTTCGGCCCAGAAGCGGATGTTCAACCCGGCCCACTTAGATCCATAGTATCTGCTTTCGAAGAAATGCTACCTGTTTGAGGACAGCTAAAGTACGAAAAATAACTATCTAACCGGTGAGCGGTAGAACTTATATCTGACATCTGACGGACGCCTAGACGTATCCGCGTAGGGCGACGAGCCCCCGCAGGCACACTTGGTCAGCTACATTTCGTTGGCTTTATTGTGCCCATACTCAACGCGTCTTGTCTGCGTCACGCAAAGGTCGTAACGCTCTGGAGATGTTCTGAAGAGTTAATGGTATAACCTGAGGCTCAGCGGGGTGTTGTCGAATGTGGAGGTCCTACTGCAGGATTTCGGCGGCAATACCCAGAGGGGGAGAACGATGGAAACGTTCCACAATCCAGATAGGTTTATGTCCGATCTGCGGCAAGTGCTGTCACAGGGAAGAAAGCGTATCGGGATTCTCGTCGGAGCAGGAGCACCACTTGCAATTCGAGTTAACGAGAAAAATGAAATAGACCCTGAAGGGAATTCACTCATCCCTGGTGTTGATGCGCTTACGCAACAGGCCACCTCTGGGCTGACACCAACTCAATCAGCAGCAGTCGATGCTATAAAAATAAGTCTGGGCTCCAACGCTAATATTGAGTCCATTCTTTCACGCATCCGCTTACTGGAGCAGGCGCTGGGAGACACCGAAGTTCAAGGTCTGGACTCCAATGGTTATAAAATCCTCGGCAAAGCAATATGTAAAAATATTGGAAAAATCGTTGGCGTTTCCTTGCCGAAAGAACGCAATGCTTATTCAGATTTAATCGCATGGATTACGGGAACGGTTCGGTCAAACTCCGTCGAAATATTTACTACAAACTATGATTTTCTTTTCGAAGAAGCCTTCGAAAGAGTGAGAAGCCCGTATTTCGATGGATTTTCAGGAGGCAGCAAACCTTTCTTCGATCCAGTATCAGTAGCTGGCGATGACTTGCCTGCTCGCTGGGCAAAGCTATGGAAGATGCATGGCTCTCTTGGCTGGGCTTTAGAAGATGGAGCCGTTGTTCGAGGACACGGACGAGAAGCGGCTGAGTTAGTTTATCCAGACCACCTAAAATATGACCTGACCCAAAAACAGCCATATTCAGCACTATTTGAGAGACTTAAAAGATTTCTACTCACACCAGATTCGTTGTTACTGACCATTGGATTTTCCTTTAGGGATGCGCATATCTGTGCAGTTCTAGATGAAAGCTTAGCGATGAATGCCAACTCAGCAGTACTAGCATTTCAATACCAAGATCTAGAAAAAGAAGAGCCCGCAGTTAAATTGGCGAGCGACAGGCCTAACTTAAGCGTCTACGCAGCAGACGGGGCCGTGATAGGTGGTGTTCCAGGAAAGTGGCGTCCGGGAGAGCTTCCCAAAAATTGGGGAAGTATCCGGGAAAGCTTCTGGGCATCGCGATGGCCAAAAGAGCCAGCGGTATTTCTGTTGGGCGACTTTGCTGCTTTTGCGCGATTTTGCGCTTTGGCTCAAGCCAATGATTTAATAGCAAAATCGTTAAAAAGAGACGAGCCCGACCAGGCTGAAAGTGAAGCCGATAGCATCAGCGGTGATGGAATCAAAATAGAGGATGGTCAAAATGAGTAGCAATGACCCAACCTACTTAGGAGTCGTTAGCGCCGTTTCAGGAGCCACCCTCACCGTAAAATTAGCAGAATCCCTTGACTCTGGCTTTGCCGTTATAAGAGGCCATACATACCGGGTTGGCCAAGTTGGCAGCTTTGTTAGAATTCCTCAAGGCTATCAAGATTTATTTGGCATTGTTTCTGAGGTCGGCGCGACTGCCGCACCAGTACAGTCAGATATTTCAGGGATCGACTCAGGAAGATGGATGACTGTCCAGCTCGCTGGTGAAACAGTAGGAGGACAATTCGAGAGAGGGCTTAGCCAACATCCTAATATAAATGACTCTGTACACTTAGTCATCGAGTCCGATCTAAGAAGGATATACGGATCCGTTGGTGAGGACCAAGTGGTCATAGGTCATCTAGCGAGCGCCGAAAACATCGAGGTGCGCTTATCGTTGGACGCACTTGTAACTCGGCACTCCGCAATACTTGGCTCAACAGGATCAGGAAAATCCACTACTGTTGCGAGTCTCCTACGGTCGATCATCCGAAAGGATGAAAAGACCGGATCCCCTGGCGCTCGTATCCTCATGCTTGACATCCATGGTGAATACACGAAAGCGCTTGAGGATGTGGCAACTGTTTTTAGCGCTACCCCTAGCCAAGGTCAAGAATCGTTGTTCGTTCCTTATTGGGCGCTGGAGGCTGGGGAGCTTTTGGACTTCATCACGGGAGGCCTATCCGACGCCCACGAAATTGCCTTCACAGACAAAATCGCGGAGCTAAAAGATGAAGGAATTAGTGCATACCCAAGAGCAGGTGTCGATTCAAGAACACTCACCGTAGACAGCCCAGTTCCGTTTAGCTTGAAACAACTTTGGTATGAATTGGTTAATTTTGAAACGACAACCTATCTCGGAACAAATCGTGATGAGCCTGCACTTGAGGAAGTGGGCGACGCAGACATGTTGATCGCGCCAAAATACCAGCCTCACGCAATGGGAACCAAAGGACCATTCACCAACTCAGCAGCCAAGGGCATCCGTAGGCCATTAAATCTGCTTCGATCCCGCTTGTTAGATAGACGCTATGACTTTCTTCTTCATCCAGGGGATTGGGAGCCAGACTTAACGGGAAGGGTAAAAAATGACCTCGACAAACTACTAGAAGGCTGGCTTGGCCATGATAAGCAAATCACCATATTAGACTTGTCCGGAGTTCCTAGCGCTGTTCTCACGCGCCTCATTGGTTCTATTCTCCGCATTGTTTATGAGGCGCTTTTTTGGAGCAGGGAAAAATCAGAGGGCGGCGTAGAACGGCCTCTCTTAGTCGTGATGGAGGAAGCTCATCGCTATCTGGGGCCTGACGCAGGGACGGTCGCCTCCGAGGTAGTGAAGCGTATCGCGAAAGAAGGGCGAAAATATGGTGTTGGTGCCATGGTCGTGTCCCAACGCCCCGCTGAAGTTGACGAGACAGTCTTGTCCCAATGCGGCACAATTATCGCGCTTCGGCTTTCTAATCCTGTAGATCGCGCACGTGTGAAAGGAACTTTGCCAGACAACCTCGCCGGGCTGATGGACTTGCTGCCCGTCTTGAGAACTGGCGAAGCAATTATTACAGGCGAAGCGGCCCGCCTTCCTGTCCGCTGTCGTATTGCCTTACCTCGGCAAGAGCATCTACCTAGGAGCAACGATCCCAAGGTGACTCAAGCTTGGTCTCGGCGGCGCTCAGCGGAAGGATATGATCGGGTGGTTGCATCTTGGCGCAGCCAGCAGACCAATGCGGTTATCCAGAAACTTGAAATCACCCGTTCACCAATCGAAGACGACCCTGAGGAGGGCTGAAAATGGACCGCGACGCAGTATCTTCTTCAAATATTATATCTGCGGGTTATGACCCTGAGAGCGAGACCCTCGAGATTGAATTCAAGGATGGTGCTGTTTATCAGTATTACAATGTTAGCGAGCATCTATATGAGCAGTTCCGGACAGCATCTTCCAAAGGGCAATTCTTCCATGTCTATATAAGGAATGCAGTACCGTTCTCAAGAGTTTGATGGGCGGCAAAAAGGAGACCGGAGGAAATAGTGACGGATTTATTTGATTTACCTAGAAAATAAATCAAATAAATCTACCCCATCATCTTTCAAACCAACCCCCATTTATACCACCTTCACCCCCACAAATATCAAAAAACTGCTACGCACTTACGCCACATCACAACCACAAGAGAAAACCATCAATGAAACCATTAGTTGAGTACTGTCGCGGAGCCGTAAACGCCCTAAACGCTCAATATGGAATGACTAATGTTTTAGGGCACTCTGTAACTTCTGGATCTGCCCGTGAGCATCTCATCCAAGACTTTTTAGTCTCTCACATCCCAGAGATGACCAGCGTAGTGAGTGGAGTTATTATTGATTCAAATGATCGCAGATCAAAACAGCAAGATGTCGTACTCATGTTAAAGTCGATGCCACGACTACCGTTCGCTAGCGGCCATGATTTAATTTTCCAAGAAGGAGCTATAGCAACGTTCGAAATCAAAACACAGGTATTTCCATCGACTCTTAAGAGTATCGTCCGAAACATAGAAAGTGTAAGGCTACTAAAATCTAGCACTGGTGAAGGAGCTCAACTTGGAAATTTATCTTGGCCCTATAGAAGAATATTAAACGTTATAATTACATATGATGGCTCTCCTTTGCAGAGCATAGAGAAAAGGCTCCAAGAATTCCCTGAAATATGCTTACCCGATGTTTACCTAGATCTCACGAAGGGGATTTTAGTAAAAAATGAGGGTCTGCTTTTTAGCCAAGAAGGCACAAACACGCACCTCAAATTTAATGACCCCGCAATAGGCCTCGCCCGCTTACTTGTATTATTATCAAAAGTAACTGGTCGCTTAGTAATGCACGGGGTTAACTGGGAATCTTATATCACCGATCCTGCACAAGATCCTTTATCCAAATAATAACTTTCTAGACGCCCCCTAAACTTTATACAGCTTATAATTCGGAGCACCAATGAATCAGGCTTAGACCCCTTTATCTATTGAACTCGAAAATGACGGGCACGTCCGAAAGCAGCCACGTCTATTTGCCTATGTGAAACACGCTCCCTTTTCCTTTGATCATGAGCCACTGGGGTAATGACCCAGACAAGTCATATGATATCTAAATCATATCTATCTCAATCCAATTATCTCCTCCAACTCGATGCACTCTACGAAGACTGGCACATACACCCTAAAAATTTGGCAACCAACGTCTTGCTCCTTCAAGCCAAACACGCTAAAACCCCTCCCTCAAGTTGTACGACAACCTAAAAATAATCCCCCATCCCCGATGATGGCGCCAACTCCCCGAGCCCCCACCATGACTCCCCCTGCCCCCACCCAATTCCCCCGCCACATCGCCGTCCTGATCCTCCTCTGCATGGGCTGCGCCTTCGCCGGCAACCACATCGCCGCCCGCGTGGCCTTCGACGACGGCGCCGGCGTCCTGCTGGCCATCCTGATGCGCTCCGGAGGCACCCTGTTAGTGCTGGCGATACTGGTCCTATACCAACGCCAAAACCTGCGCCTCCCCCCAGGCGCCTGGCGCTGGCAAGTCCTTCTGGGCCTGCTCATCGCCACCCAAAGCCTCTGCCTCTACTCCGCCGTCGCCCGGGTGCCGGTGGCGCTGGCCTTGCTGGTCGCCAACGTGTTCCCCATCCTGCTGGCCCTGCTCACCTGGGCACTCGGCGGCCCACGCCCCACCGCGCGCACTGCCTTGCTGATGGGCCTGATTCTGGTGGGCCTGGTGTTCGTGCTGGACGTTCCCGGCCGCCTCTCCGCCAGCACCACACTCGGCCCGGATTGGCTGCTCGGCGTCTCCCTGGCCTTTTGCGCCGCGTTAGTGTTCGCCTGCGCGCTGTGGATCACCGACCACAAGTTGTCCCGGGTGCGCGGTTCGGTGCGCAGCCTGCTGACGATTTTCATTGTGTTCAGCAGCGTCAATCTCGCGGGCTTGAGCGGTGCGCTGGTGGATAGCCTGAACCTGCCGGCCACCAGTACCGGTTGGCTGGCGCTGGCCACGCTGGTGGTGCTGTATGGCACGGGGTTTATCGTGCTGTTCATTTCGGTGCCGCGCCTGGATATGCCGCGTAATGCGCCGGTGATGAACATTGAGCCGTTGGCGACGTTGTTGATGGGCTGGATCGTGCTCGATCAGATGCTCAGCGCCGGGCAGGTGGTGGGCGGGGTGATTGTGGTGACGGGGATTGTGCTGCTGACGTATCGCAAGGCTGCCGCGCCTCCCGTCAAGGCGCAGGTCGCGTAAGTCGAGAGGCGGAACGAAAAAGGGGACGGATCCATTTTCAAATGAATCCATCCCCTCTTACTGCGGGTTCAGGCCAAGGCCTGGAATGCCTGCATTCCTTCAACCCATCTGCTCAAACCGCCGCCGCTTCAGGAACAATCCTACCCCCAGCGCAACGGCAAAGATCGACAGCAACCCCAGGTCAACCCCCAACAACCGGACCTGGCTCGCCGCAACACAGCCAACCGCACCCACCACCACCAGCAGCACCCCCAGCCACTTGCGAAGCAGGTACGACTTCACAAACCGGTCAATCAGAAAGAACAGCACCAGGGCCACGACCAGCTGAGTAATTTCAGACATGTGTTTCTCCAGTCAGGTCTTGACGATCAGTGTCGTGGCGGTACGTTGCGGGCCGATGCCGCCATTCACCTGCGCCTCGATGCTGACCAGTACGTCGCCTGCATGATAGGTGGGCAGGGTCTCATTCACATAGGTGCGCACACCGGCGCCGACCGGAACACCCGCGTATGGGGAGGCCACGTAAGAGGTGGCGCCGGCGAAGGCCGAGGCCGTAAGGTTGGCGATTTTGGTGCGTTGGGCGTTGAGCACGTCGCCCTGTTGCCGGGTCAGCGGCTTGGAGATGCCGATCATCATCAGGCATGGCAGGTTCTTGGCCAACATCTTGTCGTACACCTCGACGACCTTGCGGTTGACCTCGTAGTGGGCGCTTTTCGCCTCGCCAAAATGCAACTCGCTGAGGCGTCCGCGCTCGCTGTCGGTAAGGGTGATCTGCGAGACGTTGAACACGATCCCGTGATTGCCCATGTATTGGAAGGTCTCTTCGAACTTCATCGCACGCATCCTTTCGAGCCAAAGGCGGGGATTGTCTAGAAGGCGCGCGCCGGATTCAAATCATTTCACCTGGCTGGCAAGATGTGTTGCCCGCCGTAAGGTGCTGACGGACATAATAATTGTCGAATTCGGTGCTTTCGACGAACTGGAAACCATGGCGGGTATAAAAACGATTCGAGGCGCTGTCTTTGAGGGCACCTACTTTAATCGGGAGTGCAGCCGCATCCGCTTCTTTGAAAATCTGAGTGAGCACAGCAGAGCCGATCCCTGATCCTTGCGCGCTCGGCCTCACGTATAAGTGGTCGAGCACGAGTTCATTGGGGTGGTGCTTGACCACTACGAAGCCAACCCGCTCTCCAGACACCTCAATGTGATGTGTGTTGTGGGCTTCAAAACCGCTAACAAATCGCTCGCGCGCCCGTACAGGATCAAATCGCCCGACGCGCTCCAGGCTTTCGCGCATGGCTTCGATTCGAAGGGCAACAAGATCGTCCAAGTCGCTTTGTTGAGCGCGGACTAACGTCACTGGGGAGTTTTGATTGGGTTCGATGGGCATAGGTCGCGCTTCGCCTAGCATGCTGGGCTGGCCAGTATAGGAAGATCGGATCAGATCACACTCCACGATTTGCTATCGTGGTCTGACATTATTTTTTCTTACACAGCCTCAGCCAGCAGCAGGCAGTCAGCGCGGTTCCAGTTTTGCCGCCCAGGAATGCCCCAAGCCCTGCCCTCAAAAGCTGGGCTTGGGCAGTAGGAGGACGCCCATTTTCGCGTCCGCGAAAACAAAGGAATGACTACATGGACATCGCAACCAAAATGCAGCGGTATCTGGCCCCTCCCGCCTTCCTCACTGCCATGACCTTATTGATGTCGACTAACATGGCTGTTGCAGAACCGAATCTCTGGGTATCTGCCGACCGAGTGGCGCGCCACACCTGTCCGTCCGTTAAATGTGGGGTTGCGGGCCAATTAATGTTCCGCGAAGGCGTCGAGGTTTTGGAGACGAAAGGCGCTTGGGTCCGCATTACCAAGCCCTACTCAGCCTCTTGCTCAGGTGGCATCAGTGAGTACGTGAAGAGTGGTAACTCCGCGTGCGTCGCCAGCAACGGTATTAATAACGGGATGTTCGCAGAGTGGCTGTCTACAAAGTCGCTTACCAAAGACAGGCCTGCCGACCCCGGGGAGGGAGCGACCGGTGACGACGTGCTGGTCAAAGACTCGGACGATTACCGTAGCTACCGCGCCCAGTTCACCAAAGCAGCGCGTGAGCTCATAGACAACGGCACCTGCACCGCCGGTGACTTCGAAGAAATCGGCGGATGGATGGCATCCCCTGCCAGAGGTCAAGGTATGTATTTCATGTACTGCGGCGGCATGACCACAGCCAATCGACTATACCTCGACGTGCGCTCGGGCAAAGTGAGCCGCTAACCGGTTCTGAACAGATCAACCACCTGCAAGCCTAGGTGAATGGGAAAAGAAAATTGGGGTCAGACCCTACGACTCCAAGTTACAGGCATCGAGAACATATAGACAAATATCATACTAAAGGAAATCCAACCTAAGATCGGATCCTCTTTTTCACCAACAACAGGAAGACAGCTATATTTAACGTACTTCATGTGCACATAGACGCATAAAATATTGTAAATCAACATAGTGAAAAATTTTCTCTTTGAAAAACCAGTTCCCGACCATGAATATCTCGCATAAAACGAAGGGAGATAAGCCAGCATAGTAAAGAACGCATATCCTACATAAAACATCACTCAACTTTCCTCCACCTCTGCCACACATCATCCGCCGTCAATATATCTGCCCCCTCGATCAAAATTAGCCCCTCCAAGCAAAGCCTCCTTACAGGCCTCACATAGTCCAAAGCCTCCGGAAATCCAGGCTTTAAACCATTCTTATGGCGCTACAACCAGATTAAGAGTTACGTTTCTTCATATCATTAATGTATTTTTTCGCCAAAAAAAATAGCAGCAACATGAAAAACAAAGCCCAAAAAAAGACTCACCGCTATTACTTTAATATATGCTATTTTTTCATGACGCTTATCATAGCAGGCTAAGGACAACGCTAAAAAACCAATGAAAAACATTATAAACGATAATGTCGGAAGGATAATTGCCATGCCTGTGAATTCATATGATGCGCTATGACCCCGTCCTCTATAGGAAACCGTAGTGTACTGAAAATAAACCGAGCTGATTGATAGCGTCAAGAAATATAAAGATATAGCACCGAGGATTACCGGCGCTAAAAATGACATTTCCTTATCGGCGACTTTCTCATGAGATTTCTTTCTGCACGTATAGCAGCGTCCATTTTTTATTTTAAATACTGGCGCGCTATTCATAACCCGACAACTTTTGCATATTTTTGCTCTAGAGTTCACTTCTTGAAGCTTTCCATTGCTCGGCTTATAGGCCCTAAACTTATAGAGCAAGTACAACGTTTGAGAAGAGGGGGTTAGGCCACGCCCCACTACTGCCTATCTTGCTCTCACCCGAATTTTTCTTCCTGAACAGCCAGCAACGAAGACACCCCGCCAATCAGAAGGGGACGGATTTATTTTCAAATTAATCCGTCTCCTTTTTACTGCCTCCCCTTGTGCGTGTTTCTTTATTACTGGTGGCCACTCATTTACTTAAACTTCAGCAGCACGGCTACAACAGCCATCCCGGTGAAGGAAATGACTTTCATCGCCACATCGATGATCAGAAGACGCTTCAGGTGAGGCGGAAATTTATCAAGATCAACAGGGTTTACCTCTCCAACATGGATATATGCTCTCGACCACACCACCATTCCGGAGATTTTTGCTATCTCCAAAAGCGACCAAATCACACCTCGCCTCCCCAGACTTGGCCCCCAGAGATAAATATAACGGCTGTTCCTTAAGGCCTCTTTCATTGCGTCCAGATGACAGTGGCTCAGGTACATACTGTATGCAACGCTCACGATGGCGAGCAGACTTGGTCCGATTACAATCCCAAAAGCCAGCCAGGACTTCCAGAACTCCTCCATTGTCATGGCAAAGTTTTCTCGTACAAAATTTCCCCACCCATTTCGCCAGCAGCACCACCAAGAGTCGTACCAACCCATGCGCCAGTACCTACGAGGGCTGCGACGCAGACAACACCAACGATACCTGTAGAGACGCCAAGTGCCAGGCAGATCGGAACACCGGCTAATTTCCCCAGCCCTCCACCTACAGCACCACCAGCCGTGGACAATCCAAACTTCCCACCCTCAGTAAACCTAACCTTCTCGCAAGCGGATCCAGAATCCCCGCTACACACCTCCTGAATAGCCAGAAGCGAGGACACCCCACCAATACCAATCCCGATGTACCCACCCGCCTTCATATACTTGGCTGCCCGACTCGTCGCCTCCACATGCGTCGCATACCCCGGAATCTGCCCCGGCCCACCGGCCTTACCCCAATGGTGCACCAGGCTTCGGCTCGAAATACCCAGAGCTGTTTTCAGCTTCGGATGATCGCCCATGGTTGTTTGGCCACGTAGTCGAGTGGAGTTAAGCAAATGCGCATCCAACTGCGCCATCAGCCGCTTGCGTTCAGCAAAAAACTGCGGCGATTTAAGATGCCCATGCTGACGATAGCTTTCCTGATGCAGCCGCTCCATGGCCTGAAGCGTGTCCCGCAGTCGGGTCAGGTGCGTTTCCATTACCACCGCGCTGACGCCGAGCCAGGTTGGGTCGGGCGCCATATAACTGGCAATTTCGGCAGCGTGAAGAAACGCGAAATCGGCCTCGTCCGGCGTTAGAGGATCCAGGGACGCCTTGACCTGCTGAGCAGCCTGCATCAGCTGTGCCTCCTGGTAGGTACAGGAAGTGTTTGTCGGATCGCTCAATACGATCAGAGAGCCGGCTTTGACCTCGCCCAAGTTAGGGTTGAGCGCCCTGAACTTGCACATCACGGCCGGATCGACGGTGGGGAAAAGCAGAGTCTCCAGTGCTTCGCGAGTCATGCTTTTGGGCACCACATAGAAACCCGGCTCCTGAGGCTCCAATCGGTTAAATACCGGCGGGGCTGCATGGCCCGAAGGAGCAAACGCAGATTGACGCGGTGCTACAGAGGGACTGGCTACCGTTGAAACAACGCTTTGCGCCGCTCGCCTGCTTGCCTGGGGTGCAGCGCTTTCGTTCCGGTATCTGGCTGTCAACTCCGTGGGAATCAGCCGGGCGTTACAGGGGCAGTCACTGCGGCTGTCCAGCGTGCCCGCCACCAGCCTGCCGTGGCTTTCAATGTGCGAAATGCCACCGACAATCCGATACGTTTTCCCGTCCACCCCACACGTAACCCGGTCACCGGCACAGGCATGAAGCAGGCCCATTATGTTGACTCGGGGATCACCATCCAGAACCTCCCCGCCGCAGGTGGTTTTATTGCCTTTACCAATGAAAAAACCTTCGCTCATTGATGTGTCTCCACGCGCTCGATAGCGGGCAGAAAATCCTCGGCCAGCAGCACGCCTTCACGGGCGATGAACACACAGCCACCTTGGGGCGTATTGATAATTTCGTCGCCATTGCTCAGACGACTGCCGACCAGCGCAAAATGGCTATTGCCTTCCCCCGCCCCCGTCACGATTTGGGCCTTGCAGCCATCGGCATATATGGCGTAATCGCCCTTCTGCGCCGCGCGCACTTGCTGGCCGTTATCCAACTTGAATTCCATGGGGGTAGTCGCTTGTTGAATCACACCGCCGTTACGGGTTTGGCTGCCCTCGGCTGCTACGCGGTAAATAGCAACTGGAGGGTGAGCTTTGATGTAAGCCTGCCGCTGATTAACGACCGCCAAGGCGTCTTCATGGAAGTCGGCAAGCTGTTGCTCGCTAAAGTGCGATTTGTCGAGGGTCTGGAGAAATTCTGGGGACACTTCATTGGTATATAGGCGAGGCGCTGCGTGTTCCATTGTGCTGTCCTTTTCTGGCGCCCAAGCAGGCGATTGCGCCTGAATGGCGCGCCAGAGATGCTGCTGGACCGCCCAAACCCTGACAACTGTCCGTTCGGCCAGGTTCTACAAAAAACGAATCGTCAGACGCGCCATCCGGAAAAACCTGTGGGAAAGTCATCTGTCGCCCCGTTTTCTAACGCAATTCTGTCGAATGCTTGGGTGCGTATGAGTTACCCGACGATGCGTCGGCTGGGGGCGCTGGGTTGCTCGCGGAGGCGGTGGATCAGTGACGAATTTGCTGACTGATACACCGCCTTCGCGGGCAAGCCCGCTCCCACATTTTTGACCGCGTTTCGGCAGCTTTCAGTTCGGCCGGATGAAGTGACCAGTGCAGCCGGCGAGATCTGGAAGGCGCGCGCCGGGTTTAAATCATTTCACCCCTGGCCAGGAATGCCGAGGCTGTTCGTCCCCAGGACTTGGCCCAATTCCTGCCTCCCCTACCCCATCAAGTCGCTACTGACTACGCGGACGACTCTTTTGAGCCCCGCCGCCCAACCCCCTTCCCCCGATAATCAAGCATCCCCCTACCACCGCCGAGGCCTTCCCCCATGACGAGCCCATCCACCGAACAGGTCAGCCCCCAAACCCTGCGAAGAGTGATCATCGCCGCCGGCATCGGTAACTTCGTGGAGTGGTTCGACTTCGCCGTCTACGGCTTTCTGGCCACCACCATCGCCCAGCAATTCTTCCCCAGCGGCGACGCCAGTGCGGCGTTGCTGAAGACCTTCGCGGTGTTTGCGGTGGCCTTTGCCTTCCGGCCCCTGGGTGGGATTTTCTTTGGCATGCTCGGCGACCGCATCGGGCGCAAACGCACGCTGGCCATGACGATTTTGCTGATGGCCGGCGCCACCACGCTGATCGGCCTGCTGCCCACTTACGCCGCCATCGGCGTGGCGGCGCCGATTCTGTTGTCGCTGATCCGCTGCGCCCAGGGCTTCTCCGCCGGCGGCGAATATGCCGGGGCCTGTGCCTATCTGATGGAGCATGCGCCGAGTGACAAGCGCGCGTGGTACGGCAGCTTTGTGCCGGTGTCGACGTTTTCTGCATTCGCGGCGGCGGCCGTGGTGGCGTATGCGCTGGAGGCTTCGTTGTCCGCCGAGGCGATGGGCAGTTGGGGCTGGCGCTTGCCGTTCCTGATCGCCGCGCCACTGGGGCTGGTGGGGCTTTACCTGCGCTGGAAGCTGGATGAGACGCCAGCGTTCCAGGCGGTGAAGCAAGAGCATGCGGTCGCTCACTCGCCGCTCAAGGAAACCCTGCGCAACCATGGTGCGGCGATCTGCTGCCTGGGCGCTTTTGTGTCGCTCACGGCGCTGTCGTTTTATATGTTCACCACCTACTTCGCGACGTATCTGCAGGTGGCGGGTGGGCTGAGCCGGGCGATGGCGTTGCTGGTGTCGCTGATCGCGCTGATTTTTGCGGCGGCGATCTGCCCGCTGGCGGGGTTGTATTCGGATCGGGTGGGGCGTCGGGTTACGGTGATGACGGCGTGTGTGTTGTTGATGGTGGTGGTGTATCCGTCGTTCCTGATGGCCAGTTCCGGCTCGTTCGCGGCGTCGGTGGTCGGGGTGATGTTGTTGGCGGTGGGCGCGGTGTTGTGCGGGGTGGTGACGGCGGCGTTGCTGTCGGAGACCTTTCCGACTCGCACGCGCTATACCGCTTCGGCGATTACTTACAACATGGCTTATACGATCTTCGGGGGTACGGCGCCGTTGATGGCGACGTGGTTGATCAGTACCACGGGCAGCAACCTGTCGCCGGCGTTTTACCTGATTGCCGTGGCGGTGCTGGCGCTGGCGGGTGGGTTGGCGTTGCCGGAGACATCGCGGATTTCGCTGCATTAGGTGGGCTCGGAGGAAAAAGGCGCGGCGGCGGTGTTGTCGCGTTAAAGTCGGCGGGTGTTCACCCCCCGGAGACCTGAGCGATGCGGATTAGCTGCCTTCATACCGCCGAGAGCAACATTGCAGTGTTTGACGCCGCCGCCGCAGCGCTGGGGATCGGGTCGCAGGTGTTGCACCATGCGGTCCGGGCCGATCTGCTGGCAGCGGCCGAACACGCGGGCAAGCTGACCGCAGAGATCGCCGAAGAAACGCGGCTGGCGCTCGTTGCCCTGGCTCAGCACTGTGATGCGGTGGTGCTCACCTGTTCGACCCTGGGCCCGGTGGTTGAACTTGCCGGTACTCACACCCGGGTGCCGATTTTGCGGGCGGATGAAGCGCTGGCATTCGCGGCGGTTGAAGCAGGTGGGAAGGTTGTGGTGTTGTGCGCAGTCGAAACCACGCTCGAGCCGACTTCTCGCCTGTTTCTCCAAACGGCACAGCACACCGGGACATCGGTGCAGGTGCAGTGGGTTGCGGGGGCATGGGCGATGTTCAAGGCGGGCGACCTGCAGGGTTATCTGGCGACCATCGCGAAGGCGGCCGACCGTGCCTATGCGGATGGCGCGTCTATCGTCGCGCTGGGGCAAGCGTCCATGAGCGGCGCCGCTTCGCTGGTAACCGCGGGCCCTGTTCCGCTGACCAGTGCATCGACAGGGCTGCGGGCTGCACTGAGTCGTGCCGAACGCGGGTATGATCCAGGCTGACCCGGCCCGATTGGACCCACCCTCATGCCCGCCTCCCAAACCCGCCCTACCCCCGCGCCGCTCCTCAAGCCCGGTGAAACCGTGGTGTTGTTCGATGGCGTGTGCAAGCTGTGCAACGGCTGGGCAAGGTTCCTGATTCGCCATGACCGCGACCACCGCGTGCGGTTGGCGGCGGTGCAATCGCCCGAGGGCCAGGCGCTGCTGGCCTGGGCCGGATTGCCGCTGGATCAGTTCGACACCCTCGCCGTGATCCGCGACCGGCGCTGTTGGGCGCGTTCGGAGGCGGTGTTCGAAATCATCGCGCAACTGCCGGCCCGCTGGCGCCCA
This sequence comes from Pseudomonas sp. BIGb0558, assembly GCF_024807515.1. NCBI lineage: Bacteria > Pseudomonadati > Pseudomonadota > Gammaproteobacteria > Pseudomonadales > Pseudomonadaceae > Pseudomonas > Pseudomonas sp. BIGb0558. The sequence goes on from NZ_JANUEW010000012.1 coordinate 124,020, forward strand.
TTGCTGGTGCTGCGCGCAGTCCCGCGTGTCCTTCGGGACTGGGCGTACGACCGCATCGCGCGCAATCGCTATCGGCTCTTCGGAAAGTACGACACCTGCCTGTTGCCGGATCCCGATCATGAACAGCGCTTTTTGAAGGCCCAGCCATGAACGCCCTGGCGCGCATCAACTGGATCGCCCGGAGATGCTCAGGGAGGCGTTTAATCCGGTGTCGCTGAATGTGGCGGGGTTGGCGTTGTGTGGGGTGGCGTGGAATACCAGGGCTGGAACGTAATCTTATCCAGCCCTTTTATACCAGCAGCCCAACCAACTGCCACGGCGTCATCTTCGTCACCATGATCATCACGATCACAAACATCCCCAAGAACCCGAAAACACCCATCCAGAACCATTTGCGGTAAACACCGGCGTATCCATCATCAAGCGCCCTGCCCGTCTCAACCGCACTCAACGCCATCTGCTGCAAACGCTTCTGCAACACCAGCACCGGCAGCCACAGCGCCCCCACGCACAGGAAGATGATCAGCGAGGTCAGCACCCATTCCGTGGTCAATGGCAGCCCGGCAAGCCTGATCAGCAGGAAGCCCGTGATGATCTGGATAAAACCCGCCGGGGTGGTAATCCAGGTATCGAACCGCACCACCATCCGCGCCACATGGGCGATCACCTGCGGGTTGGCCGTACGGCTGGCGGCAATCAGGTACAGGTACGAGCCCATGCCGAAGCCGAACAGAAAAATCGCCGCGAGGATGTGGATGTACTTCAAGCCCAGATAGAGCATGGGTCAGCCCTGCCCGTCGGAGAACTGCACGCTCAGGCTCAGGTTCGCCGGGTCGTTGATGGCGGCCATGTATTCGTCGACGGTGATTTCACCCACGCATGGCCGCGCGCCGGGTTCTGGCACGTAGCCTCGGGCAATTTTGATGGCGAGGGCCACGGCGGCGCAGCTGGGGATTTCCGGGCCTTTGTCATTCAGGGCCGTGAGTTGCACCGCCAGGGACAGCGGTTGCCCGTCTGTGCCGAGGCCGTGTACGTCGATGTACATCGCGCTTTTGCCATCGCCGAAGCGCTCGAACCAGGTACCCAGCCGGTGCAAGCGTGCGGCCCAGGCGACGTGGTCGCGCACGATGCCCATGCGCAGCGCCTGGGCCAGCAGCCCGTTGGCGACACCGCCCAGCTTGAGCCCCGCGCCGGCCTTGAAGCTCAGGGTGTGGGCACCGTAGCGGCTGGCGAAGATGTCCATGTCGGGCACGTCCACGTTGGCCAGGACTCGTGTGCCAAGCTGGGGCAGCTTGCGCAGTGTCAGGTCCTGCCAGCCCAGCACTTCATGCACCTGGCCATTGCGCAGTTGCTTGATCGGTTTGCCCGCGTAGGCCAGCACGCCTTCGACGGTCGAGAGGCCCGGCATCTTGGCGGAAGAGGAAATGCCATGCGCGATCGAGTCGATGCGCGTGAAGCGATAGCGGTACTGGTCGATGATCGCAGACGACAGCGTCGGTACCGAGCTGCAGCCACTGAGAATAGCCACGCCCGCCAGTTTGGCCTGTGCATCCAGCACGCCCACACCGTTGACGAAGGTGCGGCAGTCGGACAGGTCGCAGTAGTTCACGCCTGCGTCGATGCAGCTCTGGGCGACGGCATAGGATTGCCCCTGGAACGGGCCGCCGGTGTGGATCACCAGCTGGATGTTCATCGACTGCAAAACAGCGGCGAACCCGGCGCCCATGGCATCGCCGCACCAGCCTTCGCAGGCTGCGGGCGAGTGGCTTTTCAACTCATCGACTTTGCGCTGCAACTTGTGTGGGTCGCGGCCCGAGACCACCAGTTCGATGCCCGGCGCCAGCGCCAAGTGCCGGCACACGATGCTGCCGAAGTTGCCGTAGCCACCGACCACCATCACCCTGAGTGTCATTCCATTCTTCCCTAAACAATCGATCATGCGCCGAGTCTGAGGCAGACTGGCGCCATAGGCGGCTAAAGATACCCGATTTGTTTAACTGCTTGAGCCAGGATCAACCGAGAGCGTCAAATAATGGAGCTATACACCGAGCGGCTTTATATGCGGCAACTGGAAGCCGGCGACTGGGACTTTTTCCTCGCCTTGCACACCGACCCGTCGGTAATCCAGTACGTCTGCGACGTCCCCAGCGAAACCGAAACCCGCGAGAAATTTGAAACCCGACTTCCGCGATGGCTGCCAGGCGCGAGCCATTGGTTATGCCTCGTGGTCTTCGACCGGCACAGCGGTTGTGCCGTTGGGGTAACGGGATTGAAGCGAGTACCCGATGAACATGCCACGGCAGAAGTCGGCTACTTGTTCCTCAGCGGGCATCATGGGAAAGGCTATGGTTTTGAGTCGCTGCAACGGCTGATGACGTATGGCCGCGAAACGCTCGGGCTGAACGCGCTCATGGCCGTGGTGACCGAGGGCAATGCCGCCTCTTGCCGCCTTCTTGAGAAGTGCGGCTTCCTGTTTGAGCAACGTCATTGCGACGCTTATCAAATCAATGGGCAGTTGTTTGACGACCTCATTTACCGGGCGCCCCTGGAACCCTGAATGCCCCTACCTGCCAGGCGTTGCAGCCCGCTCTTCCAGCTTTCGCCTCAGCCGCTTCAGGTGCTGATTGACGATCAGCTTGTGCGCCGGCCCAACCGGCAGCATGTAGAGGCGCCCGTAGGTGTTGTGGGTGACAACCGATGCGGTGATCGTCAGCACGCGCTCGGCGATCGCAAGACAGATCATCACATCCAGGTGCCGGTCACGCTCGGTCAGCACCAACATGTCGCGGGCGCTGTGCTCCACCAGGAAGAAGTCCAGCCGGTCACCCACCTGCACCGTCTCGCGCCGGGTGCCGGAGAACCCGCCGATGCGCTTCACGCCAAACATCGACGAAATCGCGTCCCTGATTCGGAACGCCTGGCGCAAGAACGGCCCCGGTTCGCCGGTCATGATGTTCCAGGCCTCCAGCGCGGTGATGTCAGCTGGCAGCGGTACCGACCGGGTGTCGTAGTAATCAAGTTCGGACGGTGCGCGCAGCGTGTGAACAACATGGGTAATCGCCAATAGTCTCTTCCCTGTTCGCTCGGCTAGAGCGGTTGGCCTGCATCAATACGATTCCCGTCCGGGTCCTCGAACACAGGTGAAATCGGCGGCAGGACGGCGCCGGCGAGGCAGAGGTTATTTTGCGTGAAGGCTGAAGTAAAGAGAGGAAAGGCTTGCCGTGTTTCGGGAGTGGCTTTCCTCTCTAACGTTTTTCAAAGGTGGAACGCCGCCGCCTCCGCGCCCTGTGGAGCCGCCTCAACCTTCACCTTCAACGCAATCAACAACGCCGCCAGCAGCATCAACACCCCCGCCGCCACAAACACACCGTCGATCCCCCTGAAACTGAACATCGCGCCCCCCGCCGCCGCCCCGGCGGCAATCGCCGACTGCACTGACGCGACCACCATGCCGCCAGCGCTTTCGGCCTGATCGGGCACCGCCCGCGCCACCCAGTTCGACCAGGCCACCGGCACCCCGCCAAACGCCAGGCCCCAGAGCATCAACAGCCACACCTGGCCCGTCACGCTAGCCGGCAACAGCGCCAGGGCGAGCGCCGCAACACCCACCAGTGCGGGCATCAGCACCAGGGTGCCGCGCGGCAGACGGACCAACAGCCATCCCGCCAGCAGCGTGCCGGCGAAGTTCGCCACGCCGAAGCCCAGCAGCATCAGCGCCAGCCCTTCAGCCCCGACACCGGTGGTGCTTTCCAGGAACGGCCGGATATAGGTGAACAGCGCAAAGTGCCCGGTGTGCACCAGCACACATCCCAACATGCCCACGGCGATGCCCGGGCGCAGCAGTACGTCCAGCACTGTCCTCAAGCGCGCAGTCCTGCGGGGTGCGAGCGACGGCAATGTGAACAGCTGGAAAACCAGGGTCACGCCGCCCACGGCAGCAGCGGCCAGGAACGCGCTGCGCCATCCATAAAGACCGCCCAAAAAGCTGCCCAGCGGCACTGCCACGACAGTGCCCACCGCGATCCCGCTGAAGATGATCGACAGCGCACGCGGCAGCAGCGCCGCCGGGACCAGCCGCATCGCCACCGCCGCCGCCATGCTCCAGAAGCCGCCCAGAGCGATGCCCAGCAGGACGCGCATCAGCAGCAACACCGCCAGGCTCGACGAGACCGCCACCAGCAGGTTGGAACAGATCATCAGCGCGCTGAAACCCAGCAGCACCACACGCCGGTCGATCCCGCGGGTCAGGCCCGGCACCAGCAACCCGGCGAACAACGCCACCACCGCCGTGACCGTCACCGCCTGCCCGGCCAAGGCTTCCGACACGCCGAGTTCGGCCGCCATCGGCGTCAGCAGGCTGGCCGGCAGGTACTCCGCCGTCAGCAAGCCGAACACGCCCATCGCCAACGAAAACACCGCCATCCAGGCGGGTGTCGCCGGTACGGCATCCGCATCACACACTCTGTTGCTCATCACCAGGCATCCTCCAAACGTTATCGAGGCCGGAAGTCTAGGTGCGACGATCAGGATGATCTATGATGCGGAATCTTGAATCCTTTACCGAAACCCCGGAAATGATGCCTACCGATCCGTTCGACGCGTCCTCTGACCTTATCAACGAGCTGCTGCGCGGCATGCGCCTGAGTGGCGTCGAGTACCGCCGCATCCAGGCCGGGCCGGCATTTGGCCTGGGCTTTGCGGCCAGGCCCGGGCACGCCTACTTTCACCTTGTCGCCGCTGGCTGCGTCACCCTGCGTACCGAGGACGGCACCCTGTACGAGCTGACGCCGGGCAACGCGGTGTTCATCTCCCATGGGGGCGCCCACCAGTTGCTCTCCAGCCCGGAGGTGCCGGTGCAGGACATCGCCAGCTTCGACGCCGCGTCTCTCGGTGATGCGGTGTGCGCCGTGGATGCCCGGGCCGATGCGGGCGTGGCTCAAAGCGCCCTGCTCTTCAGCGGCTGCATGGAGTTTGAGCTGGGCAGTTTGCACGGCCTTGGCCGCCTGATGCCGGACCTGATGCTGATCGACGCCAAGGGCCAACGCTATCCGGGGCTGATGCCGATCCTGGCCGCCATGGAGCGTGAAGTCAGCAGCGCCCGCATCGGCTTCGCCGGCATTCTTGCGCGGCTGGCGGACGTGGTGGCGGCGATGGTGGTTCGCGGCTGGGTTGAATGCGCCTGCGGAAATGCCTCGGGCCTGGTGGCCGCGCTGCGCGACCCGCGCCTGGCCAAGGCCTTGCTGGCGTTGCACCAACAGCCTGGGCGCGATTGGACGGTGGAGGAACTGGCAGCGCAGTGTCATACCTCGCGCTCGGTGTTCGCCCAGCACTTTCAAACCACGCTCGGCATACCGCCGCTGCGCTATGCCACCGAACTGCGGATGCGCCTGGCCAGCCAGTGGCTGACGCTGGAGCGGTTGCCGATCGAAACCGTGGCGCAGCGCCTTGGCTATAACTCCCAGGCGGCGTTCAGCCGGGCGTTCAAGCGAGTTACCGGGCAGCCGCCAGGGGCCAGCCGGCGACCGGCCAGCCCCGCGCCGGCTTGATGTCAGACGGCTTGAGCCGCTAGCCGCATCAAGTCCGTGAACAGTTGCACAACCCGCTCATCCTCCACGCCCAACAACCGGTCACCGACATAACACTCGGTCTTGCACCACCCCGGCACGTCTGTGGGTTCCAGGTTTGTGAACAGCCAACACCCGTGCTCTCTGGCAATCTCGTCGCGGGCGTTGAGCAGTGCCGCCCGGTCTGCGTCGAAAAACAGGTGGAGCATGTTCACCTGAGGCGTGCGCGGCAGAAGGCGAATACCGGGAATCGCCTGCAGGCAGGTCGCCAGGCTCAGGGTGCGTTGATAGCAGGCCTCCAGCATCCCCAGGCGGTGATCGAAGCGCATGGCCGCCGAGACCACCATGGGGCTCTGCTTGATCAAGGTGCCGCCCATCCTTTGGCGCCACAGGCGTGCCTGTTGGATAAAGTCGGTATCGCCCGCCAGCAGCGAGCCGGCGATGCCACCGAGGCCCTTGTAGGCCGAGACATACACGGAGGAGAAACCTTCAACGATTTCGGCGTAGGGGCGCTGGTAGAAGGCCCGGGTTTCCCACAGGCGAGCCCCGTCCATGTGCAGCGGTGTACCCGAGGCCGCAGCGGCGGCCTTCAGGGCCTCCAATTCGTCCCATTCGGGCAACTGCCCGCCGATCTCGCGGGCCGGTAGCTCCACCACCAGGCAGCTCAGTGGCTCGGCCACCGCTGTCAGGTCGTCGGCAACGATCGGTCGCAAGCGGTGACCCACGATCACCCCATGCAAGTGCAGCAAGGCCTGAAACGCTTGCTCTTCGTGCAGCTGCAAATGAGACGAGGCATGGATCCCGAAACGCGGCAGCCGGCGTCGTTCGCTCCAGAGGTTGACCGCAATCAGTTGCGCCATCACCCCGCTGGGCATGAATACCGCAGCGGGCTTGCCCAGCAGTTCGGCGACCTTGGCTTCAAAGCCTTCGATCAGCGCCCCGCCGCCATAATGGTCATGGGACACATGGTTGGCCTGGGCCCAATCCGCCATTTCCTGGAACCACTGGGCAGGCGTGGGCTCTGCAAACCCGCTGATCTCGGCCGTGCAGGCCGACTTGAGTTGGCGGCGTTCTTCATCAGTGTTTGGTATCACGGTAGAGCGCCTGTGCAGGAGAAAGTAGGTTCAGGAATATCCGGCCCGTGAACGTATCAGTCCTTGACGAGCCTGGCCATGCGCAACCTGAAAAGATCATGCCCACTCACCACCACAATCCCCACCAGCACCAACACCGAACCCACAATGAACGATGACTGCAACGTCTCGTCCAGCAACCACACGCCGAACACCACGCCAAACAACGGCGTCATGAACGACAGCACACCGAGGCGCGAGCCCAGGTAACGCCCCAGCATCCAGAACCACACCAGCAGGCTCAGGAACGAGAACACCACCGTCTGGAACGCCAGGCTGGCGACGGTGATGGCCGAAAAATGCACCCCGGTTTGTCCGGTGGCCCACGCCAATGCAGCCAGGATCACAAACGCCCCGGCGAGCTGATAGAACAAGGTCAGTGGCGCCGGTGCCTCGGCCAGCCGCGAGCAGCGAATGGTGACCGTGGTCGCGCCCCACGCCGCAGCGCCCAGCAAGCCCAGCGCATCGCCCAGCCGTTGATCGGCCATCGAGGCACTGCTTTCACCGGGTGCAAAAAACGCGACGATCACGCCCGCAAACGCCAGTAATATTCCGCCCCACTGCACCGCCGTCAGGCGCTCACTGGGGAACCGGACGTGCAAACCGATGGCCGCAAAGATCGGCGCCGTGTACAGGAAAATCACCATGTGCGAGGCCGACGTATAGCGCAGCCCCTCGCCGACGGCCACGTACTCCAGGGCAAACAGCACGCCCACCAGCAGCCCGCCGCGCCAGGTGTCGAGGTTCAAGGTCATCCTGTTTCGGCGCAGGACCAGGATCAGGCCCACCAGCACCGCCGCAATGCCGGAGCGCAGGGCGATCTGGAAGATCGGCGCAATATCCGGCGCGGCGACCTTGATCGCCACTTGCTGAAGCCCCCAGATGGCGCACATCACCGTCATGGTGACCGCTGCGGGCCCATCAATCGGCTGACGCTTATCCACGACACTCTCCCACCCACGTTTGTATGAGCGGAGTCTGCGATCTGCGGAACCGCTGGATATAGCGCCAAAACGACAAGCGATAGCGCACAATAGCCATTCGACCAGCCTCGTTGCGTGATCCTCATGAACAAGCCATTTGCCCACCGGGTCGTTGCGCCTTTCACTGATGAGCTGCCGGCACCGCTGTACTTTCGCGCCGCGCAGATGCAGGCCTTGACCACCTACCCGTGGCACCGGCATCCGTGGGGCGAATTTGTGTATTCGTTCAGCGGCGTGATGGAGATCAAGCTGGCTGACGAGCACTTCATCGTGCCGCCGCAATTTGGCCTGTGGCTGCCGCCCGAGGCCGAGCACCTGGCGCTCAATCGCCAGGAGGCTTATCACTCTTCGCTGTATATCGCGCAGCCCTTGTGCGAGCACTTGCCGGACACCGCGTGTGCGTTGACGATCACCCCGTTGATCCGCGCCCTGCTCGACGACCTGCGGGCCTCACCGCCCGCGCCGGTGCAAACCGAGGAAGACAGCCGCCTGCTCTACGTGCTGCTGGACAAGCTGAATCAAACGTCGCGGGTCGGCTCCTACCTGCCCGGCTCCAATGACCCGGTGTTGTCGCCCATTCTGGAAGCCCTGGAACAGAACCCGGCAGACGCCCGCTCCCTGGCCGACTGGGCGCGCCTGGTCAACGCCACCGAACGCACGCTGCTGCGACGCTGCCAGCGTGACCTGGGGATGTCGCTGAACCACTGGAAACAACGGCTCAAGGTGATGCACTCGCTGAGCCTGTTGCGAAGTGGCGCCACCGTCGAGACCATCGCGCTTGACCTGGGCTACAGCAGTTCTTCGGCCTTTATCAGCATGTTCCGCAAGCTCACGGGCGAGACACCCGATGAGTATCGCAAGGCAAAATTAGGCTCAGTCAAGGAAGGTTGATGCCGGGTTTTCTGACAAAAATTTCATACAGCTAAACTGTACAGTTTTCCTGCACGCATGCTAGTGTCCGGGCATGAACGCATCTACCAACACTTCAGAAACCCAATCCGCCGCGGCCCTGGCCGCCGAGCTGCGCATCTCTCTGGGCAAGCTGATACGCCGGCTGCGGGAACAAACCCATCCGAATGATTTCACCTCGGCCCAGAAGTCGGTGCTGCTGCGCCTGGACCGTGACGGGCCCAGCACCGTCTCGGCCCTGGCCCGGGCCGAGAGCGTGCGCCCGCAGTCCATGCGCATCACCGTGGCCGGGCTGGAGACGATGAAAGCCGTCACCGGCAAACCCGACCCCAGCGACGGCCGACAAACCCTGATCGACCTGACACCCGCCTTTCGCAAACACCTCATCGCCAGCCGGGCAGCCAAGGACGATTGGCTGCTGCGGGCGCTGCAAGAGCAACTGTCTGCCGAAGAGCAGGCCGAACTTGCGGCGGCAGTAAAGCTGCTGGAGCGCCTCGCTGACTTTTGAACCACCCCTTCCCGTTTGAGGACATCCCATGGCCGTCACCTCGCTGGATCCCAACACCGCGCTGATCATCGTGGACCTGCAAAAAGGCATCGCCGAATACCCGCTCATCCACCCGATCGGCGATGTGGTGGAGCGCTCCCGCGCACTGCTCGACGCCTTCCGTGAACGCAGCTTGCCGGTGGTGCTGGTCAACGTCACAGGCTTTGCCCCCGGGCGCACCGAGCGGCCACGGCGCAGCGATGTATTTCCGGCGGGATGGGCCGACCTGCTGCCCGCACTCAATCAGCAACCCGGCGACATCCTGGTGACCAAACGCACCTGGGGCGCCTTCGCCAGCACCGACCTCGAGTCGCAGTTGAAGGCCCTCGGCGTCACCCAGGTGGTGATCACCGGAGTGGCCACCGGCACCGGCGTGGAGTCCACCGCGCGCCAGGCCTATGAAGCGGGTTTCAACGTGACCCTGGCCATCGACGCCATGACTGACGCAAACCCCGAGGCGCACCACTACAGCCTGCATCAGGTGTTCCCGAAGCTGGGGGAAACCGGCACGGCGCAAGACATCATCGGTTTGCTTGAAACGAGAGGTGCGTGACCATGCAGTGGCATGAGCTGGTGTCTTACTTCTTCGGCGGTGTGTTCCTCGCCAACGCGGTGCCGCATTGCGTCGCCGGCGTGATGGGCCAGGCCTTCCAGACGCCGTTTGCCAAGCCTCGCGGGCAAGGTCGGTCGTCCTCGACGCTGAATGTGTTCTGGGGATTTTTCAACCTGGCGATCGGCTACGTGCTGGTCTGCCGGGTCGGGGATTTCGCGCTCGAAAGCACCGCTGATGTGCTCGCCCTCGGGCTTGGGGCATTGGCCCTGAGTGTGTTCCTGGCGCAGCATTTCGGGCGCTTCAACGGTGGTAATCCTTCAAGGCCGGTGTGAGTTCGATGGGCATTTTCCGCTCGCTGCGCAGCGTCAACTACCGCATCTGGGCCGTCGGTGCACTGGTGTCGAATATCGGCACCTGGATGCAACGCACGGCCCAGGACTGGCTGGTGCTGACCCAACTCACGCCGCATAACGCCTCGGCCGTCGGCATCGTCATGGCGTTGCAGTTCGGGCCGCAATTGCTGTTGCTGCCCTGGACCGGCTTTGCGGCCGACCACTACGACAAGCGCAAGCTGCTGATGGTCACCCAGGGTGTGATGGGCGTGCTGGCGCTGATGCTGGGGGTGTTTACCCTCACCGGTTTTGTCCAGTTGTGGCATGTGTATCTGTTCGCGTTCTTGTCCGGCTGCGCCTCGGCGTTCGACGCGCCGGTGCGGCAGATTTTCGTGGCGGAGCTGGTGGGCGAAGCGGACCTGTCCAATGCCATCGCGCTCAATTCCACCTCATTCAACATGGCCCGCATGATTGGCCCGGCGGTGGCCGGCGTGACCATCGCGTCGGTGGGCACCGGCTGGGCCTTCCTGCTCAATGGCGCGAGCTTTTTCGCGGTGCTGGCCTCGCTGTTCCTGCTGCGGGTTTCGGGCCTGCACACCAGCCTGCGGGCATTGCGCACCAAGGGCAGCCTCACCGAGGGCTTGCGTTATGTGTGGGCACGGCCGGACCTGATGGCGATCCTGATCATGCTGTTCTTGATCGGCACCTTCGGCATGAACTTTCCGATATTCATCTCGACCATGGCCGTCACCGTGTTCCACGCCGATGCCCGTGGTTATGGGCTGCTGACGTCGACCCTGGCCATCGGCACCGTGGCCGGAGCGCTACTCGCCGCCGGTCGCGAGCGGCCGCACTTCAAGGCGCTGCTGATCGGCGCACTGGTGTTCGGGGTGGGTTGCACACTGGCGGCGATTGCTCCGAACTATTGGCTGTTCGCCGGGGCACTGGTGATCATCGGCGTGGGCGCCCTGACCTTCAGCAACACCACCAACAGCCTGATGCAACTCACCACCGAACCGTCCATGCGCGGCCGGGTGATCGCCCTGCGGGTGGGCGTGGCGCTGGGCGGCACACCGATTGGAGCACCGATTGTGGGTTGGGTGGCCGACCATCTGGGCCCACGCTGGGCACTGGCGGTCGGCGCAGCCTCAGGCCTCCTGGCGGCCGGGGTGGCGATCTACACCATGACGCGCAAACTGGATCGGCCCAAAGAGATCTGACCGTCCAGCGTAGGAGCTGTCGAGCTTAAGCGAGGCTGCGAAGAGGCCCTGTCAGACGATAGAGATGTCGCCTGCCAATCCGCCATCGCAGCCTCGCTAAAGCTCGACAGCTCCCACAGTTGATCTTCGCAGCCTTGAACAGCGTGCCCGCCTGGCTGACGAGGCTGCGGCCAAACGTACCTTTCCCGCTGATGTCTGTGCGTAGGAGCTGTCGAGCTTCAGCGAGGCTGCGAAGAGGCCCTGTCAGACGATAAAGATGTCGCCTGCCAGTCCGCCATCGCAGCCTCGCTAAAGCTCGACAGCTCCCACAGTTGATCTTCGCAGCCTTGAGCAATGTGCCCGTCTGGCTGACGAGGCTGCGGCCAAACGTACCTTTCGGCTGATGTCTGTGACTCAAGAGATCGCGCGCGCCAACAATCCTGCGTAGGAGCTGTCGAGCTTCAGCGAGGCTGCGAAGAGGCCCTGTCAGACGATAGAGATGTCGCCTGCCAGTCCGCCATCGCAGCCTCGCTAAAGCTCGACAGCTCCCACAGTTGATCTTCGCAGCCTTGAACAATGTGCCCGCCTGGCTGACGAGGCTGCGGCCAAACGTCCCTTTCCCGCTGATGTCTGTGCGTAGGAGCTGTCGAGCTTCAGCGAGGCTGCGAAGAGGCCCTGTCAGGCGATAAAGATGTCGCCTGCCAGTCCGCCATCGCAGCCTCGCTGAAGCTCGACAGCTCCCACACTGGTTCTCTCGCGTATCATCCCTATCCTCCCCGCCCTAGGAATCGTCATGCCTTCAACCAAACGCGACAGCGCCCGGATCGAACGTCGCCTGGTCACGACCCTGACCGAAGCCTGTGAAATCGCCAAGGCCGAAATCACCGGCTTCGACTGGCTGACCCACGAAGTCGATTACGCAGCCTTCGCACAAAGCCTTCGGGTGGTCTGGGTATTTGATACCCGGGCGAACAAGGAGCTGGCCCTTTCAACGGGACTGGACGGGCGTATGCGCGAGCTGACCGCCACGGCACTGGAAGACGCCGGCGTGGATCGCCCCGCTTCGGAGCGCTATGTTCGCTTCGACTCCGAAGAAGAATGCCGCCTCCAGCATGGCGGCGATTGGCGTCTGCGCGTGGCCAGACTGTATGCCGCAAAGGGGTGAAGCCTTGGCTAAAGATATCGAGAATCCATGTGTCTCAACCTGCCAGCTCAGCGGTGAGCTGTGCGTGAGTTGTGGACGCACCAAGGACGACATCCGCAAATGGAAAAAGATGAAGCGGCCAGAGAAGATGGCCGCTGTGCAGCGTGCAACATTGCGCTTGAAGACGTTGAAAAAGGCCAAGTGAGCCCCTCAGATTCAAGCCATCACGTACGCCCCACCGAGCCCGTCACCGGCAGGTTCCCCAACAGCTTGAGCCCGGTGGTCTTCACGAACGTCGCGTAGTCCATCGGCTTCTCGATGCGGGTTTCAGCGTTGGGCAATACGTAGGCCCAGGCGCGCTGGGACGATACGTCGTACACCAGCTTGAACAGGCGGGTCGGCACCCACACCTTGTTGTCGCCGATGGTGCTGTAGCCCGGGTCAAACAGCGGGCCGGTGAACACGAAGACATTGCCGTCGGCACGCTTGGCAAACTTGCGCACGTCCGCCTCGACCTTGCTCCAGATCTTGCGGTTGTTGGTGGGGTCCTGGGGCACCATGTTCGACAACGCGAAGGATTGGGCCATGGCGTTGGTGCTCGGCGCATCGGCGGCCGGGGATTGATGGCCGCGGTCCACGGCCGGGTGTTGGCCACGGTAGTCACTCAACTCGGCCCGTGCGCCCTTGGGAATGCGCGGGTCCGGGTAGAACTGGTTGGTGCGCTCCTCGCCTTTGGCGTCCTGCAACTGGCCGGCGTTCAGGCGCTCGACCACCACCAGCGGGGTCTTGCTGGTTTGCGAATACAGCACCGCAAAATTATCGGAGCACAGCGCCAGGGGTTTCATGGTGGCTGGCACGGTGGCGGTGTTGATGGGTTGCCTGGCCGGGAACAGGTCGGCGCAACTGTCGAACGACGGCTTTTTCTGTTGGCTCGAATAGAGATCCAGGGCCGCGCCCTGGCCAATGGAGCCCGAGCGGGAAGTGTGTTGCGGGTGCGGCGTGATGAGGTCCAGCAGGCCACGGGCTTGTGCCCCGGTGGAGAGCAAAACAAGGGCCGACAGCCCAACTGCAATTTTGCGAAGGTGCATGGGTTAAATCTTCAAATGGGAGGGAGGAAAAAACGTACCGCGAGGCTCTATTCCGAGCCACACGACCGCTAACAGTCGTGCGGGGGTTATTGACCGTCACCCATCACATTAGTTGCCGGGTACCGTTACTTCACCGGTATATATGAATACCCGCGCACCATGGTTTTCCCTTCGTTCGCCTCCCGCTTGCGAATCTTCTCGAACATGTTCTCCTGGGTGTACTCAACGAAGTATTCCTTACCCGGCTCAACCGACAGCATCAGGAATACGTTCCGGGCATTCGGACGTTGTCCGGCAGACACCTTGTGCACGCCCGGGCTGACCAGCACCCAGGAATAGGTCTCGCTGCTCAGCCCCACGATTGCGCTGTCGTCGATACTGAACACGCTGTCATAGAAGCTGCCCTGGATAACCTGGGTCCGCATCATGTAAACCAGCGCCTTGCCCGCAGGCGGCGCCGGAGGTTCGAAGTAAGGTTGGCTGGTGCTGGTATGACCACACCCGGTCAGCAGCATGAGCAACAGGACCGCGATACTTTTGATGAATCTGCTCACTTGGCCTGCCCCAATAGCTGGTTGATCACCGGCGCCATTTTTTCCTCGACCGTCTTGTATTTCGACAAGTCGAAGCCCCCCTCGCCCGTCAGGTTGTAGTGCGCAACGCCAATGGACTGCTCGCCTTTGTAGAGCTGCACGCTGGCATCGGACAGGTAGGCAGAAAAGTCCCAGGAACGAATGGCGGTGTAGGTCAGGCGGTATTCACAGTTGCCCGGCACCGGCGCGGCATACAGCCGGCTCTCAATGTGGTGTTTGCGCAGCAGCGTTTGCAGGCCATCGACAAAATCCCCTACCACGACCTTGGGGTTCTCTTCGATGCACAGCTGGGAGATTTTGTATTGAGGCGCGACAGGGTCAACCTTGACGTTTGTACACCCGGCCAAGGCCAGTAGAAGGCCTGCCGTAAGGGCTCTGGACAGCATGTTCAATCCCTGAATCAGAAGTGATATCAAAATAATGGCCACATGCTAGCTTGACGCCCCTTGGCGGTCAATTGACAGTGACTGATAGGTTTGAAGATAAGCCCGCAGCAGCCGAATCACCTGCTGTTCCAGGCCGGCCTCATAGGCCGGCGTCGCATTGCCCTCCAGCAGGGCTCGCACCGGGCCCACCACCGCGCTGATCGAGATGGCGGCGGTCAAGGATGGGTCTTCAAAACGGGCATCCGATGCCGTCGCCAGCATCGCCGCAACGGCGGTCACCATCCGCTGGCCGATACGCGCGACAAGCTCTGCACCGCCCCGCTCCCCCGAGATGGCATAGAGGGCTTTGGACGCCGTCGGGTCCATGAGCTTCACCGCCAGAAAAGCCGTGACAAACCCCGACGCCATTTCGGCCACCGTGGTGCCCTGATGATGATCACACGCCTGCTCGACGGTCTCGGCCACGTGCACCAGATGCTTTTCCAGCACCGCCGCGAGGAGTGCATCGCGGTTTGGATAGTACTGATACAGACTGCCCACCGACATGCCCGCCCGCTCGGCCACGCGGGTCGTGGTGCACCGCACCAGGCCCTGGGCGGTCAAAACCTGAAGGGTTGCCGTGTGCAGCGCGTCGACCGTCGCCGCCGACCGCGCCTGAACCGCTGATTTTCTTGGCTTTAGTGAGGCTTTGGGAGGGCTCATGGAATGCGAATTCTAAACCTGAAGGATCCTTCATATTATAGGCTTCCTCCCGTCAAGCAAGAGCCACAGCCATGACCCGCTCAGGAAACCGCAGCACCTTCACTCTCGGCGATCGCAGCGTCAACCGCATAGGTTATGGCGCCATGCAACTGGCCGGCCCCGGGGTATTTGGCCCGCCAAAGGACCGTGATGCGGCGCTGGCCGTACTGCGCGAGGCCGTCGCATCCGGCGTGAACCACATCGACACCAGCGATTTCTACGGACCGCATATCACCAATCAGATTATTCGCGAGGCACTGCATCCGTACAAAGACGACCTCACCCTCGTCACCAAGGTGGGCGCCCGTCGAAGCGACGATGGCGGCTGGCTCAACGCCTCGTCAAAGGCCGAGCTGACCCAGGCCGTGCATGACAACCTGCGCAACCTGGGCCTGGACGTGCTGGACGTGGTCAACGTGCGGGCCATGCACGGCGTGATGGGCACTGCCGAAGGCTCGATCGAAGAGCCCCTGAGTGTCATTGCCGAGCTGCAACAACAGGGGCTGATACGCCATATCGGCATCAGCAACGTCACGCCCACGCAGGTGGCCGAGGCGCGAAAACTCGTGCGTTTCGTGTGTGTGCAGAACCTGTACAACATCGCCCATCAACACGATAACGCGCTGATCGACGATCTGGCCCAGGACGGCATTGCCTATGTGCCGTTCTTCCCCCTGGGCGGGTTCTCACCAGTGCAGTCGGCGGTGTTGTCGAACGTTGCGCAGCGGCTTGGCGTAACACCGATGCAATTGGCGCTGGCATGGTTGCTGCGTCGTTCTCCCAATATCCTGCTGATTCCTGGAACGTCTTCGGTCACCCATTTGCGTGAAAATATCGCGGTGGGCGAACTGCAGCTTTCGGACGAGGTTGTGGCAGAGCTGAATACCATCGCGGGCTGACCCTCACGCCAGCAGCTCGGTAATCCACCGGGCTTGTTGTGCGACCTCATGCACCTTGTCCTCGGGCACTGCCTGCCGCGCCTGGGCAAAGTCCTTCAGGGTTTGCTGTTTGTGGCGCAGGATGCGCTGCCACTTGAGCAGGAACTCCGGGCTGCGGGCCTGCATTTGCAGCGGGCCGAAGTACAGTTCCTCGGCGCTGTAGATCACAGGCGCCGCGCGCTCGGCCACGATGATTTCGTAGAAGAAGCGGTTCTCCCGCAGCAGTTCCTCGCAGACGATGGAGTAACCGTTTTCCATCAGCCATTGGCGCAAGGGCTGCTCGCCGCCGTTGGGTTGCAGCACCAGGCGCTGCTGGCCGTTGAGACGCGCCTTGCCGTTGTCGAGGATGTCGCGGATGGTCTCGCCGCCCATGCCGCAGATGCTGATCGTGGTGATCCCGTCTCCCGGTTCGATGGCCGCCAGGCCACTGGCCAGGCGCACGGTGATGTGTTGCTCCAGTTCATTTTCGCGCACCGTACGCTCGGCCGCGCGGAACGGCGTCAACGCCACCTCCCCCGCCACCGCTGCGACGATCGCCCCGCGACGCATCAACGCCACCGGCAAGTAACCGTGATCGGAACCAATATCCGCCAGATGCGCACCAGCGGGCACATGCGCTGCCACGCGCTCCAGGCGCAGGGACAATGTGTGTTCGTTCAACTGCCGTTCCTTTTTGCCGCGATGGGGCTGATCGGTTCAGGATAACTGATGGGGTATGCTTGCTCACCGCACAATTGCATGGAAGAGGTGATCGATGACGTCATTCAGGGTTCGCGAGCTGAGCAGTACGGACACCGAAGCATTGCTGGCATTTGAAACACAGAACCGTGAGTGGTTCGAGTCGCATATCGATGCCCGCGCTCCGTCGTTCTACTCCCTGCAGGGTGTGGCCGAGCATATCCAGGCCTACCTGGCCGACTTCGCCCTCGGCGCCTGGCACCCGTTTGTGATCGAAGACGCCAGCGGCGAAATCGTCGGTCGCGCCAACCTGAAAAGCATCGACTCACCGAAGGGTTCTGCCGAAGTCGGTTATCGCGTGGGTGAGCGTGCGTGCGGCCAGGGCCTGGCCACCCAGGCACTCAAGCATCTGATCCAGCAGGCACAGGCACGCTGGGCGCTGACGCAATTGGTGGCGTATGTATTCCCGGAAAACGTGGGCTCCCAAAAAGTGCTGCAGCGCTGCGGATTCGTGGCTGAACAGCCTGCACCGGGCGACCAGGCGCCTGGCGAAAAGCGCTTCGTCCTGAAGATCCAGGCCTGAAGGCGCGAACCTTTACGCGGTAAACACCGTCCGAGCTAGGGCATTGATGCTTACCGCTCGCCACGAGGTTTCCGTTTGAAAGCTGCCATCATCAAAAAATACCGCCTGATCATCAAGACCATGGGCTATGTGGGCTGGGCGCTGTTCTGGCTGCTGCTCTGGGATATCGCCGTCACCGTGGACTTCATGCTGTTCCTCAACAGCAAGATCAACCTGCCGCTGATGCCACTGACCTTGCTCGGCTCCGCCCTGGTGGTGCTGATCAGTTTCCGCAACAGCAGCGCCTACAACCGCTGGTGGGAAGCGCGCACGTTGTGGGGGGCGATGGTCAACAATTCCCGCAGCTTCGCCCGCCAGGTCCTGACGTTGCTGGATGACCCGGGCCACGAGATCAACCCGATAAAAGCGACCTTGCTGCGCCGTCATGTGGCCTATGTGAACTGCCTCGCGGCGCACCTGCGGGGCCAGCCGTGCCCGGAGGAAATACGCGCATTCCTGCCGGCCGCCGAGTTCACCCGCAGCACCACCACCAATAACTTTGCCAACGACATCCTCAACGGCTCCGCGGCGCTTTTGGCCCAGGAATACAAGGCCGGGCGCCTGGACAGCATTCGCCTGGCGCGGCTGGAGTCGACCCTGGTGGACTTGTCCAACAGCCAGGGCGGCATGGAGCGTATTGCCAATACGCCGCTGCCCTACCCTTACGTGTATTTCCCACGGCTGTTCATCTCGCTGTTCTGCCTGATCGTGCCGGTGGGCCTGGTGGAATCCCTGGGCTGGTTCACCCCGCTGGCCTCCACGGTGGTGGGTTTCATGCTGCTGGCCATCGAACGTATCGGCACCGATTTGCAAAGCCCGTTTCGTGACAGCGAGCACCAGATCCAGATGGAAGCGCTCTGTGAAACCATCGAAAAAAACCTGCAGTCGATGCAGCGGGATTCCCTGGGTGGCGAGCGGATCAGTTGATCCTTGCCGGGCCGATAACAAAAAAAACCGGCCAGTGGTGAATTATTCAGTGTCCGCATGTATCTGACCCATTAAGCGCATGCCACCAAAACAGTGGCATCGAAATGGACCTGCGGTTGAGTATTCCCATGAAATCACGCAAGAAAACCGTCAATCCGATTGGATTGGATGACATCACCATTGTTGACGACGCCAAGATGCGCAAGGCGATCACCGCCGCGGCGCTGGGCAACGCCATGGAATGGTTCGACTTTGGGGTGTACGGCTTCGTCGCCTATGTGCTCGGCAAGGTGTTCTTCCCCGAGGCATCCCCCAGCGTACAGATGATCGCTGCGCTTGCGACCTTCTCGGTGCCCTTCCTGATTCGCCCGCTGGGCGGCTTGTTCTTCGGCCGGCTGGGGGACAAATACGGCCGGCAAAAGGTCTTGGCGGCGACCATCGTGATCATGTCCCTGAGCACCTTTGCCATCGGGCTGATCCCCTCATATGACTCTATCGGCATCTGGGCGCCGATCCTGTTGCTGCTGGCCAAGATGGCCCAAGGTTTCTCGGTAGGCGGCGAATACACCGGCGCCTCGATCTTCGTCGCCGAATACGCCCCGGACCGCAAGCGCGGCTTCCTCGGCAGTTGGCTGGACTTCGGCTCCATCGCCGGCTTCGTTCTCGGCGCGGGCGTGGTGGTGTTGATTTCTGCGGTGATCGGCGAAGAGGCGTTTCAGTCCTGGGGCTGGCGCCTGCCGTTCTTCCTCGCGCTGCCGTTGGGCATGATCGGGCTCTACTTGCGTCATGCGCTGGAAGAGACTCCGGCCTTCCAGCAGCATGTGGAACAACTTGAACAGGGCGATCGCGAAGGCCTGGCGGGCGGCCCGAAAGTGTCGTTCAAGGAAGTCGCCACCAAGCACTGGCGCAGCCTGATGACCTGCGTCGGCGTGGTGGTGGTGACCAACGTCACGTACTACATGCTGCTCACCTATATGCCGAGTTACCTGTCCCACAACCTGCACTACAGCGAAAACCACGGCGTGTTGATCATCATCGCGATCATGGTCGGCATGTTGTTCGTACAGCCGATGATTGGCTTTGTCAGCGACAAGATCGGGCGCAAACCCTTCATTGTCGTTGGCAGCATCGCGCTGTTCCTGCTGGCTATTCCGGCGTTCATGCTGATCAACAGCGGCAAGCTCGGGCTGATTTTCTCGGGGCTGCTGATCATTGCCGTGGTGCTCAACTTCTTTATCGGCGTGATGGCCTCCACCCTGCCGGCAATGTTCCCCACGCACATTCGCTACAGCGCGTTGGCCAGTGCCTTCAACATCTCGATCCTGGTGGCCGGCCTCACGCCGACGGCCATGGCCTGGCTGGTGGAGACCACCAACAACCTGTACATGCCGGCCTATTACCTGATGGTGTTCGCCGTGCTGGGCCTGTTCACCGGCCTCACCATGAAAGAAACCGCCAACAAGCCCCTGCGCGGCGCGGCACCGGCGGCTTCGGACCTTGAGGAAGCCAAGGAGCTGCTGCAGGAGCATGAGGACAATATCGAGCAGAAGATCGAAGACATCGACGCTCAAATCGCCGAATTGGAAGCCAAGCGCGAGAACCTGGTGCAGCAGCATCCACGTATCAACTGACGCAACATATTTGGAAACGAATAGACGGTGAACTAACGCGCAAGCGCCAGGCTCCTTCCTTAAGCGCAGTCAGCGCGGCCCTGATAAACCTCATCAGGGCCGCTCAACGATAAGGAGCCGCCCGTGACCGTCACCCCCGCCCTCACCCACCGCTGCACGCCTGGCCCGCTTCATGCGACCTTGCTTGCCGGTACCGTCCCGCTGTTTCTCGGCGCCTTGCTGAGTGACATTGCCTACTACCAGACCTTCCAGATCCAGTGGAGCAACTTCGCCGCCTGGCTGATCGCCGGCGGCCTGGTGTTCTGCGGGCTGGCGTGGCTGTTTGCGCTGGTCAACCTGTTGCGGGCCGAGCGCAAGGCCGGGCGCCCTACCCTGTACTTCCTGCTGTTGCTGGTCACCTGGGCGCTGGGATTGGTCAACGCCTTTGAACACGCAAAAGATGCCTGGGCCGTGATGCCTTCGGGCCTGGTGCTGTCCGCGATCGTGACCCTGCTGGCCTGCGTGACCACCTGGGTCGGGCTGACCAACCTGCGCTCGGGAGGTGACCAATGAAGCATTCCAGCACACTGACAATGTTGAGCATGGCGATGCTGTTGAGCGCCTGCGGTGGCGAAGCCGACAGCACCCAAGCCCGCGGTCCCGATCCCAAGCTGCCGGAGCCCCAGCGCGGCCTGTTGCCCAGCATGAAGATCGCCGAACCGGTGGCCTGGGGCGAACAGAAACCCACAGTGCCCGAGGGTTACAGCATCACCGCCATCGCCACCGACCTGCGGATTCCGCGCCAGACCCTGGTGCTGCCCAATGGCGATATCCTCGTCGCTGAAGGCCGCGGCGGCAGTGCGGCGAAACTCAAGCCCAAGGACGTGATCGCCAGCGTGATCAAGGCCGAGGGCAACACCAAGGTCAAGGGCGGCAACCGCCTGACGCTGCTGCGCGACGCCGACGGTGACGGCACCTACGAGCTGAAAACCGTGTTCGCCGACAACCTCAACGCGCCATACGGCCTGGCCTTTGCCGACGGCAAGCTGTACGTGGCCAACCAGGATGCGCTGGTGCGCTTCGACTACCAAGACGGCCAGACCAAAGCCGGCGGCCCGCCCACCACCGTCACGGACCTGCCCGCCGCGATCAACCATCACTGGACCAAATCCCTGGCGATCAGCCCCGATGGCCGCTCGCTGTATGTCGGCATCGGCTCCAACAGCAACATCACCGAGCGCGGCATGGAGGTGGAGATCGACCGGGCAATGGTCTGGCAGATCGACGCCGCCACCGGCGCCCACAAGCCTTACGCCACCGGCCTGCGCAACCCCACCGCCTTGACCATTCAACCGGGCTCCGGCCAGGTGTGGGCGGTGGTCAACGAACGGGATGAGTTGGGCCCCGACCTGGTGCCGGATTACCTGACCTCGGTGCGCGAAGGCGCGTTCTACGGCTGGCCGTACAGCTACTGGGGCCAGAACGTCGACACCCGCGCCCAACCGCAAAACCCGGCCAAGGTCGCCGCCGCGATCAAACCGGATTACAGCCTGGGTTCTCACGTCGCGGCACTGGGCGTGGACTTCTCCATCCCGGCCATGGGCGAGAAATTCGCCGACGGCGTGTTCGTGGGCGAGCACGGCAGTTGGAACCGGGACAATCCGGTGGGTTACAAGGTGATCTTCGTGCCGTTCAGCAACGGGCGGCCGTCCGGTGAACCGCTTGACTTTGCCACGGGCTTTCGGGGTGACGACGGCAAGACGCGCGGGCGGCCAGTGGGAGTGACCGTCGATCCACGGGGCGCGCTGATCATTGCAGATGACCTGGCCAACACCGTGTGGCGGGTGACGCGCAATAAATGAGGCACGAATCTGCCAACGTGGTTGCCTTCCCGTGGAGCGTGGCGGTACCTTCGCCGCACTCACGAACAGGAAGGTAACCGCAATGCCAGACACCACCGACAACGGCTTCTACGATCGCGCGGATGCGCACATCGAGCTGTCAAACGAACAGTTCAGGGCGTTCGCCGACCTGGGCAAAGTCAGCGCCTCGATGATGTTTGGCACCACCCGCTTCAATGCCTGGGTCAGTGCTCGCAGCTTTAAATCCGGCGAAGAAATGGCCCAGGCGCGTGAGGCGATGCTGAAGTATTTCTGTGATCAGTACCGGATGATGCTTGAGGACAATCTTGATGATCACATCAATAATTTCAGCAAATACATGCTCGTAAAAAGCAGTTGAGCAGGCAGGTTGCCGCTCCCCATTCAGTGGGCGGCAACCGCAGGCTTGCCGTGGGCCCGATGCCCCGGTTTGAAGCCATGATTGCGAGCGGCCCACACAATCGCAAACCCCACCGCCAGCAACACCAACATCGCCCACGGGAACGAAGCCACACCCCAGGTATCGAGCAACACCCCACCCACCACGCCGCTCCCGGCAATCGCGCTGTTCCACGCCACCACATTCAGCGACAGCGCCACATCGGCCCCGTCCCCGGCCGCATCCGCCAGCGCCGTTTGCAGCAACGTCGCCGCGCCACCAAAACTCAAGCCCCACACCGCCACACCGAGGTAGATCACCCCCGGCACCTGCGCCAGAAAACCGAACGCCAGGCACGTCGCCGCAAAGCCCGCGAGGCTGACCAATACGGTGTTGCGCAACGCCGCATCCACCAACCGGGCGGTCACCCAAATGCCCATCAGTGCCGCCACGCCAAACACCAGCAGTACCAGGTCCACCCGATCCACCAACCCCGCCGGGGCCACGAACGGTGCGATGTAGGTGTAGAGAATGTTGTGGGCGAGCATCCAGGCGATCACCACCGCGAGCACCGGCCGTACGCCCGGCGTGGTCAGCACCTTGCGCAATGGCATGCGCTGATGGGCCGACTGGCCGGGGTAGTCCGGCACCTTCACCAGCACCCACACGATCAGCACCAGGGTCAGCGCCGACATGATGCCGAAGGTGGTGCGCCAGCCCACCAGGCCGCCCATCCAGGTCCCCAGCGGCACCCCGAGTGACAGCGCAATCGGCGTTCCAACCATGGCCAGCGCCAAGGCCTTGCCCTGTTGCTGCGGCGCCACCATGCGCCGCGCATACCCGGCCAACAAACTCCACGCCAGCCCTGCCGCCATGCCGGCAAGGAACCGCGCCAGCAGCGTCAGCCCGTAGTGGGAGGACAGCGCCGTGATCGAGTTGAACAGCAGGAAACCGACGATGGTCAGCAGCAGCACATTGCGCCGCCGCCAGCCGCGGGTGGCGATGGTCAGCGGGATCACCGCCAACACCGAGCCCAGCGCATAGGCGGTCACCATCTGCCCGGCCATGGACGCTGAAATCCCCAGGCCGTCGCTGATCAACGGCAACAGGCCCGCCGGCAGGGTTTCGGTGACGATGCAGATAAAACCGGTCATGGCCAAGGCGAGCAAGGCGCCGATGGGCAAGCGGTCGGGAACGGCGTCTGCCGATAAGGTGGTTGAGGGGGTCACAGGGAAACTCCTTGAACGAGAGGACTTAAATACCGATCGATATAAATGTTGGGCGCCCTACGCAGCGTTGTCAACGACTTATGTATCGACTAGTATTTATCTCATCACCCGAGAGGATTTCCCCATGGCACAGATGGGCCGCCCCCGCACCTTCGACCGCGACCAGGCCGTGGAACAGGCCATGCACCTGTTCTGGCAGCACGGTTACGACGCCACGTCCCTGAGCCAGTTGAAAGCCGGATTGGGTGGCGGCATCTCCGCGCCGAGTTTCTATGCGGCGTTCGGCTCCAAGGACGCGCTGTTCCAGGAGTGCGTGCAGCGTTACCTGGCGACCTTCGCCCAGGTCACCGAATGCCTGTGGGATGACAGCCTGCCGCCACGCCAGGCCATCGAGACCGCGCTGCGCCAATCGGCGCGCATGCAGTGTGAAGACGGCCACCCCAAGGGCTGCATGGTGGCCCTGGGCGTGATGAGCGCGCCCTCCCCCGAGAACGTACAAGTGACCCACGGGCTGACTCATTCCCGGGAGCGCACCCGGGCGGGCATCGTGCATTGCGTGGAGCGTGGCATCCGCCTGGGCCAGTTACCCGCCGAGACCAACGCCCGCGCCATGGCCACGGTCTACGACAGTTTCCTGCAAGGCGTGTCGATCCTCGCCCGGGATGGTGTGCACGCCAACACCATCGACGCGGCCATCGGCCAACTGATGCTGACCTGGGATTTATCCGCCGCTACAGCGCCGCCCACTCGGCGCGATGCTCCAGCAGAAAGTCGACAAACGCCCGCACCCGATGGGGCACGTAGCGGCCGTGGGGATACAGCAGGGTAAACGGCCGCGAACGCCCGCCGTAAGGCTGCAACACCTCCACCAGGCTGCCGTTGGCCAACTCTTCCTCGACGATGAATTTGTAAGTCTGGAACAGCCCGGCGCCATGCTTGGCCAGGGTCACGCCGCCGAGCACATCGTCGGAGCAGCTGTAACCGGCCTCGCCGGCAAACTCCCGCTCCTTGCCATCGACCTGGAACAACCAGGAAATACGCCGCCCGTTGCTCGGTAGTTCGTACTGGATGCATTCATGGGCCGGCAAATCCTCCAGGGTCTGAGGCGTGCCGGCGCGCTGCAGGTACGCTGGCGTCGCGACCACCACCAGCCTGGCGTCTTCCAGCAAGCGCGCAATCAGCGTCGAGTCCGGCTGGGCACGCACGCGGATCGCCAGGTCGTAGCCTTCGGCGACGAAATCGATGTTGCGGTTGCTGATGTGGATATCCACGGTGACTTGCGGGTACAGCGCGCGGAATTTCGGCAGCAGCGGCAGGATGCGGTGATGGCCATAGGTGGTCGGGATGCTGATGCGCAACAGCCCGGACGGCACCGATTGCGCGCCCATCATTTCCTGCTGGGCTTCCACCAGTTGCGTCAGGGCCTGGCGGCATTGCTCGAAAAACGTCCGGCCGCCATCGGTCAGGCGGATGCTGCGGGTGGTGCGCACAAACAGCCGCGAGCCCAGGCGTTCTTCCAGCCGCGAGATGCTGCGGCTCACCGCGGCCGGGGTCACGCCCGCCACCTGGGCGGCGGCGGTAAAGCTGCTGGCCTCGGCGGCGAGGCAGAACAGCTCGATGCTGCCCAGCTGCAAATCTTCGAAATGGCGCTTCATGATTGATTACACCGGGTATCGACTTAAGGATGCTCCCGCGCTATTTATCAGCACAGGCCGCATAAATATACAGCGCCACCCGCCCCACGCTTGCTTTCATTCCATGCACACCGCTAATCTTGCGAATAATTCTTATCCGCAGACACTCCCGCCATGTCCGCCAGCGACCTTCCCTTGAACCAGGCCGTCCATATGCTCTACGCCGAGCACCATGGCTGGTTGTTCGGCTGGCTGCGCAAAAAGCTCGGTTGCCCGCAAAACGCGGCGGATCTTTCCCATGACACCTTCGTGCGCATCCTCGCGTCACGCGATGCATTGGGCGGCATGCGTGAGCCTCGGGCGTTTCTCACCACCACCGCACGCCACCTGATCATCGACCGCGCCCGCCGCCGCCAGATCGAGGACGCGTACCTGCGGGAACTGGCGCTCACCGTCGACCTGCTGGAAAGCTGCCAGCAATCGCCGGAACAGATCCTGCTGACCCTTGAAGCCCTGGAGCAGATTGCGTTCGTGCTTGACGGCCTGGCGCTGAATGCCCGGCAGGCGTTCCTGATGCACTTCCTGGAAGGGCTGCGCCAGGCTGAAATCGCCAGCCGCCTGGGGATTTCCGAGCGCATGGTGCGCAAACACCTGATGAACGCCCTGGTGCACTGTCACCACGCGCTGGATGTTTGAGCCGATGCTTGATTCCTCACAGAGCCTCGACGAGCAGGCCGCCAGCTGGATGATGCGCCTGCACGACGGCAACCTCAGCGAGCGCGAGCGCCTGCAGTTCGAACAATGGAAAGCCCAGGACCCGCACCATGCTGCCGCGATCGAGCGCCTGCAAGGTTTCGTCGGCCGCTTGCAGGCCCTGCGCCCGCAACACGCGCCGGTGCATGCCGCGCTGGATGCGGCGCTGGTGAAACGTCGGCGCAACCCGGCCGGCAGAGTGGTGCTTGGGTTGATGCTCGCCCTGCCCCTGGCATTGCTGCTGCGCAGCTATCCGCCAAGTTATTTGCTGGCCGACCAGCGCACCGCACCGGCCGAGTGGCAGCGTATCGACCTGGACGACGGCTCGCAGTTGATCCTCAGCGGCAACAGCGCCGTGGACCTGACCTTCAACCCGCAGCAACGCCAGGTGAAACTGCTGCGCGGGGAGATCCTCGTGCAGGTGGCCCATGACGCCACTCGGCCATTTATCGTGGTGACTGAAGACGGGCAAATGCGCGCCCTCGGTACCCGCTTCACGGTCAAGCGCGAGGCGCCCGGCACGCTGCTGACCATGCTTGAATCGAAGGTCGCCGCCCAGGATGCCAACCACCATCCTGCCGTCGAAGTCAGTGCCGGCGAGCAGGCGCGCATTACTGCACAGGCGGTCACGCGGTTGGGCCATGTCGACACACGGGCGACCAACGACGCCTGGCAGTACCACCAACTGGTGGTCCAGGACCGCCCGCTCCCGGAAGTGCTCGACGAGCTCGCCCGCCAGTACGGCGGCCACCTGCAATTCGACCGCGAGCAACTGGCCGACCTGCGGGTGTCGGCGGTACTGCCGCTGGATGAGCCACGGCGGGCGCTGCAATTGATCAGCGATGCGTTCCCGGTGCGGGTGCGCTCGTTCAGCCCGCTGTGGTTGAAGATCGAGCGCGAAAAATAAATCGGCGCGCCGGGTTCCGCTTTTTGCAATCGCCCCGTCAAGGAAGAAAGCACCTCATCACAGGAACCTCTTCCATGCCGTCGGACTTCAGCGTTTCGCGCCACCCCAAGCGTTCTTTTGT
This sequence comes from Pseudomonas sp. BIGb0558, assembly GCF_024807515.1. NCBI lineage: Bacteria > Pseudomonadati > Pseudomonadota > Gammaproteobacteria > Pseudomonadales > Pseudomonadaceae > Pseudomonas > Pseudomonas sp. BIGb0558. The sequence continues at coordinate 150,870 of NZ_JANUEW010000012.1, forward strand.
GCCCCTTGCCCTGGCGATCAACCTGGCGACGTTTGCCCTGCTGGGCCTGGGCATCAGCACGCCGGCGGCGGCCCAGAGCGAGGTACAGCGCTACGCCATTGCACCCGGTGCGCTGGGCCCGGCGTTGAACCTGTTCGCCCAGCAGGCGCATGTGGCATTGCTGTTCGACGCGCGCAGCGTGGCGGGCTTGAGCACCGCCGGGTTGCAGGGTGAGTTCGCGGTCAACCAGGGTTTTGCCCGGCTGCTGCAAGGCAGTGGGTTCCAGGCCGTGCAAGGCGCCAACGGTTTTGTGCTGGCGCCGGTAAGCAACACCACCGGCTCCCTCGAACTGGCGCCCACCGCCGTCACCGGGCTGACCGAAGAGGCTTCCACCGAACACGTCAAAGGCTACGTGGCCACCCGCAACCTGAGCGCCACCAAGACCGACACGCCAATCATCGAAACCCCGCAATCACTGTCGGTGGTCACCAGTGACGAGATCCGTGATCGCCAATCCGAAACCTTGTCCCAGACCCTCGACCTGACGCCCGGTTTCACCAGCCAGCCCACCAGTTTCAACCGCACTTCGGACCGCTTCCGCATCCGTGGTTTCGACGTCGAGTCGGCCACCGGCGGCTCCCTGCGTGACGGCCTGCGCCTGCAAAACAACTCCTACGACGGCGTGCAGGAACCCTACGGCCTGGAGCGCGCCGAAGTGATTCGCGGCGCGGCCTCGGTGCTCTACGGCCAACTGTCGCCGGGCGGGCTGATCAACACCGTCAGCAAGCGCCCGAGCCAGACGCCGTACCACGAAGTGAACGTGCAGGCCGGGCAAAACAACCGCAAGCAATTGTCCGCCGACTTCACCGGCCCGCTGGGCGACAGCGAGACCTTGAGCTACCGCCTGACCCTGCTGGACCGCAAGAGCGACACCAGCGCCGACCACATCGACAACGACAAGCTCTACGTCGCTCCCGCCCTGACCTGGCGCCCGGATGACGACACCTCGCTGACCCTGTTGTCGTTCTACCAGAAGACCGAGACCCGCTTCTCCGCGCCACTGCCCTACCAGTTGGTAAAAGGCGTCGGCGACGGCAAGTTCCAGATCGGCCGCCACGACTTTATCGGCGACCCGAACTACGACGAAATGAACGGCGAGATGTCGGCGCTGGGCTACGAGTTCGAGCACCGGTTCGACGAACACACCCGCATCAGCAACAAGCTGCGTTATTACCAGTCGGAGGTGACCTGGCGGTACCTGCAAGTGAACGCCACGCCGGCCTTCATCGCGACCGCGCAAAACACTGGCATCCTGCGCCGCCAGTACAGCGACCGCGTCGAACGCTCCCGTGGCCTGGCCAGCGATACCAACATCGAAAGCAAATGGTAGTTCGGCGATTGGCAGCACACCTTCCTGCTGGGCTTCGACGGCTATGACACCAGCTACGACTCTCACAACTTCCGAGGCAATGCGCCGTCGCTGAACCTGGCGAACTACGTCAACAACCAGCCGGTGGTGGTCAACCGCGCACCGAATACCGACCGGGGATCGCAGATCGACACCTTGCAAAAAGGCGTGTATTTCCAGGACCAGATCACCTTCGACGAACACTGGATTGCCGTGCTGGGTGGCCGCCACGACTGGGCTGACCAAGACACCGAACTGTTCCGCAACTCTGCCAAGACCAGCCAGAGCGACGAGGCCACCACCTGGCGCGCTGGCCTGGTGTACAAGGCCGACAACGGCCTGGCGCCCTACCTGAGCTACAGCGAATCGTTCTTCCCGGTGGCAGGCGTGAACAAGGCCGGGCAAGCGTTTGTGCCCACCGAAGGCAAGCAATACGAAATCGGCATTCGCTACCAACCCGAAGGCAGCGCCACCTTGCTGAGCGCCGCCGTGTATCAGTTGGTGCAGAAAAACGTACTGACCCAGGACCCCACCGACCTCACCCAAACCTATTCGGTGCAAACCGGCGAAGTGCGCTCCCGCGGCCTGGAGCTGGAGGCCAAGACCGAAGTCACGCCGAACCTCAGCCTGATCAGCTCGTACGCCTACATCGACGCCCGCATCACCAAAAGCAATATCGCCAGTGAAGTCGGCCAGCGCAGCGAAGACACGCCCTACCACCAGGCCGCCCTGTGGGCCGATTACCGCTTGGCAGAACTCGGTTTGCCGCAACTGCGCATCGGCGGTGGAGCGCGCTACAAAGGCACCACCCAAGCCTCCGGCGTACCGTCAGGGATGCCCGCGTACACGCTGTATGACGCCCGCGCCAGCTACGAGATCGACCCGCATTGGGAAGTCGCGCTCAACGCCAATAACGTCACCAACAAACGCTACACCTACTGCGAGTTCGCGATTTGCCGGTATGGCGATGAGCGCCAGTTGGTGAGTTCGGTAACTTATCGCTGGTAGGCCAACAGCGCCTCGCCCAACGCCTCGGGCCGCCCGCTGAACAAGGTTTGCAACGGCTGCGGCGACGCCAGGTGGCGGTACAACGCACTGCGCTCGGCGTAATTGCCGGCCAGGCGTACCGCCGCCTGCACGTACGCTTCAAGGGTCGGGGCGATGGTCCAGTCGGGCAAGCCGACCCGGCGAAACAACCCCTCGTCGATATGCTCGAACACCTGCGGCCCGGTCTTGCACACGCCCGGCAGGCCGACCGTCAGCGCATCGATGATGCCGTTGGTGTTGCCGAACGGGAACGGGCTGAGGAACAGGTCGCAGCGATTCAGGGTGGCCATGTAATCCGCGTACGGCTGGTGCGGGTACACGGTGGCATCGCCCACGTAGCGCTCGATCAGGCGCACCAGTTGCGGGAACAACAGGCCCTGGGCCTGGCCCACCAAAAAGTGAAAACGCACGCGCTTGCCAGTCTCGCGCAAGGTGCTCAGGGCGATCGCCTGGCATGCGCGCAAAAACGTCGGGTTGAGTTTCATGGTGGTCGCTGCAATGGCGATGTTCACCACCGGCGCGTCGAGCCGCTCCAGCCGTGGCAGGTCGACGCTGATGGCCGACGGACGATACGGCTGGCCATCGGCAGGCAAGCGCAGCAAGTGCTCGCTGAAGCACGCCGGATCACCGACAAAATCCTCTTCCACGCTGATGCAGTCGATATGCCGCGAACCGGTAGTTGCCGGATGCCCCAGCGCCGCCACCTGCAACGGTGCAAAGCGCAGGTTGCTGGCAAACATCGTGATCTGGAACATGCCGACGCTGGGCATGTAGAACACCTCGGGCCGGCGTGATTCGGCCAGTGCCGTCAGCTCCCGCAGGCAGGCGAACAGGTCATCCGGCCGGGCCAGCTCGATAAACTCATCGAACACTTCACGCCCCAGCGCATCCACGTTGGCGCCGTAGCCGACTGCGACCACGTGAAAATCCCGTCGAGCGGCCTGCAGGGTCAGCGAGTGGGTGCGGTAGATCGAATGCCCGCCGGAAAACCATTCCAGCAGCACCAGCATCAGCGGCTTCTCCCGGGCGACCGGTGCTTGTGGCACCACGCTGCGGATGCCCAGGCTTTCCAGCTTGCGTTCGATCAGCGTATTGATCGAAGCCTTGATGCGGTGCCGCTCCGGCAGGTCGGCGTAGCTGCAATGCATGTACACATCGTGCAGCACGTTCAGCGGCAGCGCGTCGAGGCTGTCGAGTTGCTCAAGGCGCCCCGGCAACCAGGCCAACAACGCCTCGCGCTTGGAATGGGCCGCCGGGGTGCCGAGAAAGCGCGGCGACATCAACGCCATGAACAGCGCCGCCGCCAGCGTCGGGTTTTGCGCCCACAGCAGTTCCACATCCAGCGGCAATTGCGACTCGGGGGAATACAGCAGGCAGAACTTCACCAGGTCCTGTTCGGCAATCCGGTAATCGCCGCCCGGGCCCAGCAGGTTCAGCGAGCGCAGGATGTGGTCGCAGTTGACGAAGGCGCTGGCGGCAAACAGTGATGACAGCCAGCGTTGCAGGTTGATGAGCTGGCCAAAACCGTTGGGGCTGATGCTGAAACCCGGGTCGGAAAACAACGCGGTGATGGCGCTGGTGAGCCGGGTCAACACGTGGCTTTCCAGCTCTCCCGGGCTGATCGCCGGGGACACCGACAATGAGAACTGCTCCGACAGTTTGCCGTAGTTGCGATCGATCAACTGCAGCAGGCGCACCAACTCCCGGGCGCCGCCTTCGTGGTCGCGGGTGTAGCACAGGTATTCGAACGTCTCGAGGGAAAACACCGGATCATTCATCGGGTTTGCACCACGTCGATGTTCACCTCGTCGGCGGCGCTGCCCATTGCGGTGAGGTGATAGTCCGGCGCCAGCGGCTGGCTCCAGGCACCGCCCACGGCTTGCGCCTGCTGGTACTGGCGAGTGGGTTCGCTGGCGGTTTCCAGCAGCCCGTTGTGGATCAGCCCGCCACGGCTGATCAGCACCGCGCCGTTGCCGCTGGCGGTCAGGGTGGTGACGTCGTCGGTGTGGGTGATGTAGTTGGCGGAGGGTGTGTCGAGGTCCAGGCGCAGCAACCCGTCCGCCACCTGCAGCAGGTTGTTGCCGTGGTCGAAACTCAAGGCTGCACCGCCGCCGCTGCCGTTGAGGGTGATATTGCCGCCGGCGCCGGTCATCACGTTGTTGTAGCCCTTGGCATTGGTGGCGCTGAAGGCAATCCCGGCGCCCGAACCTTGCGCCGTACCCTGCAGGCTGATATCGCCGCTGCCGGAGAGAATATTCACCCCATTGCCAGGGCCCGACGCACCGCTGCGAATACTCAAGCCCGCCGCACTGGAAGCCGGCCCGGCGCGCCCGTTCAGCGTGATGTCGCCGCTGGCCGTCGACAGGTTAATCACCGAACCGGTGCCGGTGGAGTTGAGGGTCGTGCCCGCATCCCCGTCACTGCTGCCATCGATGAAAATATCACCGCCCCGGGCCGCGTTCAGCGTGACCGTACCGGTGCCGGAAGACGCGATAAACACACCGCGACCGGAGCCGCTGTTGCCCTCTATGGTCAAGGTGCCGTCGCCCACACTGAGGGTTTGCGCAGAGGTCGCCGCCGTCGAACACACCAGCACGCCGGCCCCCGACACGGCACTGCCGCGCAACGTGACATTACCGCTACCGCTGGCCGCGATGGTGTTGCTGGTGCTGAAAATCCGTGTGCCGTTGCCGCTGCCCAGGTTGGTGCTGTCCACCGTGATCGAGCCCGCGCCCGCCGTCAGCAGCTTGCTGCCGCCGGTAAGCACGAACGCATCGCCGGTGCCGGTGCTGCTGGCTTGCAACGCGGTGAGGCTGATATCGCCGCCGCCGGCATCAATGGTGCTGTTGCTGATGGTGATCGCCGTCGCGGTGGAGCCCGCCGCCAGTGTTGAAGAAGTGGCGCCCCGCAGGTTCACGTCGCCGCCCTTGGTGGTGAGCCGCGTGCCGTTGCTCAGGGAAATCCCCGTGCCGTTGCTGACGTTGGTGCTGGCCCAGGACTGGTCCGGCTGCACCGCACCGCTGATGGTGAGGTTGCCGCCGTTGGTGCTGATGGTGGCGTTGCTCAGCGCCACCGAACCGTTGCCGCTGTTGTTGAAGTTGGAATACAGCGACACGTTCAAGGTCTTGCCGTCGGCGGCGCTGATGCTGGTATTGGTCATCACGATATTGCGGTGGGCCTGCAAGGTCAGGGTGGCGTTGCCCACGCCCTTGACGTTGTCCAGCACGTTGATGTCTCCCGACGTGCCGGCGCCCGAGGAGGTGCACACAAGAATCTTCGCGCCTTCGGACAGCGATGCGTTGAGGGTCGCCGAACTCAGGTTGGAGCTGCCACCGGCATTCGGCGTGAACGGCGAACCGGTGGATGTGCCGGAACTGGCGCCCTTGGTGATGTTGATATTGAACGGATCGATCAGCCAGGTACCGCCCTGGCCGGACACTGCGCTGAGGTCGACGATGCCGGTGATTTCCAGGGCATGCCCGGAGGTCTCCACCAACCCGCCACGTCCCTGGCTGCCAGCGCCGCTGACGCTGATGCCGCCGTGGAATTGGGTGCTGTCCTTGGACCAGAGGATCACCTTGCCGCCGTCGCCGCTGCTCAAGGCGTTGGCGCTGATGTGCGCGTCCTGGCCCATGAAGGTGCTGTCGGCCTCATGCACATTGCCGCCGCCCTGATAGTCACCGCCCATCAGCACGGTGCCGCCGCCGATATCACCGTCGGCATTGATGCGGCCGCTATCAAACAGGCCGACGTACTGCCCGGTCATGGTCACGTTGCCGCCCCGCTCGCCCGCATTGCGCCCCGACACATCGAGCACGCCGCTGTTGACCACCACCCCGTTGCTGCCGCCGTCGAGAATGATCCGGCCGTTGCGCTGTTCCAGGCTGCGGGCCTCGATCACGCCTTCGTTGTTCACCACATTGCTGAGCATCGCCTGGGAGTCCCGGGCGCTCATGGCCACGGCGCCCCCGTTGGCACTCAACAGCCCGCGGTTGACCACACTGGCGCCGATTGCCGGGTCGTTGACTTCGAGGTTGATCAACCCGTCACCGTTGAAGTCGAGGGTGATTTTCTCGCCGCCGCCCAGCACCACCGAGCCCAGCCGCGCGACCACTGTGCCTTCGTTCAGCACCTGGCTGCCGAGCAGCGCGACACTGCCGCCGTCTTTGGCATTGATCGTGCCCTGGTTGATCACCGCCCCCTTGCCTTGCCCGGCGAATACGTTTTTGCCGGCCATGAAATCGCTGTTGGAGATGTCCAGGGAACTGGCCACCAGGCCACCCACATCCACCATCGAGCCGGCGCCAAACAGTACGCCCGAGGGGTTGATCAGGAACACCTGGCCGTTGGCATTCAGGTGCCCGAGGATCTGCGAACCGTCGCTGCCGGTGACGCGGTTGAGGGCAATCGAGGAAGCGCCCGGTTGCAGGAAATTAACCTGGGCGCCGCTGCCGATATTGAAGGTGTCCCAGGTGGCGATCAGCTTGTCGCTGCCCTGGTGCACCGTCATCACATTGCCGTTGCTGACGATGGTCCCGCTGCCGGCGATCACCTGGCCGTTGGTGGGCAGTGCGTTGCTGTCCAGGGCCAGCGCCGGGATGGGCACCAGGCTGTACAGGGCGCACAACACGGCAAAACTCAGGGGCTTGAGCACCGGCAATTCGGCTTTGGATGGATGCGTCTTCATGGCCTTCTCCTCAGAACGAATAGTTGATGCCAGTGCCGATGGCGCTGATGGTGGTGCCCGCGCCCGGCGAGTAGCCGCTGGCCGCGGTGACGCCGGTCAGGGCGAAGTTGTAGTTGGCCAGGGAATTGTTTTTCAACAGCACGTACTGGCCGAACAGGTCGATGCGCTTGGTCAGTTTGTAGTTGGCGCCGACGGCGTACTGGGTGGCCCCCATGCCGTGGGTATCGCAGTCGGGCGCGGCCGCGCCGATCATCTCGCACTTGCCAGGCAGGGCCTTGCCGTAGCTGGCCTTCAAGGTCCAGGCGCCGATCTTGTGGGAGGCGCCCACCAGATAGGCGCGGCGGCGGTAGCGCGACAGGTCGCTGGAGGTGGTGCTGGTGTTGACCACCCCGTCTTCGGAGTACGACAGGTCATCGGCGATCACCGACAGTTCGGTGTCACCAAAGTCATAGCCCAGGCCGTAGCGGAAGCTGAAATCGTCCGACGAGGTGCCGTCGGTGACATGGGTGCTGCTGCCCAGGCCCCGGGCGTTGCGGCCTAGGTCGGCAATCCCGAAATAGTTGATGTGCCGCTCTGCCGCGAACACGGCGGTGAAACCACCGTTGTTGTAGGTCAGGCTGGTGCCGTAGATGTAGCCCTTGTCCACATCATTGGCCACGCTCATGCCGTTGTTCGAGTACGCCAGCTTGAGCTGCAGGCCGTTCCACACCGGCGTCCAGTATTCCACCACGCCGGACTGACGTCGGTTGAACGCCGCGTCGCCATTCACCGCCGTGTCGTCATAGCTTTGCGGACCGACAACATTCGTCGACAACCCCGCGCTGAAGCCCGGCGAGCCGATGATGTTGAAGTACGCGGCGCTGGTCTTGCCGTTGAACGGATCGAGCGTGGTGGTGGCTTCTTTCATCGGCATGTCCCACACGCCATACAACAACGTGCCGTAATCGGTGTTGTTGAACGCCGCACCGGTGTTGCGCAACTTGGTGCTCGGGGACGCCGAGGGGTTCACCGATTTGTCGTCGCTCGCGGTGTAGTTCATCGAGATGCCGTATTCCAGTTGCCAGAGCAGTTTCCAGTCGTCGCTCAGGCCGTAGCCGCCGTGCACGCCGATGGCCGAGACGTTATCGCGGGCACGCCAGAAGCTAGACATGTTGCGCCCATTCGGGGTGGCCAGGCGGTTCTGGTTGGCGGGCGCGGCCGGCGTGGCGCCGTGACGGTCGACGTATTCGGGGACGATGCCGAAGTCGCCGTAGATCACCGTGTCGGTCTCGGCCACGGCGAAATCCTCGCCCTTGGAACCCAGGTCACTGGCCAGCCCGGCAAACGCCTGGGGCGAGCCGGTGACAGAGAACCACAGGCGCTTGGCGGCGCGGTCGTCGCTGGTGGGATCGTCGCCCGGGGAAAACGCCAGGCTGGCATTCATCACCAGATCGCGGTGGTAGAGGTTCACGCCCAGGCCGTAGCCGTAGCGGCTCAGGTGGTTTTCGCTGCGGTCCCATGGGTCCTTGTTGACCCGCACTTTGCCGGCGTCGGCGAACAAGGTGCCTTCGGCGATGGCCCCGGAAAAGTTGCCGAGGTATTTGCGCAGTTCAAGGCGACCCAGCACGCCTTCGTCGCCGGCCACTTCGCCCACCGGGTAGGCGCGAACGCCGTTGGGGCCGCCGAGGCTGAGTTTTTCCGAAGAGTCGAGGTTCTTGTTGGCCCACTGGGCGGTCACCGAACCAAACAGCGAGTAGCCGTTGCCGATGGTTTGCAGGCGGCTGAAGTTGAAGTTGGTCTTCTGGTAACGGCCTTCCGCCCGGGCGGTCAGGGCATCCAGCGACGCGTCGATGGGGGTGTTTTTATCCAGGTAACCAATGCCGTAGGACAGGCTCCAGGCGTTGCTGCCCTGCCAGTCATCGCGCCAGTTGCCGTAGAGGGTGGCGCTGCGAAACACCGCGGCTTTCTCCACGGTAAGGCCGCCGGCGCTGTCTTCGAAACGCCGGTGATCTTCCGCCAGGTTGAAGTTGATGTTGCTGTCCCGCGAGCGCAGCAGCGAGCTGTTGATGAACACCGACGACACTTCGGCGGTGCCGCCCGCGTTGACGCCCTTGAGGTTTTTACCGATGGCGTATTCCAGCTCGGCATAGTTGGCGCCCACCGAGATCCCGGTGGCCCCCAGCGGCTGCTGATAACCGACACCCTTGATGTCCAGGCCCTCGAAGGTGTTTTGCGAGTTGACGGTAAAACTGTCGCCCACACCGAAGGCGTCGTTGAGGCTGACGCTGGAGGTGAGCCGATTGGAACCGGTGTAGTAGTTGCCGTAGTTATCGATGGCGGCCCGGGCGGTGATGGCGGTCATCTCGCTGAGCTTGAGCACGATGTCGGCCGCGCCCGGCTGCTGCGATGGCCGCAGGATCGCGCGCACCGCCACCCCGGTGATGTCCGAGAGGCGCAGCAGCACGCGCTCCAGGTCCTGTTCACGAATGATGGTGCCCGCGGGCAAGGCGTCGACAAACTGTTGCTGCACGCCGGGGCGCAGGCGCACGTTGGCATCCGGCAGCGCACTGACCTGGCCGATTACCCCTTCGGAAATCCCGATGATCACCTGGCCATTTTGAATGTCCTGGGCCGGCAGATACGCCCGGGCCACCAGGTAACCGCGGGCACGGTACAACGCGGTGACCCTTGAAGCAGCTTCCCGCAGGCCATCAAGGCCGAGGGTCTGTTGGGTGTACGCCAGCAACTGCGCCTGCACGTCGGCATCGCTGACTTGCCGGTTGCCCTGCACGGTAAAGCGCTGCACCACCAGCTTCACGGTGGAGGGGCTCGGCGCACTCTGGGGCTCATCGTTCTGGCTTTCGATACGCACGCTGCCGGGCCGGGCGGCCTGGCCGCTTTCGGTGGGGCGCAGCACCGAACGGCTCGAATCGAACAAGGTGCCGGAGGACGGCAAGGTGTCTGCCTGGGCGTGCAGGGCAATCAACGTGGCAGCCAGCAAGGTCAAGCGGCCAGGCCCCAGGGCGCGATGCGCCCGGGTAAACGGGAGGTGTGGGCTCATACGGTTCTCTTATTGTTTTTATCGAGACGCAGCGGGCGGTGAGTCTTAAGGGAAGAGGATCCGGGCGACGTCCTTATCACCGAACAACCGTGCGGCGTTGTGGCCAATACCAGGGATCGTGTACTGCGGATGGCGCAGCGGCACCTGCCATTTGTTCGACAGGAAGCCTTCATAACCGACGTACGTCAGTTGGCGCTGCAGCCGGGTTTCGCCCTGGTAGTTGGCCCCGCAGGAATTGTCCAGCACGCGGCTGGTGGGGTTGTTGTCCTGGGCGCCCACAAGGTAGGTGACGTCCCGTGCGGCGTAGCGGGTGAACAGCTGGCGCCCGGTCAGGTGCTGCATTTGCAGGTATGCCGGGGCCGCTTCAATGCCGTAGCGGTAGCGGTTGTAGCTGGGGCACAGGATGCTCACGACGGGGGCGAACGCGCCGTCCTGCAGACGGTTTTCGTCGACGTACAGGTAGTTCGACGGGCTGGCGATCACGTAGCGGATGGTCAGGCCATGGGCCTTGAGACCGGCATCGAGGTCGTTGACCACGGCGTAGCGCTGCATCAGCTGTGCGCCTGCCGAGTGGCTGACCATCACGATTTCCTTGAGGGCCGGAAAGCGCTGGCGGTCGGAGAGGTAGCGCACCACATCATCGAGCACCTGGAAGGCCGGGATGCCCTTGTGGCCGTACTGCGATTCGATGCCGTGCATCCACCTGTCCCGGGGCCACAGCGGCATGTCATCGCTGACGCCTGAATCCTGCGGGGTGAGGAAGTTGGGGGCCAGCAACAGGGTGCGTTCGCCAGGGAGTTTGGCGTTGCCCATCAGCTTGCGGCCGGTCTTGAAGTACTGGTCGGCGTCGCGTTGTACGCCGTGAACGATCACCACCGCGCGTTCGATGGATTTGGGCGGGTTGTACAGATCGGCGTTGGCGTAGATCAGGAACGGGTAAGCCTGATCGTCATGGCCCAGGCGCAGGACCTGACGGGCGTCGACGTCGCGCTTGTCGCTGGCGTCGGCCTGGATATCGACTTTGGCGCAGCTGGTCACGCCCACCATCAAGGCGAAGGAGACCAGCACGGTGGCGAAGGTTTTGCTGCGCTTCATGTAGGCAGTTCTCTTGTTTTTTGCGAAGCCTATCAGCGCCGTCCTCCTATGAAAAATATCTAAATAATGCGGTTTGAATACTTTAAAAATATGGTGTTCACCCCCTGGCCTCGCGCAGCCGTTCACAAAACCGCTCCCACACTTGCGGGTTCAACAGATGCGCCGGACGCTCGCCCCGCAGCATCAAGGCGATCTGTTGCGCCGACGACCTCGCCACATTGCGCCGCCCACCGTGAGTGACGCCCGCCGTGTGGAAGGTGGCGACCACATTGGGCAGTGTCATCAATGGTGCGTCCTGCACCGGCGGCTCGCAGGCCCACACGTCGAGGCCGGCACCGCCAAGGTGGCCGCTGCTCAGCGCCTGGAACAGCGCTGCTTCGTCGTGAATACCGCCACGGGCAGTGGAGACAAACACTGCGCCCGGCTTCATCGCCGCGAACTGTTCGGCACCCATCAGGTGCTGAGTCGTGGCGTTCAACGGGCAGTGCAACGACACGTAGTCACTGCGCCCCAGCAACGCCTCCAGCGTCACCGGCTGTGCGCCCCGGGCGTGGATTTGCTCGGCGCTGAGGTACGGATCGTACGCCAGCACCTCCAGGCCAAAACCCTGGGCGATGCGCGCCGTGCGCTGGCCGATTTCGCCGAGGCCGATCAGCCCCAGGGTGTTGCCGTGGATCTCTTCGCCCATCAGGTCTTCACGGCTGAAACCCCGTTCGCGGCGCAACTTGGTGTCGGATTCGACGATGCGCTTGACCACCGCGAGCAGCAAACCGAAGGTGTGTTCCGCCACCGAGAACGCATTGGCACCCGCCTGGTTCACCACCGCAATACCGGCACGGGTGCAGGCCTCGACGTCCACCGTGTCAAAGCCCGCGCCGCCGGAAGACACGCAGAGCAGATCAGGGCACTGGGCGATCAACGCCTGGTTGACGAACCATGCCCGTGGCAGCTCGTCCTTGGCCGCCGACACATGGTAGGCATGGGCCCGGCTCAAGGCCGCCAGGGTGCGCGGGTCCTCGCCTTGATGAGCCAGCACCTGCAACGCCAGGTTGGCCTCGCTGCGAACCAGATCGTCAAACACGGGGCTGATCCATAAATCGAGCCGACAAACCTGCATGACGCGCGACGAATCGTTCATCCGGGATCCTTCAATGAAAGTGAGTGGTTCAGGGTTTGGCGTGAGCCAGGGGCGATGCCAAGGGCTCGCCGTGATCCTGCACACGTGCAGCGGGCCGAGGTTCGATCATGGTCAGCACGATGGCGAAGGTGATCAGTGAACACACACCCAGGAAGCCGAACACGTAGTCCCAACTGAAGCTGTCCAGCAACAGGCCGACCACGAACGGCGCGAAGGCCCCGCCCAGCGAGCCGCCGGTATTGACGATGGAGGCGGCAAACGGCACCCGGTCCTTGGTCGCCAGGCCCATGGGGTACACGAGGAAGGTCGAAAAACCGATATTGAGCAACACACCCGCCAACAGGAATACCGCCGCCAGCAGCGCCGGGTCGCTCGGTGAATGCAGCAGCACAAACATCATCACCACCGTGGCCAGCGAGCTGATCAGCATGGCCGGCTTGCGGCGCTTGTCGAAGACCCGGTCCGACAGCCAGCCGCCCAGCAGGTTGCCGATCACCGCGCCCACCCAGGGGGCCGATGCCACGGCGCCCATGGTGATCACCGAGAACTGCTTGACGGTGATCAGGTAGGTCGGGATCCAGGTCATGATCGAATAGGTGATGCCCACCATCATGAAATAGCCGAACGCGCAGGCCCACACATTCCACGACGCCAGGATGCTTTTGTTGTCGGCCAGGGGTTTGACGTCGCGGCTGCGAATCAGCCTGTCGACCCATGCCGGCATGCGCACCATGGGCCTGGCTACCACTTGCCCGTGCACTTCGGTGCCCTGGATATGCCGCACTTCGCTGGGCGAGACATACGGGCTGTCCGCCGGATCATCCTTGACCAGCCACCACCACAGCAGCGCGACAAAGAACCCCGGCACGGCAAACAAATAGAACACCTCGCGCCAGCCATACAGGTGCACGATCCAGGCGCACAACGGCGGTACGAAGGCCGGGGCGAACTTGATGGATGACATGAAAATACCGGTGGCCAGGCCCTTCTCGCTCGGCGGGAACCAGCGGTTGATGATCGACACGATCCCGATATTGATCGGCCCTTCCGCCGCCCCCAACAAGGCCCGCGCCAGCTTCAGTTGCAGCACGCTGCTGGTGAAGCCGATCAAGAGCGTGGCCAGGGAGGTCAGCACCAGGGAGCCGGTCAGCAGCTTGCGGATGCCGTACTTGCCGAACAGGTAGCCGGCGGGAATCTGCACGATGGCGTAGGTCAGGTAAAACAGGCTGGCCAGGGCACCGATGTCGGTGTTGCTGAGGTGGTATTCCTGCTTGATGAAAGGCACCACCACGCCGATGTTTGCGCGGTCGGCACCGGCAACCATATAGGCCAGGAAAAACAGGGCCGCCACAACCCAGCGAAAGCCGCTGGCAGGCTTGGAGTCCGCTTTCATTTCTTCACCGATTTTATTGGATTTATGGTCGGTAACTTCGTGAAGGGTCATTCACGCCAGTAGGCCGTGAGCCAAATAGTGCCGAGGAAATTTAAGTAGACATAGGGATATTCCGTGAACTAAAAATATTCCAAAACCAGATGAGAACGCACCCGTGGCCACCTTCAAACAGCTGGAAGCGTTGATCGCCGTGGTCGATCACGGCACCTTCGACGGCGCTGCCACGCGCCTGGGGCTGGTGCAATCGGCGATCACCCGGCAGATTCAGGAACTGGAGCACTGGCTGGGTTTCCCGCTGTTCGACCGCAGCGGGCGCAGCGCCAAACCGACCCTGATGGCCGCCGAAGTCGTGACCCACGCCCGGCAGGTGCTGCTGCAACGCGACATCGTCAGCAGTTGCCTGATCAGCCCCGAGGTGTTGAGCCGCAAACTGCGCATCGGCATCACCGAGCTGAGTGCCCTGACCTGGCTGCCGCGCCTGATCAAGGCGATTGCCACCCGCTATCCCAAGGTGCGCATCGAGCCGGAAGTGGAACTCAGCGTGCGCCTGCACGGGTTGCTGATGGCAGGCCAGGTGGACGTGATCGTGGTGCCGGATGCCTTCAGCTCCAACGGCCTGGTCAAGGTCGCGCTGGATGAAGTGCGCAACAGCTGGTTCTGCGCCCCCGGCCTGCTGGACCACCAGCGCCCGCTGGCCCTGGAAGACCTGACCCGCTACACCCTGCTCACCCAGGGCAAGCTCTCGGGTTCGGGGTTGCTGGTCGACCGCTGGCTGGCTGCGCGGCACGCCAGCCCCCAGGCGCATATTCCCTGCAGCAGCCTGGCCGCGCTGGTGGGCCTGACGGTGTCGGGGCTCGGCGTCACCTACCTGCCCGACTCCACCGCCGCGCCCTACCAGGCGAGCGGGCAACTGGTGCGGCTGCGGGTGGAGCCGCCGCTGCCATCGACGCCGTATGTGGCGCTGGCCCGGGCCGACAGCTACAGCCCGTTCCAGCGGCATGTCATTGAGTTGATCCATACCCATTGCGACCTGCACCACCCCTATCAGCGGGAGGGCCTTGAGCATGATCAACCTCAAGCAGATTGAAGCGTTCTACTGGACCCTGAAACTCGGCACGCTGCAGCGGGCGGCCACGCAGTTATTCCTCACTCAATCGGCGGTCACCAAGCGTTTGCAGGAGCTGGAAAAACAGGCGTGCCTGCCGCTGTTCGAAGGCTCGGGGCCCAAGGCGCACTTGAGTGCCAAAGGCGCTGAACTGCTGGAGGCCTGTGAAGGTTTGATCGACAGCCTGGCCAGGCTTGACGGGCTGCGGGGCGCGTCGCGGCACACCCTGCGCACGGTACGCATGGGGCTCACGGAGCTGGTGACGGTGACCTGGTTTTCGGACTTTGCGGCGCGGGTGAAAGCAGTGCATCCGGAGGTGGCGTTGCATCCGGATGTTGATCTGTCGGCGTCGCTGCAAAGGAAGCTGCTGGATGGCGACCTGGACCTGGTGGTGATCCCGCAGGACTACGTGACGCCGGCGATGGCGGCGATCGATCTGCAATCCGTCGAATTTACCTGGCTGGCGCCGGCGAGCCTCGCGCTGCATGCGCGCTCGCTGTCCCTCAAGGAACTGGCGCAGTGGCCCATCATTGTCCAGGGCACGCACTCGGGGATTACCCAGCGTTGCGAGCAGTTGTTTGCCCGGGCGGGGATCGAGTTCAACCGGGTGTATGGCAGCAACAGCCTGTTCGCGCTGGTGGCGTTGATCCGGGCCGGGGTTGGGGTCAGTTGTTTACCCCGGGGGCTGTTCGGCGATGAGATCCGGCGCGGCGAGCTCCAGGAAATGCTCCTGGATACCCCGCCCGAGCCGGTCAACTATCAACTGGCCTTCCTCAAGCATGGCCACCTCGGCCTGACCGCCTCCCTGGCGGAACTGGCCAGCCAGTGCGCGGCGGCTCACACAAACCGCTGAAGCAACAGCCGGGAAAAATCACAGCATTGGCGGGCCAGTTGCGCGACATTGCGGTTCAAACCCAACTGGCGGTCCGAGCGATGCAAGGCCACATAGCGGATGCTCGGCAAGGCCGGCTCGGTGACCAATACCCGCAACGCACCCGCCTCCACCAGGTGTGAAAGGCACGCGGTGGGCAGGTAGCTCACGCCCACGCCCGACAGGGTCAACCCCACCTGAACCAGCAGGTTGTGACTGGTCAAGGTGCGTGGCAGCTGCACCTCGTGGGCCGCCAGCCAGCGCTCGTAAGTCAGGCCGGTGCCCGACTGCGAACCCTGGGTCAGCACGGTGTAGTCCGCCAACACCCCGAGGCTGACCGGGTCGTTGTCAGGGATCAGTCCGGGCACGCACATCCAGGCGTTTTCCACACTGCCCAGCGGCGTACTCAGGAATCGCGAATCACTGTAGGCATCGGGCACGATCACCAGGTCCAGTTGATCACTCTCGAGCTTGCGAAACAGCTCGCTGCTCAACTCCACCGACGGTTCGATCTGCACCTTGGGGTAGGCCTCGCGCAATGCCTCGACCAGCGCGGGCAGCCAGGTCAATGCCGTCAGCTCGGTGACCCCCAGGCGAAACCGGCGCACCAGCACTTCCTGAGCGCTGACCCGCTCCAGCAGGTAGTCGCGGCGTTCCAGCAGGTCCTTGCCGTAGTCCAGCAGCTCGGCGCCTTTTTCGGTCAGCCGCGCGTTGCGCTTGCTGCGGTCGAAGATCTGCACATCAAAGGTTTCTTCCAGCTCCTGGATGCGCTTGGAAATCGCCGACTGCGACATGTTCAGCTTGTTCGCCGCCGCCTCGAAACTGCCCAGCTCGGCAATCCAGTACAACGCGTCGATTTGCTTGAACGTGATCATCGGCCACCTCCCATGAGAAAAAGCGATCCTATCAGATAATAAAATATCGCTAAAACTGTATGTTCATCGCTCCTAAGATCTAGCCACAGACCCATAAGATCAATCGGAGTTACAGCCATGTCCTTGCCCGGTTCCCGCATCCTCCCCAACCCACCACTGGCCAGCGCCGAGGTGCTTGAAGCCTTCGCCCAGGTGGTCACCCCGCACATCAGCGACAACCTCGGCCGGCACATCGGCGCCCGTGGGCTGAACCGCTACAACCGTACCGGCAAGCTGGTGGGCACCGCGCTCACGGTGAAAACCCGCCCCGGCGACAACCTGCTGATCTACAAGGCCATGAGCATGCTGCAGCCGGGCCACGTGCTGGTGGTGGACGCCCAGGGCGATACCAACAACGCGGTGATCGGCGAGCTGGTCAAGCTCTACGCCCAGCAACGCGGCTGCGTGGGGTTTGTGATTGATGGGGCGATCCGGGATGTCGCCAGCTTTGAGGACACCCCGTGCTACGCCCGCGCCGTGGTGCATTGCGGGCCGTACAAGACCGGCCCGGGCGAGGTGAATGTGCCGGTGTCCATCGGCGGTATGCTGATCAACCCGGGCGACCTGCTGGTGGGCGATGAAGACGGCCTGGTCGCCTTCTCCCAGGCCGACGCCGCCGAGGTGCTGCGCAAGGCCGCGCAACACGCGGCCCATGAGGAAGAAGTCAAAGCCGAAATCGCCACCGGTGCGGTGCGCCAGAGCTGGATGGACAAGGTCCTGAAACAGGCCGGCCTGGCAGACTGAAGGAGCCATCATGAGCACTGCATTTCTCTCCGCTCGGGTACTGGGCATTGCGCCCTCCCCGAGCATCGCGGCCAATGCGCTGGTGACCGAACTGCGCGCCCAGGGCCGGGACATCGTCAACTTCACGGTGGGCGAGCCGGATTTCGATACCCCGGCGCATATCCTCGAAGCCGCCAGCGCCGCGATGCACAGCGGCGATACTCACTACACCGCCACCAGCGGCACGCTCGCCCTGCGCAAGGCGATCTGCCTCAAGCTCAAGCGTGATAACCAGCTGGATTACGGGTTGGACGAAGTGATTGCCGGCTGCGGCGGCAAGCACATCATCTATCACGCCCTGGCGGCGACCCTGAATCGCGGCGATGAAGTCATCGTGCACACGCCGTATTGGGTGTCGTACCCGGACATCGCGCGGCTGAATGACGCGACGCCGGTGATCATTCCCGGCGACGAGTCACTGGGGTTCAAGCTCTCGCCGCAAGCCCTCGAACAAGCGATCACCCCGCGCAGCAAATGGGTGATCCTCAACAGCCCGAACAACCCCAGTGGCGCGGTGTACAACGAGGCCGAGCTGTTGGCCCTGGCCGAAGTGCTGCGCCGTCACCCCCATGTGCTGGTCATGGCCGACGAGATCTACGAGCACTTCGTCTACGGCGATACACGGCATGTGTCGCTGACCCGTCTCGCACCGGACCTGAAGCCGCGCACGCTGATCGTCAACGGCGCCTCCAAGGGCTACGCCATGACCGGCTGGCGCCTGGGTTTCGGGGCCGGCCCGGCCTGGCTGGTTGCGGCCATCGCCAAGTTGCTCTCGCAAACCACCACCTGCCCCAGCTCCCTCAGCCAGGCCGCGGCGGTGGCCGCATTCGCCGGTGACCAGGCGCCCATCGCCGGGATGCGCGAGGTGTACCAGCAACGCCGCGAACGCATGCTGAGCCTGCTTAAGGACATTCCCGGGGTGAGCTTCACCCCACCGGACGGCGCGTTCTACGTGTTCGCCAACGTTGCCGGGCTGATGGGCAAGACCACGCCCCATGGCGAGCAGATCGACAGCGACACCCAGCTGGCCGAGTACCTGCTGCGCGAACACGGCCTGGCGACGGTGAGCGGCGCGGCGTACGGCATGTCGCCGTATATCCGCCTGTCTTTTGCCAGTTCCCTTGAAGTGATTGAAGAAGGTTGCCGTCGCCTGAATGAAGCGTGCCATCGATTGCGCTGACGGATTCCCGCCCCACCCGGCGGCCATGGATGGCCGCTATTGACTGCCTAGAACAACACTCATAATCATTGATATAAATGAGGCATTCCCATGCACAAGCCCCGAATCGCGCTGGTCTGGCAAATCCTGATCGGCTTGCTCGCCGGCATCGCCATCGGCGCCCTGCTGCACCGTTTCCCCGAATCCCGGCCGTGGCTGGTTGAAAACCTGCTGCAACCGGCGGGCGATATCTTTATCAAGCTGATGAAGATGATCGTCGTGCCCATCGTGTTTTCCTGCATGGTGGTGGGCATTGCCGGGCACGGTGACGGCAAATCCCTGGGGCGCATCGGGGTCAAGTCCCTGAGCTATTTCTTCTGCATCACCACCCTGGCGATCATCGTCGGGCTGGTGATGGGCAACCTGCTTAAACCCGGCGCCGGCACCGAGCTGTCCAGCCTGCAAGCCAGTGCGGTGACCTTGCCCACCAGCGGCGCCGGCGGTGGTCACAGCCTGGGGCAGATCATCGTCGGGATCATCCCGGACAACGTGATCAATGCGATGGCCCAGGGCAGTTTGCTGTCGGTGCTGTTCTTTGCGGTGATGTTTGGCCTGGGGGTTTCGCGCCTGCCGGCCGAGCGCAAGGACCCGGTGATTGCCCTGCTGCGCGGGGTGTCTGAGGCGATGTTCAAAGTGACGTCGATGATCATGGCCTACTCGCCCATCGGCGTGTTCGGCATGATCGCGGTCACCGTGGCCAACTTCGGTTTCAGCTCGCTGCTGCCGTTGGCCAAGTTGATCATGGTCAGCTACGTGTCGATCGCGTTCTTCGTGCTGGTGGTGCTCAACCTGGTGGCGCGCCTGTGCGGGATCAACCTGTTTGCGCTGATGCGGCATATCAAGGATGAGCTGATCCTGGCGTTCTCCACGGCCAGCTCCGCGGCGGTGATGCCGCAACTGATGAAGAAGCTCGAAACCTACGGCGTACCGCCATCGCTGGTGAGCTTTGTGGTGCCGGTGGGGTATTCGTTCAACCTGGACGGTGCTTCGCTGTTCCTGGGGATCGGCACCTTGTTTGTGGCGCAGTTGTATGGCATCGACCTGAGCCTTGGCGACCAGGCGCTGCTGGTGGTGACCATGGTGCTGACGTCCAAGGGCGCGGCCGGGGTGCCGGGGTTCATGTTCGTGATTTTGTCGGCGACCCTGGCGAGTGCGGGCTTGCCGCTGGAGGGCATCGCCTTTATCGCCGGGGTGTATCGCCTGATGGAAATGCCGACCACCGCGTTGAATGTGCTGGGCAATGCCCTGGCACCGCTGGTGATCGCCAAGTGGGAACGGCGCGAGGGCGCCGCTGACACCTGTGGCGAGGGAGCTTGCTCCCGCTGGGCTGCGAAGCGGCCCCAAAACCTGCCCCCACGTTCTACCTGAAAGAATGCGGGGTGCTTATTGGGGCTGCTGCGCAGCCCAGCGGGAGCAAGCTCCCTCGCCACAGCAAGCTCCCTCTCCACAGGGAGCGCTGTTGTCAGTCGAGGTCCGACGCGTCATGACGCTCGCGCAATTGCTCTGACGGCTCGCCCGAAACGCGGTTGACCCGGCGCCCTCGCTGCACCGCCGGCCGCGCTTCGATGGCATCGGCCCAACGCAGCACGTGCTTGTAATCCTGCACCGACAAAAACTCTCCACCCTCATACAAGCGGCCTTTCACCAGGCCGCCGTACCACGGCCAGATCGCCATGTCGGCGATGGTGTATTCATCCCCCGCGATGTATTCGTGCTCGGCCAACTGCTTGTCCAGCACGTCCAGCTGGCGCTTGGTTTCCATGGCGAAACGGTCGATGGCGTATTCGATCTTGGTCGGCGCGTAGGCGTAGAAATGTCCGAAGCCACCGCCCAGGTACGGCGCGCTGCCCATCTGCCAGAACAACCACGACAGGCACTCGGCACGGGCCGCAGGCTCGGTGGGCAGGAACGCACCGAACTTCTCGGCCAGGTACTGCAGGATCGCCCCGGACTCGAACACCCGGATCGGCTTGGGCCCGCTGCGGTCCAGCAATGCCGGAATCTTCGAGTTCGGATTGACGCCCACGAAGCCGCTGCCGAACTGGTCGCCGTCGCCGATCTTGATCAACCACGCATCGTATTCCGCGCCGGTGTGACCCAGTGCCAACAGCTCTTCCAGCAGGATCGTGACTTTCTGGCCGTTCGGCGTTGCCAGCGAATACAGCTGCAACGGATGACGGCCCACCGGCAATTCCTTGTCGTGGGTCGCGCCGGCGACGGGCCGGTTGATGCTGGCGAAGGTGCCGCCGTTTTGGGTCTTCCAGGTCCAGACTTTTGGCGGTACGTAATCAGTCATGCTTGTTACTCCTTGGGTTCAATTCCGGGGTGTCGGCCAATTCCGCCAGGTTCCAGCCGCCACCCAATGCCTTGATCAGCCCCACATTGGCGCTTAACTGTTGAGTCTGCAGATCCAGCACAGTTCGTTGTGCCTGCAACGACGCGACCTGCGCCGTCACCACATCCAGGTACGCCGCGCCGCCCTGGCGATACCGCGCCAGGGACAAGTCCTCGGCGTACTGCGCGGCAGCCGCCGCGTCCCGCTGGTCTGCCAGGGCAGTGTCGAGCCCCGAGATGATCGACAGGTTGTTCTCCACCTGTTCGAACGCGGTCAACACTACACCACGATACTTGGCCGCGGCTTCATCGGTGGCCGCCTTGGCACTGTCGACACCGGCCTGACGCGCGCCACCGTCAAAGATTGTCCCCACCAGCGACGGGCCAATCGCCCAGAAAATATTCGGCGCGCTCAACAGGTGCGCGAACTCGTCACTCTGGAAACCGCCCTGGGCACTCAGGGTGAGGGCCGGGAACCAGGCGGCTTTGGCCACGCCTATGCGTGCGTTGGCCGAGGCGATCCGGCGTTCAGCGGCGGCGATGTCCGGGCGGCGCTGCAACAGCGTCGACGGCACGCCGGTGGGCACGCCGGGCAGGGCGATATCCGCAACACTGGGGGCAATCGCGTAGGTCGATGCCGACTCACCCAACATCGCCGCTATCGAGTGTTGCAGCACCGCGCGCTGCACCAGGTTCTGGCTCAGCTGCGACTTGACCGTCGACAGTTGGGTACGCGCCCGTGCCACGTCCAGGCCGGAGACGATGCCGCCGCCATGCAAGCCTTCGGTGAGGCTCAGGGCCTTGGCATAGGCGTCGGTGGTTTGTTGCAGCAACTGGTCCTGGCGGTCGATGCCGCGCAGGCGGATGTAGCTGTCGGCCAGTTGCGCCTGCAGGCTCAAGCGTACCGAAGCCAGGTCGGCCCTGGCGGCCTGGGCATCGCTGGTGCCGGCGGCCACGGTGTCGCGCACGCGGCCCCACAGGTCGACTTCATAGTCCACTTCCACGCCAACGGTCCCCGAATCGTAGACATTCGGCGGGCTGGCCGAGCGCAACGGGCGCGTGTCGGACTGGCGAATACGCTGGGCATTACCGGACCCGATGACTTTCGGAAACAGCCCGGATTGCGCCTGGGCCAAAAACGCCTGGGCCTGGGAATAGTGAGCCAGTGCGGCACTCAGGTCCGGGTTGTTTTGCAGCAGCTGTTGCTCCATCGCATCCAGTTGCGGGTCCTTGTAGATCTGCCACCAACCGTCGCGACTCGCTTGGTCGTTCGGCGTGCCGACGGTCCACGGGCCTTGGGTATGGAATTGCGCAGCCACGGGCACATCGGGCACGTCCAGCGGCGGCGCAAGGTGGCAGGCGCCCAGGCCCAGGGTGGCGGCCAATACCAGGCAAGTGCGCTTAGCCATGGGGTTTGGCCTCTGGAGTATTGGCGGCCAGTTGCACCGAATCGTCGTCGGCCAGGCCGTCGGGCGGAGTGTCGATCACGCGGTCGGTGGCGGCCAGGCCGCTGCCGATTTCCACGCTGTCGCCGAAGTCACGGGCGATGGTCACGGTCTTGAAGTGCACGTGATTGTTCGCATCCAGGGTTGCCACGCGCATGCCCTTGTCATCGAACACCAGGGCACTGGCGGGCAAGCGCAGCACGTCGGTCTGCACCGGCAAGTTGAACTGCACGCTGGTGTAGGCACCCGGCAACAGGCGGCTGCCGGGGTTGTCCACCAGCAGCTGTACCAGGGTGCTGCCGGACGCTGCATTCACGGCATCGGCGGTGGCGATCACCTTGGCGTTGAAGGTTTCACCGCGATATTCCGGAACGCTCAAGCGAGCCACGGTGCCTACCTGAATCTGCGGCGCCGACGATTGCGGCACCTGCACATACACCCGCAGGCGGCTGACATCGGAGACTGCGAACAACTCTTTGCCGGTGGCGCCACCGGCATTGATCAGCGCGCCCACGTCGGTGGAACGCGCGGTCACCACACCGGCGAACGGCGCGGTCAACCGCTGGAAGCCCTTGGTGGCGATCAACTGGTCGACGTTGGCCTTGGCCGCGACCACCTTGGCCTGCTTGGCGGTCAGGTCGCCGGTGCGTTCATCCACGTCCTGGCGCGATACCGAGTCCGAGGAGAGCATCGCCTGCCAGCGCTTGGCGGTGGTTTGCGCCAGTGACTCGTCGGCCTGGGCCGAGGCCAGCACGGCCTTGGCTTGCAGCAGTTGTTGATCGAGCTCCGGCGTATCGATTTCAGCCAGCAGTTGCCCGGCCTTCACGTGGTCGCCAATGTCGACGTTCCAGGTTTTCAGGTAGCCGTTGACCCGGGCAAAGATCGACGCCCGGGAGTACGCCTCAAGGCGCCCCGGCAGGTTCAGGATCGGGCCCTGGGGCTGCACGCTCGGGGTGATCAGGTTCACGCTGGGCAAGGCCTGGGTGTCGGTCCAGGTTTTCAGGTCACGGGATTCGCTGGCGCGCACCCCGATGCCGAACACCACCACGGCGACGAGCACTACCAGCCCCAGCACCAGCCAGAGCAGACCACGGGATTTACGGCGGGGTGAACCCGGATTGGAAACGGAAGTGGACATGTCAAACCCCTTGAGTGGCGGTGGTCGCAAGCGTGGCGTGCTGACGCCGCCCGTGCACAAGACTGAAAATCAGCGGAACCAGAAACAATGTGGCAATGGTGGCGAAGGCCAGCCCGCCGATGACCGCACGGCCCAGCGGAGCGTTCTGTTCACCGCCCTCCCCCAGGCTCAGGGCCATCGGCGCCATGCCGATGATCATCGAGATGGCAGTCATCAATACCGGGCGCAAACGGGTAAAGCCGGCTTCCAGCGCCGCCTGCACCGCGTCACCGTGCACCGCGAGGCGTTCGCGGCAGAAGCTGACCACGAGGATCGCGTTGGCGGTGGCCACGCCCATGCACATGATCGCCCCCGTCAGCGCCGGCACCGACAGCGGCGTGTGGGTGATGAACAGCATCCACACGATACCCGCCAGCGCCGCCGGCAAGGCGGTGATGATCACGAACGGGTCGGCCCAGGACTGGAAGTTGACCACGATCAGCAGGTAGATCAGCACCACTGCGCCGAGCAGGCCAAACAGCAAGCCACTGAAGGCCGCGTTCATGGTTTGCACCTGGCCCTGCAACAGCACCTTGGAACCGGTGGGCACTTCGCTGGCGTGGGCGGCAATGATCGTCTGGATGTCGGCCGCGACGGCGCCGAGGTCACGGCCCTGGATCGCGGTGAGGACCTCGACCACCGGCTGGATATCCGACTGGGTCACCACCGAGTTGGCGTGGCTGCGTTCGATGGACGCCAGGCCGCCGAGGGTCTGGTCTTGCGCCGCACCCGGGCTGCCGCTCAACGGCAGGTTATGCAGGGCGGCCAGGGTGTCGAGGCCGTATTGCGGGGTCTGCATCACAATCGGGTAGGACACGCCATTGGCCGGGTTGAGCCAGAACGTCGGCGCCACCTGGCTGGAACCCGCCAGGTTGACCACCAGGCTGTTGGTCACGTCGCGCTCGTTCAGGCCCACCAGTTGGGCTTGGGTACGGTCCACATCGATCTTGAAGGTGGGCAATTGCCGCGACTGCTGGATCCGCGCATCCACCACACCCGGCACCCGGCGGATTTCCCGCAGCAAGGTGCTGGCATAAGTGAAGTTGGCCGGCAGGTTATTCCCGGCGATTTGCACATCCACCGGCGCTGAAGAACCGAAGTTGAGGATCTGCCCGACGATGTCGGAGGCCGGGAACGAGAACACCGCATTCGGGAATTCACGGGGCAGCCGTTCGCGCAGTTCGCGCATGTACTCGGCGGTGGGACGATGGCCCTCTTTCAGGCTGATCTGGATGTCGCTGTCCTGGGAACCGACGGTGCCGGTGTTGTTGTAGGCCACGTTGATCCCGCTGATGGCCAGGCCGATGTTGTCGACGATGGCCGCCAGCTCCTTGGGCTCGATCACTTTATGAATGGTGTTTTCGATCTGCGACACCAGCCGCGCATTGCTCTCCACCCGCGTGCCGACCGGCGCCCGCACATGCAGCAGGATCTGCCCGGAGTCGACGTCGGGGAAGAAGTTGCGGCCCAGGAATGGCACCAGCGCAAACGACACCGCGACAAACGCCAGCATCGCGATCACCGCGATACGCCGATGGTGCAAGGCACTTTCCAGCGCCCCATGGTAAACCCCGCGAAACGCCTCGAACTGGCGCTCGAACCCGCGCTGGAACTTCACCAGCGGGTTGCTCGACGGCGCCACCACCGGCGTACCGTCCGCATGATGTTCATGAGGCTTGAGCAGGTAGTTGGCGAGGGTCGGCACCAGGGTTCGCGAGAGGATGAACGAGGCGATCATTGCGAAAATCACCGCTTCGGCCATCGGCACGAACAGGAAGCGCGCCACGCCTTCCAGGAAAAACATCGGCACGAACACGATGCAGATACACAGCAGCGAGACAAACGCCGGGGTGACAATCTGCGCCGCGCCGTCGAGGATCGCCGTCTCCACCGGCTTGCCCTGTTCCAGGTGCCAGTTGATGTTTTCGATGGTCACCGTGGCGTCATCCACCAGGATCCCCACGGCCAACGCAAGGCCGCCGAGGGTCATGATATTGAGGGTTTCACCGAGGGCCGACAGCGTGGCAATCGACGCCAGGATCGCCAGCGGGATCGACGTGGCGATGATCACCGTGGAGCGCCAACTGCCGAGGAACAGCAGGATCATCAGGCTGGTCAACGCCGCGGCAATGATCCCTTCACGGGCCACCCCGCTGATGGCCGAACGCACGAACAGCGACTGGTCGCCGATCAGGTCGATATTCAGGTTGGGCGGCAAGGCAGCCTTGTTGTCCGCCAGTTTGTCCTTGATGCCGGCGATCACCCCGAGGGTCGAGGCCGAGCCGGTCTTGAGCACCGGCAGCAGCACGGAGCGGTTGCCGTTGACGTGCACGATATTGGTTTGCGGCGGGTTGCCGTCACGCACGGTGGCCACGTCACGAATCAACACGGTGGTGCCGTCGGCGGTCTTGATCGGCAGGTTTTCCAGGTCGTGGAAATCCGTCGGCGAGTTGTTCAGTTGCAGGTTGAACTCATAGCTGCCGATCTTTTGCGTGCCCACCGGGGTGATCAGGTTCTGGGTGGCCAGGGCGTTGGCCACGTCCTGGGCCGAGAGACCCCGGGCCTGCATGCGCGCCGAGTCGAGGTCGATCTGCACCTGGCGGGTCTTGCCGCCGAACGGGTATGGCAGCGCGGCACCGGGCACGGTGGTGAGCATCAGGCGCACGGTGTTGAGGCCAATGTCGCCCAACTTCTGTTCGGTGAGGCCTTTGCCGGACAATGCCAGTTGCACGATCGGCACCGTAGAAGCGCTGTAGTTGAGCACCAGCGGCGGCGTGGTGCCGGGCGGCAGTTGGCGCAGGATGGCCTGGGACACCGAGGTGACTTGTGCGTTGGCCGTACTGATATTGACGCCCGGCTGGAAGTACACCTTGACGATGCCGAAGCCGTTCAGCGACTGCGCCTCGATATGGCGGATGTCGTTGACCGTGGTGGTCAGCACCCGTTCGAAGGGCGAGGTGATACGGCCGGCCATCTGGTCGGGTGGCAAGCCGGTGTACTGCCAGATCACGGCAATCACGGGGATGCGAATTTCGGGGAAGATGTCGGTCGGGGTACGCCAGGCGGCGAGCGGGCCCACAATCAGGATGAAAATGGCCAATACCAGGAAGGTATAGGGGCGCCGCAATGCGATGCGCACAAGGTTGAGCATAGGTGTGATCCAGACAGGAAGTTGATGACTGAAGGAGGTACCAAACAGCGCTTCCCTCCTGCCCCGCCCGTCTGTGATCCGGGCCAACTGCACTGACATCCGGTCAAAATAGAGGCATATGCCACGATATAGCGTTTAGAGGCATACGCAACTAATTTGTTGCAATGTGTGTCAATATTCATCTTGCCGGATTAACGTTTGGTTAACCCTTTAGCTGTAGCGAGTGACCGCCCGTGAAATGTGCACCGCCCACCCTGAATAGCCCCAGCACCTGCTCCAACGGAGCCGTGCGTCGCGCGTCCCGGCGCATGGCGCAGATCTATGACGAAGCGTTTGTGCCGTTTGGTCTGAAGGCTACCCAGTATTCGCTGATGAACCACATTGCCAATGGGGACGCGCCGAAGATGCGCGACCTGGCGCATTCGCTGGTGATGGATTTGTCGGCCCTGGGGCATACGCTCAAGCCGCTGGTGCGCGATGGGCTGGTGGTGTTGCAGGTGGACGAGTTGGATCGCCGTAGTCGGCGGGTGTTGTTGACCGATGCGGGGCAGCGTAAGTACGAGGAGGCGCGGGTGGTGTCTCGGGAGATGGCGGTGCGGTTTGATGAGGCGTTTGGGGCTGAGGCGGCTTGCGAGTTGCGTAAGGCTATGGATTTTATTGCGTCTGATGAGTTTGCTCGGGCGTTGTTGGGGAAGGGTGGGTGATTGGGGGCATATCCGTTTCTTTGGTTATGGCCGCTATGGGTTCCGCTCTTACAGCGGCTCACTTTTGAAAAGCGCAAAAGTAAGCAAAACGCTCTTGCCCCACCACTCGGCACCTCGCCTAGGCTCGGT